>JAZKJD010000008.1:0-147169 GCA_040384585.1 Pseudomonadota bacterium | reverse complement strand
TGAAATCCTTTGGGTATAGAACCCCACGCCCTTAATTGCTCAGAAAGTATTTTCAAGTCTTGCAAGGTATTTTTCATTATGTAGCGTAGCTGTGTACGCGAATGCAAAGGCCAAATAAAGCGTGAAACCAATAAGGCGATAAGAATACCTAAACTAATTTCAAGAAAACGATCTAAAGCGGTAGTATAACTCGGGTTTTGGCCAATCAATATAATAACGACGGTTACCGCACCTAAGGGGCCGGCATCGCTCAAATAACCAGGACTATCGGCAATATAGCTGAATAAAGCCGTAGTAAGGCATAGTATTAAGGTAGTCCAAACAACACTAGGATACGCTAAGTAAAGTGTTAATACGGCAATACAAGCCCCTATCAGCGTTCCCAAAAACCGCATATACGATTTTTGCATCACTGCGCCAACACGAGACTGTGCACACATCACTACCAATAAACTGATTAATAGCCATTGCCCGTGTGCCGGCAAATGAAATACCCACACAATAAGCAGCCCAATCAAAAAGGCAATAGCCGTTTTTAAGCTATGAATAAGCCGATTGTTATCTAATTTTGTAAGTTGGGACCACTGAAAGCGCATCGTCTGAAAATACCGTGAAAATCCCCATCGCGCAAGAAAAGCAGAGACAGAATCTACGGATCGAGAATTGTAGGTGTCACAAATATCAAAAGCTCATTGCGTCTATCACTGCTCACTTTATAACTAAATAAATGTCCTATAACAGGCAAAGAACCTAAAAAAGGAATTCGTTGCACAGATTGGCTTTGCAAATGCTCATAGATCCCACCCAACACAACCGTTTCTCCATCTTTTACAATAATCTGGGTTTTAATGCCTCGTGCTTTAATGGCAGGAATATCCAACACGGTAAAATTACTGGGCTGGTCTTGATTCACTGTCAAATCCAGTATTAATCGACGATCAGGCATTACCCTAGGCGTTACTTTTAAGGCTAATACCGCTTTTTTAAATACCACATTGATGGAACCATCAGCCGTCTTTCCTTGATAAGGAATATCCTCACCTGTCTCTATATATGCCGCTTGTTGATCCGCAGTAATTAAATGGGGAGTTGAAATGACTTGCGCACCCCCTTCGCTTTCTAAGGCAGATAACTCTAAGTCTAGTAAAGAATTTTTGCCTAAGCGCATTAAATGCAAACCTACAGACAATCCTCCACCCACCCTGCCCTCCCCTGATAAAGGTAAATCCATTGTCAAATGAGATAATAACGATGCTTCGTTTGTTGTATTATGCCGCGCAGAATTGCGGGGTGTAGCTATAGAAGACTGTGTTAGACCAAATCTAGCACCTAATTCCCATTCTCTACTTTGATCGATACTAACAATGCGCGCCTCTATGGATACTTGTTGAATAGGTTTATCCAACTGTTTAATAACTTTTTCTATTTGCACTAATTTATCCTTTGCCTCTTGCATCCAAAGACTATTGGTACGTTTATCCACAGAAACATTTCCCTTGGAAGATAAAAGTGAATTGTGTTTATCTTTTATTAACGCGGCAATATCGCTAGCATTGCTATAACGAATGGATAGTAACTTAGATACTAAAGGTGCTAATTCTTTCTGCTGAGTTTGCAGTTCTAAATTTTTCTTGTCTCGTCGCAAAAGTTCACTTTGGGTAGCAACAAACCAGCCGTTTGGGATAGCACGTTTCGCTAATCCTTGTGTCTGTAAAACGATGTCTAATGCCTGCTGCCAGGGCATATTGTTTAAGTGAAGCGTTAAATGACCTCGTATTTTATCATCTACAATGATATTGTACCCACTAAATTCAGCGAGTAACTGTAATGCGGTCCGTATATTAATATCTTCAAAATTTAATGTTAAGCGATGTTCTTGCATCTCCCCCATTGGATTAACGTTTATTGAATCTGCTGCAAATGAAATTAAAGGTACAAAAAACAGGAAAAAAACTAAAGCTAGCGCTAATTTATTTATAAAATAATATACCCTTCGCCTTTCACCTCCTCTCCAACCCATATGTCACCCGCGTTTTTATCAATCATTTTTGAAAAGACAACACAGTTTTTTCCCCATTTTTTTCACGGAGTACTATTTTTTTTCTATCAATAGAGGTAATACACGCTTGCTCTAATCCGATTTTGTCACCCCGCTCAACTTTATAAATCTTTTTATCTGGCAGCTGAATTAAACCCCATCTTTTCTCAGTCAAATCCGAGCTAAGAAATCCATGCATTTCTAGTTGTTTAAGCGCAGTGTGTGTTAGTGGATTTTCATTGCTAATTTGTAGATTTTTGTAATCAAACACGGAGTTACGAGACTGATTTGTTAACGCAGTAGAAAAAAAAGTATCGTCATTTTGATACACAGTAAACAGAAGATAGAGTTTTTGTTTTTTATCTGAAATCGTATTTATAAAATCAAAAAAATGCCATTGAAATTTCTGTAATAAGATCGGGTAAGGTAGATTTGAAATCTGGTAAAGAAACTCAATGATATTTTTTTTGTTACCTTCTAGAAAAACCTCGACTGGAAATTCTGTGAAAACAGCTTGCTTTTTACCCGATTGAATCTTTAAATAATGCTTTATTAGTCTCTCTGACAACATCTGACCACTTATCAATGCTAATAAAATATCGCTACTGCTGGCTTTATTAGTACTATACCCTTCGCCTTTCAAGATGTGGTGTTGTTGCACATCGGCACTCACGCGATCCTGACTACCTAATACACTCCGCGCGTTCGTCCTCGTACGCCTAAGCACATCTTGAAATTTTTTGGGTACATTCGGATATATAAAAAATTTTCTCTTTAAAAAATTTATGTTTTTTTTGTATATCTCATAAGATGAATAGATTTTTTGTTTTTCTGACAACTGAATTTTTAAATTCATTATCTGAGATTGAAGTAATTTTTTCTTGATCAGGCATGGTTTCAAATAAAAACCATATCCTAGTATAAGAATTAAAAAAGCACTAGTTACAAGAAACCAAATTTTTAAACCGGCTTTATCTCTCGATATAAAAGTCGATTTACATTCCATCATTTTTTCCTCAACGCATAACAAAAATTAAAAATAGCCCGTCATGGCTAGGCCGAAACGTCAGTGAGACCGAAGTAATCCAGAAAATTAAGTTCTTCACTGGATTGCTGTGCGCTACGCGCTGTGCGTAGCATTTTTTCAAAAACTGGTCCGCATATACCGCTCGTACTTGAAGATGCGAACTTTTCGAATTCACAGCGAGCGGTATAACCTATCACTTAACGGGGGGAAGCCAAGCTTCCGCCCCGTTATTCAAGGGGAGAAATCGCGATTCTCCCCTTGAAAATGCCATCTCGCATTTTCAAGTGCAATGGATATATCTCGTTAAGGCTCCATTTTTAAAAGGAATTCAAATTTTGAATCTTGTTTTTTCTGAAAAAGATATTTATATTTCCAATGATATTTTTTTTCTATTTTTTCGATTAATTCTAAAAACTTTTTTTCTGAACTTACTGAAATTAATATCGAAAAATATGGAGATTGATAGTCAATAGTTTTTATAAAAATTTTCATGTTCATGCATGAGCGGTGTAATAGCCGTAAAATTTCTTGAATTTTTTTATGGTTATTATTCAATAACTGATAGGTAGTTTTTAGTTGTTTCGATTGCTGTTCTATCTGCTGTAATTCATTTATAGATAATGAGAGAAAAGATAGTCGCTTGACCAATCCAGCTTTATGCAAATCCAATTGATTAACTTGATGATAAAATAGTTCATTCAGAAAAAATATCATTAAAAAACTTAAAAATATCGCTAGTAAAAAAAATATAATAAATTTTATGTCTTCTCGCTTATTTTGTTGATCTTTCCATGGTAATAAGTTAATTTCTTTCATTTTACATACTGAATGTGAGTCCGCGCAATGCCAAACCAAAACTTAAAAAAAGCGCTGGAAATAGCGTAATAAAATCTTTTTTATTGTCATCATCCGCACAACGTAACAAATTATTATGAGATAAAATTTCTATTTTTAATTCATATAAACCCGTCAATTTTTTTACTAAAAATGCTAGTAATGGATAATTAGAACCGGTAAAAACAAGCTTACTGAATTTATAATAGGGATAAGCAAAATAAAGCGTACTAAGACATTGTTGTACTCGCTGTAAAATAGCCTCTTTACCCACCCTGTTAATCATACTTTCACTATAGTTACGTATTTGTTTAGCTTCGCCAAAAAATGAAAGTGTCAGATGTGTAAATCCTATATCAACGAGTATGGAGGTTTTCATCAAATCTTCAGGATATAATTGCGTATAAGCTCGTTTAATAGCATATGAATTTATTTCAATGAAAAGCGGAATTAAATTTGCCTGTTGAATTATCTGTAAACGAACATCTACCTGTTCTTTTCTGCAAGCGACTAAAAATACATCTAGGTAACTTTTATCTTCATAAGGACTATCAAACACTTGATAATCAGAATAGATATCATCTAAAGGATGAGGTACGTGTTGTTCTAGCGCTAAATTGACTGCAATTTCAATATCTTCAGCTGCAGAGCAATCAATACGGATCCACTGGCTAGTAACTACGCTATCAGGAAGCGCTATTGCACAATGTTTCGACAAGACATCTGTCGCCGCTAACAATCGTTTGATACAAGTAATGACTTGTTCGCTTGCTTTGATTCCCCTGCTTTTGATTTCTGGGGAAATGACTTCTACACCATAATGCTTGAGTTTATAGGAAAATTCTGAACCTTCTAAAACGACGCATGTAATCGCTGAACACCCTATGTCTAAACCTATGACATCCTTGCCAGCTCCTGTTCTTTTTAATTGATCCCTGATAAAACGCATCATTTAATTATTTTATTATTTTAGAGAAAAACTTTATCTCTATTAATTATGCACGTAAATAATACTTTGTCAATTAGTTAATGCATATATTATAATTTATTTTTCACCTCCCCGATCAATCTTTTTTATCCCTTACAGAGGTGTAATATCCATACTTGTAAGACATTAATAAGAAGATGCTATATCATGTTGTCAGTTTATTATTCTTTCTAGTTATGGAACAACGCTTTAATCTTCTCCGCAACCTAGTGTTGATGTTATTAAGTCTTTTCATTACGCTTATCGTAGTAGCAAGCCTTTTTTACTTGTATCTGGCCAAACAATTGCCGGATGTTGATGAATTAAAATCTGTACAATTGCCTATTCCCATGCGGATTTATACCAGTGACGGCCAAGCTATTGCTGAATTTGGCGAATTACATCGAAATTTAGTTAGATTGAATGAAGTCCCTACGCTGATGGTCAAAGCCTTTTTAGCCACTGAGGATCAACGTTTTTTAGAACATCATGGGGTGGATTTTTATGGCCTATTGCGTGCTACCGGTGAATTGCTGTTAACGGGGGCAAAAGTGCAAGGAGGTAGCACGATCACCATGCAAGTTGCCCGTAACTTTTATCTGTCTCGTGAAAAAACCTTTTTACGTAAATTTACCGAAATTCTTTTATCATTAAAAATAGAACGTGAATTTACTAAGGATCAAATTCTTGAACTTTATCTGAACAAAATTTTTCTAGGTAATCGAGCTTATGGTATCGCTGCCGCCGCACAAGTTTATTTCAATAAAACCTTAAACCAACTCACCTTACCTGAAATAGCAACGATTGCCGGCTTGCCTAAAGCACCCTCAGCTATTAATCCCTTGGTTAATCCCATTGCAGCAAAACAACGTCGTGACCATGTGTTAGCACGTATGTTTGAATTAGGTTATATATCACAGCCCGCTTACCAAGCCGCTATTCAAACACCGATGCAAACACATTCAGACGCCGATAGCAGCGGCAGTATGATAAAGGCGCCCTATGTCGCGGAAATGGTACGCGACATGATGTATAAAAGTTTTGGTGACAACATTTATACGAAAGGTTATAACGTCTATACAACGCTGAATACCACCCAACAAGTCGCTGCTAATAAAGCCTTACGTACTGCTTTATTAGCCTATGATCGCCGACATGGCTATAGAGGAGTCGAAAAGAATATTGCTCCCCTAGATCAGAAAAAGCTTGTACAGGCTTTAAATGCACTGCATCGCATTTCCTCGGTGAACAGTCTGCAGGCCGCTATCGTCACTACAATCACTGATCAAGGAGTTACTGCCTTACTAGCCAATAATCAGTCAATCATTATCCCTTGGGAAGGTATCGCTTGGACATTACCGCAACTTGATCCCACTCAACTCAATCCACCGCCGGAATCATTGAAAAGCAAAGTACACGTTGGCGACATCATCCGTGTACAAAACCAAAATAATGCCTGGCAACTCGCGCAAATACCTAAAGTACAAGGAGCACTGGTTGCACTTAATCCGCAAAACGGCGCTATCAGCGCCTTAGTAGGAGGATTTGATTATAATTTGAGTAAATTCAACCGAGTCATTCAAGCAGAACGACAACCCGGGTCAGGTTTTAAACCTTTTATTTATGCAGCCGCACTAGCAAAAGGATACACATTAGCCAATGTATTTAACGATGCACCTTTAGTATTTGATATACCAGGACATGATGAACCTTGGCGCCCACAAAACGATAACCATATTTTTACTGGGCCCACTCGTTTACGTGTTGCCTTAGCCAGGTCCATCAATCTTATCTCGGTACGTTTATTACAAGCAATCAATGTACCTTATGTATTAGCTTATGCAAAGCGCTTTGGCTTTAACCCCAAGAAATTGCCGCGCAATCTTTCTCTTGCATTGGGGACAGGTGATGTAACACCTATCGAATTAGCACGTGCTTATGCTGTTTTTGCTAATGGCGGCTTTAGAATAACGCCTTATTTAATCGATCACATTACCGATGAACAAGGACAAACCCTCTATCAAGCAGAACCAAAAATAGCGTGTGAAGATTGTTTAACCGGCAAAATCACTCTCCCTACACCTGATGAAAAAGATAGTCCTTATGCACCGCAAGCCATTCCTGCCGATATCGCTTTTCTTACTACCTCTGCTTTGCAAGATGTCATTCGCTACGGCACAGGCACCCAAGCAAGAATCCTAGGTCGCCATGATCTTGCAGGAAAAACAGGAACAACTAGTGATTATGTCGATACGTGGTTTACTGGATTTAATAGTGATTTAGTGGCTACCGTTTGGATAGGCTTTGACCAACCTAGTTCAGTGCTTGAATATGGAGCAAAAGCCGCATTGCCAATGTGGATCGATTTCATGCGTGTTGCCTTGCTAGGCAAACCGGAAAGGACGATGCCACAACCACCTGACATCATCACGGCAAGTATCGATCCCATAACAGGCTATTTACTACCAGAAGGAACGCCAGGTTCTATTTTGGAATATTTCCGCAAAGATAATTTACCTAAAATACCTGAGGAAGAAGAGCCCACCGCTTTTAGCCCAATGGACACTACAACGGAGAGTCAAACCGAAAATCAATCAAGGCCAGATAATCAAGAAAATAGCACTAGTGAGCCCTTATTTTAGTTTTCTATAATAGACCCAGTGCATTTTCTAAGCTTCGTTTAGTCTGCGGCCCTTCCAACACGCGTTTCAAATTACCATCAGGACCGATTAAAAGTGTTGTTGGTAGTCCGGAAATTCTGCCAATACGGAAATGAAAATACGGCTTTGGATCATAAGAAAACGTAGGAAAAGCAACAGCACTTTCTTGTATACGTTCAGGCAATTCGTTTACAGGTCCATCCTCATAATTAACGCCAAACATAACAACTTCATTTCGATGCGCACGATAAAAAGCATTTAATTCAGGTATTTCTTCCATGCAATAATTACACCAAGTTGCCCAATAACTGATCACAAGCCATTTGCCTTTATAATCTGAAAAATTAATCGGATCTTTTATAATCGTTGGCGAAACCGCCAACGCTACGGTAGAAAATAAAACCAGCATGCCTGAGAATACGACTGATCGAAAAGCTCTAGACATAATACACTCCCCAAGACTAAACATACCCTAATTAAACGTTAACTTTTACAATAACTCAAGTTTATAGCTTGAATCGATACTTTCTAGAAAACAAAAAATCAAAATCTGGATAGCCATTCTTCAAGTACGAGCGGTATAAATATTTCTCTTTAATCTTATTAGCAATCTTGTTAGTATCGCTTCCACTTAGGGGTGCTGTAAGATTTTTTGAAATCTTAGCAAAAATACTTTGCTTTTCGGCTGAGAAATACCCTTACCACCTGATCGGGATAATACCTGCGTAGGAAAAGTGTATGACAAATTCACCTGCTGTTACCGTAAGCAATGCTTGCTTACGGTATCAAAATCAAATTTTATTTGATCATTTAAATTTTCATTTGCCAGCAGGTCAAACAACTTGCTTATTAGGTCCTAGCGGAATCGGAAAAACCAGTATTTTACAACTTATTGCTGGATTAAACACCGCAAACGCCAATGCTGGTAGACCGCTTGCCTATGAAGATGCGAGTCTAAAAAATGTGAGTGCCAGTGATCAACAAAATTTATACGGGCGTATCGCCTACCTTCCACAATCAGACGCTTTACTGCCTTGGCTTAGTGTCATAGAGAATGTTTTACTAGGCTATCGCTTACGCGGCCAAAAACGACCCACCGAACAAGCAGAGATTCTGTTACATCAACTGGGATTAACGCATGCCTTAAAAAAATATCCCGCACAATTATCAGGCGGTATGCAACAACGCGTTGCCCTGGCACGAGTACTATTAGAAAACAAACCCATTATCTTAATGGATGAACCTTTTTCTTCCTTAGATACGATAACTCGACACCAACTACACACTCTCTCAGTGCAATTACTAACGAATCGTACGGTATTATTAGTCACCCATGATCCGCTAGAAGCACTTCGACTGGGTCATCATATTGCGATTATGTCAGGCCGCCCTGCCAAAATTGATTATTTGCAATTCGCATTCGATGATGCTCCGCCACGCGCGCTAAGCAATCTCAAATTACTACAATGGCAAAGTCAATTACTAGACCGGCTAGAGGAAGTCTATTAATGCCTGTATTTATCCGTGGCATAGTCCTCACTTTATCTTTACTCGTGATTTGGCAATGTATCGTTGTTATGTTGCAACTACCGAGTTATCTATTACCGACACCTTTACAGGTTTTTCGTAGTCTCATCATTCATCGTGAACTGATTGCAACACAAACGTTACCTACGCTAGTAGAAACACTACTAGGCCTTAGCTTCGGCATTCTACTTGGCATCAGTTTAGCCCTGAGCATGTGCTTATTCCGTCCTGTTTATTCACTGTTGCACCCTATATTGCTGATAAGTCAATCGTTACCTGTATTTGCTATCGCTCCATTGCTAGTCATTTGGTTTGGTTATGGCGTGACAGCCAAGATAGTTACCACCACACTCATGTTATTTTTTCCTGTTGCTAATAATTTTTCGGATGGTTTAAAGCGAACCCCTCAACCGTATTTGGACAGTGCACAACTAATGGGAGGCAATCGCTGGAAAATCCTTTATCACATTCGTGTTCCTGCTGCGCTCCCCCATCTCGCCTCTGGCATACGTTTAGCTGCGGCTATGGCGCCATTAGGTGCTGTGATAGGCGAATGGATAGGATCGAATCAGGGTCTGGGGTTTTTATTACTCAATAGTAATGCGCAAATGCAAATCGACTTGATGTTTGCTGCGCTATGGATACTCATTTTATTAGGCATTTCCATTTATTTTTTAGTTGACAAATTATTATATTTCGCTACGCCTTGGCTATTAATAAAGAAATAATAACTCACTTACATTTTTAATTTATGAAAAAAATATTAATACTTATTTTTGTGCTGTGCACAGGACAAAAATTTAAAAAGAGGTGGGTGACACGGATGCTAGCTTCTTTTTTGTGGCGTAAGCTGGCAAAAAAAAGTGCATCCAGTGGCAGGACCCGCCTCACCTATTTTTTGTCTTGTGCTGAGATTTTTGTGTTATTACTATTTTTACTCCCTGTTTACGCCTCTGCAAAACCATTGACACTGATCCTGGATTGGCTGATTAATCCTAACCATGCCGCGATTTTTATTGCAAAAGAACAAGGTTTTTTTGCACAAGAAGGAATCCAGGTTTCTATTATTTCTCCGGCAGATCCCGATGACGGGCCTAAGCTTGTCGCTGCAGGTCACGCTGATTTAGCAATCACTTATCAACCTCAACTCATCGTGCAAGCTGCACAAGGTCTGCCTTTAGTTCGAATAGCCACGCTCATAGACCACCCATTAAATTGTTTAATCGTCAGAAAAGACAGTGGAATCCGTACGATTGCTGATTTAAAAGGTAAACGAATTGGCTATACCTCACACCTCGAAGGCACCATGGCTTTACGTGCTTTATTACAGCAAGCCGGATTAACCTTGCATGATGTACAAACTATCAATGTCCAATATAATTTGACGCAAGCGCTGTTAACAAAACGATTGGATGCCGCCATTAATGTGATGCGTAATGTAGAACCATTACAGATGCAGTTTGCGGGTCAACCCGTAAAAATATTCCCTATCGAAACCGTTATGCCTTCTTATGATGAACTAATTATTGTTGCCAATAAAAATAAAGCCTCTGACCCACGTCTAACAAAATTCTTAATTGCACTTCAGAAAGCAAGTGATTATCTTTTAAAAAACTCAGAAAAAAGCTGGAAATTATTTGCTAACAATAATCCTGCGCTCAATAATGAATTAAACCATCAAATTTGGCAGACTACATTGCCTTACCTAGCACATCATCCTATAGAGTTTGATAAACAACGTTATCAAAAGTTTGAAAATTTTTTGTCTTATCATGCGTATACAGCGAAATAAGCCATGTATTGCTTGCGAGCAAATTGACCTATATGGTAATATCTCTGAAAAAGTAATTTTTTATTAATTTAATTATAAAAGACAGGATGTCATATGAAAACAACCATTCAAACTTTGTTACCCTCTCAGGAAGAAATAGGGGAACATTATGTTTCTTCTCACGTTAATTCCGAAGAAAGTGCTACAACGTTACCTTTAACGGTGCAGAAAACTATTTGTCATAATCCTTTACCCGTTTTAACAGGAGTAAAAAATATATTTCAGCTAGGAAGACATTTTTTCAAAAAACCAGCAATAAATTTCTTCGGGTGCGATTTTCTCACAAAATTTGTCGTTGATTCACTAAAAGATATTCAAAGTGAGGCTTGCCAGACAATAGACCATGAAGAAGCCAAAGATTTTTCTGAAGGTATTGAATCTATTGGGAAGAAATGTGCACCCCATATAAATCAAATGACTTTTCAGGCTCTCGCAAGTTGTTATCCTACTTATAACACTTCTGCTACGCCACAAGAAGTCATGGAAAACGTAGAAGCGACTAAACTTCTTTGTCAGAAAAACTTCCAAGCTGTCCCTAAGGGAGAAAGAATAAAACTTTGCAGTGATATTGACAAGGAACTTCATTATCACAATAAAAAGCTTAATAGCGTATCAAATCAGCGCGCGCTCTATCAACACTCTAAAGAAACATTATCTCACGAAGAAATCTTAAAAATATTAGAGTTACGATTTAGGAAGTCATTATATGAGAAACAGATTATAGAAGGCGCACTTTGCACAGGCTTGCTGCCACAAGATAAAGATCTAACATCACCTCAAGATTTGCTTGCCAGTGCAGTCAAGAGTCGCTGTTTTTCTTCCCATGCATTTGCTAGTGACGCTTTACCTTCATTTGTCGGTAACGACACCCTATTAGTTTCACGCTGCAAGACTTTTATAGAGAAGCTTCATTCCAGAGATCGTAAACAGCTTTGTCAGAATCCCACACTCGTTATTTCTCCTCCTGCCAAGATGAATAGATTTTTTCAAGAAAATCTTGAGACAGTTAAAACAATATGTGGCGACCTTAACGATATAGAAGAAAGTAAAGAAGAAGATATTGAAGCCACCTTGAAAAGGATTACCGCTTCTAATGAAACCAATGGATTAACAAACCTGTTTAGTCTAGATAATAGAAGTATCGCTGCACATTATCAGCATAATGGCTTTTTGTCTCATGATTATAGTGACCAAGCCCACGCTTTAATAAATGATTCCAGTCGTTTAGATCACAAAACCTCAGAATCCTATTCAGGAGCTATTTCCGCATTGGCAGGAGGGATATCGATGCTTGGAATAATAGGAATAAGTATAGGATTTTGGTTAGTAAAAAAGAAACAGAAAGAAACTTCAAACACCAACCCGGAAACTGTACTATCAAGTTCAGATTCTGGGGATCAGCCATTGCCTACAGTATTGAGCGCATAGCACCCGTCGTTTCTACTTCATATTACACAACTAATTACGGACCCTTAAGGTTTACTGAGTCAATATAAATGGACAATCCGCAACCTGCTTACCTAAGCAGTCATGCTCATTCTTATTAACTTTCCAATGGTCACCTTCCAATTTAACACTTCTTTTCTTAGAGGGTAACAGTTGAAGATAAATAGAATCGATGGCAGGAGCTGGACCATCTTCCGGCCCTTTCCAATTAACAATATATTTACAACCATCTAGTTGCATTCCTAGATTGTCTGATTTTGCCTTCGCTAAAACAAAAGTTAATTTTTTGTCTGCTATTTCTTGCTTTATTTTACTTACCAAATTATCATCACGGTTACTATATGTTGACCAAAGCTGCGCTTGCTGCCAGCCTCCTGTAGCATAAAAAACACAGCGCTTTTGTTGCTCTGGACATCGAACTTTAATATCTTCTGCTTTAGGGCAATTAGCATAAGCTATAGAACTCATAAAATAGGCGACTAAGCACCCTACTATTATTTTTGATTGCATACGATTACTCCATTTTCGTAAGTGGCAACAGCGATTATATCCTAATTAATCTTTTTTGAAACAGAAAAATTAATAGCAAGATCACCTTATAACTTTTACAAAAGTTCGCTACAATCCCTACCCTATGAGCTCTCAAGAAAATTTACTCGCTTCACTGAATGAAGCACAGCAAAAGGTTGTCTCCGCCCCACAAAGTCATTTACTCGTATTAGCAGGTGCAGGTAGCGGAAAAACGCGTGTATTAGTCCATCGCATCGCCTGGCTTATTGATGTTGAAAACATTTCTCCTCATAATATCTTAGCTGTCACTTTCACCAACAAAGCAGCAGGCGAGATGCGTCAGCGTCTGGAAAGTTTAGTCAATCTGCCTATAAGAATGATGTGGGTAGGCACTTTTCATGGTCTTGCACATCGTCTATTACGTCAACACTGGGAAGCAGCGAGCTTACCACAAGCTTTTCAAATCCTAGATAGTGATGATCAACATCGCATTATTAAGCGCATTATCAGTGGTCTCAATTTAGACGAAGCCCAGTGGGTACCGAAAAAAATACAATGGTTTATTAACCAACAGAAAGACGAAGCCATTCGACCACACCAGGTCGCCAATGCCAATGATCCTTACAATAAAACCCTAATCCGTATTTACCAAGCCTATGAAGAGATCTGTGCTCGTAACGGCGTCATTGATTTTGCTGAGATTATTCTCAGAAGCTATGAGCTTTTTATCCGACATCCAGACATACTAGAACATTATCAAGCACGCTTTCGACATATCTTGGTCGACGAATTTCAAGACACCAATACCATTCAATATGCTTGGTTGAAATTGCTTAGTAACGGACAGAACTATTTCATGATTGTGGGTGACGATGATCAGTCTATCTATGGCTGGCGCGGCGCACGGGTAGAAAATATTCAGCGCTTCACCCATGACTTTCCAAATACTCAGATCATTCGTCTGGAACAAAACTATCGTTCAACTGCTGTTATTCTAGCCGCAGCGAATGCCTTGATCGCACATAATGATGGCCGTCTTGGCAAAAAATTATGGAGTAGTCGTGGCCAAGGTGAGTTGATATCTCTTTATGCTGCATTTAATGATCTCGATGAAGCGCGTTATATCATCGATCAAATTAAGAAAGCGTTAAAAAAAGGGTTGCAAGCCAATGAGATCGCCATTTTATATCGATCAAATGCTCAATCACGTGTACTAGAAGAGGCCTTGATTCGTGCACAGATTCCTTATCGTATCTATGGTGGACTACGCTTTTTTGAACGTGCCGAAATCAAAGATGCATTAGCCTATCTACGCTTGATTGCTAATCGAAAAGACGATCAAGCCTTTGAACGTGTTGTCAATACGCCAACACGAGGAATTGGTGATACAACGGTACAAATCCTACGTACCGAGGCACGCAAGCAAGGATTTTCCTTATGGGAATCTTCACAACAATTATTAACGAGTCATGCCTTATCGGCTCGTGCCGCCAGTGCGTTGACTGCTTTTTTACGCTTGATTGATCAGATGGATGAAGAATCAAAACCCTTATCACTTTCTGAACAGACAGAACAGGTGCTTTACCATAGTGCTTTGTTTGCTCACTATAAAAAAGAAAAAGGCGAACGTGGTCAAGCACGTATTGAAAATCTCGAAGAATTAATTAATGCCACACGTCAATATGTTCCTGAAGATGAAAGTATTTCTATTTTATCCGCGTTTTTAGCGCATGTTGCATTGGAAGCCGGTGAACATCAAGGTGATAAAGCAGAAAGCTGTGTACAATTAATGACGCTGCATTCTGCTAAGGGTTTAGAATTTCCTGAGGTTTTTCTGTGTGGTATGGAAGAAGGTTTGTTCCCACATCATATGTCCCATGACGAACCGGGCCGTTTAGAAGAAGAGCGCCGTCTATGTTACGTAGGGTTGACACGTGCCATGCAAAAACTCTATTTAAGTTATGCAGAAGTACGCCGGTTACACGGTACAGAAAGTCATCATAGACCTTCTCGATTTATTTCTGAAATTCCAAAAGAACTTGTAGATGCAGCTCGATTAAAAACACAAATAATCCGTCCTACTCAATTAAAATCAACAAAAATCATTCGAAAAAGCCAAGAAACTATAGGAGATACAGGATTACGTTTAGGCCAACAGGTCACACACCCTAGCTTTGGCGAAGGCGTTATTGTCGATGCGGAAGGCCAAGGAATCCATACCCGACTACAGGTTAAATTTCATCAAGCGGGGACTAAATGGCTAATTGCAAGTTTTGCTAAACTTGCTGCTCGTTAACATTGGGCATGCAGCCCCATATCCTACGTTAGGCTTCCCCAGATCCCACCAAATAGACCAAACATGGAGGTAATGAATAGAACTACCCCTACTATCCATGCATATTTCCCTTTTAAACGATAGGATTTAGGTAATGTACGTATACTTAGCAAATAGAGAAATCCCAATACGATAGGTAACAACAATGCATTCATCACTTGCACACCTACACTAAGGTTAACGAGATTCACACAACCTGAAGCCACTAATAGACCACCTAAAATTAATACTATTGTGTAAACACCATAGAACCAAGGAGCATCTTTAGGCCGATTCTCTAAAGAACGACGAAAACCCATGACTTCGCCTAAACCCCAAGCCGCCGTCAATGAAACAACAATAGTAGCAATCAGTGCGCCACCTGTCATTCCTAAAGCAAAGAGGATTCTACCCGCGGTTACTCCCAAACTAGGTGTAATGGCATTGCTAATTTGCTGAACGGTATCAAGAGGGGCATGTGGATTTATTTTACCAATGGTCGCTGCAGCAGCAACCAACATTGCAGCCATAATAAGTTGGGTAATGATAGCGCCTATACCCGTATCCCAACGAGCTATACGTATGTGCCGTTTATTGAGGCCTTTATCCAAAATGGCAGACTGCTGATAAAAAATCATCCATGGCATAATAACAGCACCAATATTACCTGCCACTAAATAAAGATAAGAGCGATTATTCCAAGGAATACCTGTTAATCCTGTTAGCATTTCATGAACAGAGGGTCGTGCCTCCCATGCAACCCAAAGAAACACTAATTCAAAAAGTCCTAAAAGAATAGCGATGCGTTCGACTGACCGATAAGAACCTGTCCAGGCAACCACAATTAAAAAAACAACGGCCAGTGATATCGTCTCCCAAGCAGGAATATTAAACAAGGCTCCAACCCCAGCTAAGCCGCTAAACTCACTAAGTATGGCACCAATACAAGAAATGACTAATGTAGCCACAGAAAGCCAAGCCCAACATTTACCGAAATGATGTTTAATCAATTCACCATGTCCCATACCCGTCACAAGCCCTAAGCGTACGGTTAATTCTTGTGTAATATAAAGAATAGGCATTAGAATAAATTGTAATGCAAGTAACTTATATCCCCATACAGCTCCACTTTGAGCAGCCGTAATAAGGCTGCCGGCATCGGTATCCGCTAGCATCACAACTAAACCAGGCCCTATAATACCAATCCAATAAACTGGATTGATGGAACGGAGTGACTTTACCGCAATCGAAATAGACATATAAACCTATTTTTTTATCTTTTAATGCTCTGCTATATTATCAATAATGATTCTCATTATCAACTAATGGACCGAGATCAGGGATGTTTTCGACTTAAGGGCATCTCTATAAATTAGAAATTTTGCTTCAAGACAAGGCGCGATGTTGGCGAGCAGCGCAGTTGACACGGAGTCAATGAGCAGTGGAGCTCAACATCGCAACAAGGTATTGAAGTAAAAGAGCAATTTATAGAGCCGCCCTTAACAATACATACACTCCGCCAGTACCTCCATCTCTTGCTTGAGCCGAAGAAAAAGCTAAAACTCCTGGAAATTGCGCTAACCAATAATTGACATGATTTTTTAACTTCGGCACGGTTTGACTCAATTTTCCTTTACCATGAATAATTTGGACACAGCGAAAACCCGCTTTTTGACTCATTAACAAAAATTCTAGCACCGCTAAACGTGCCTGATCGACTGTCATTCCATGTAGATCTAAACAGGCAGACCTAGGGATTTCACCACGCATTAATTTTTTTATCACGTTATTCTGTGGACCCTGTCGTCTAAAAAATAATTTATCTTCTGCAGCTATTGTTTGCTCTACAGGATCAGAGAGGGAAGATAAAGAAACAGAAAATTTATGATCGGTTTCTTTTTTCTGCATAGCGTTAAGCGATTGACTTATACGAGAAGATTTTTTCGAAGACTTTTTCACAGCAGGCAATTTTTTTGAACGTTTAACGTTCTGCATCGCTTGGCGAAAAAAAATAAGATCATCGTCATCAGGAGGTGAATAGTTAGACATATACTATATTAAGGTGTGTTGACAATTGCACGATGATGGCGCTGCCCTAAAGCTTGAACTAACATTGCTTTACTCTATTAGAATAAACTATTATTACAAATATACCGCTCGTACTTGAAGATGCGAACTGTTCGAATTCGTGGCGAGCGGCATACCCGATCACCTAACGGGGCACAAGCCAAGCTTGTGCCCCGTTATTCAAGGGGAGCAATCGCGATTCTCCCCTTGAAAATCCCCATCGCGCAAGGAAAGCACTTGAAAATGCATCTCGCATTTTCAAGTGCAATGGGTATAGGATTTAAATTTTGATAAGTGAGCAAACATGCCATTTTTATCTTTACGTTTATTATTTTTAGTTATTTGTTTATCGTGCACCACTTTTTTAATCGGATGCAGCCAAAATTCTACCCATGTGCCCGCGCCTGTTTCCTCAATCACGCTGCCAGAAAGCCATACATCTTCAATCATTCCAAGATCTATCGCTTTGCTGCTCCCCCTGCAGGGCTCACTCGGTAACATCGGCCAAGCCGTTAAGCAAGGATTTTTAGCCTCTGCCCAAGAAAATGGAACCCCGCCAAAAATTATCATCATCGATACAACAAAGGAACCTTCTATTCAAGCAGCTTATAGCAAAGCGGTAGACCAAGAAGTGCAGTTTGTAGTGGGACCACTCTTTAAACCAGAAGTTCAAACCCTCGCAGGCCTACCACTGAGTATTCCAGTATTAGCCTTGAACTATTTAAATCCAGATATTAGTACATCCCCCGAATTATACCAATTCGGCTTGTCCCCTTTAGATGAAGCTCGGCAGGCTGCCCTCAAAGCTTGGCAAAGTGGTCGTCGTTCTGCGCTCATTATGACGTCAAGTGGAACTTGGGGATCACAAATAGGCCAGGCGTTTGCTAATCAATGGACAAATTTGGGTGGAAAGCTAATCGATCATCTAGCCCTTTCACAAAATACTTCTGCATTAACGCAACAGATTAGACATTTTCTTCAATTTAAACCACCTCACGATAGGCGAACTGATTTTGATGTGATTTTTCTAGCAAGCGATCCTAAGATAGGTCGACAAGTTAAGCCTTTATTGAAATTCTTCTATGCTGGCGATATCCCCGTGTATGCAACAGCCTCAATTTATAGCGGCCTATCCAATTCTCGCCGTTTAGATAATGATCTCAATGGCGTTATTTTTTGTGGTGCTCCATGGACAATCGGAAGAAGCACAACGAATTCATCTCTGTATGAACAGCTGCAATCGCGTGACCCTAAATTTTTCAGACGTAATCGTAGCTATTATGCGCTTGGTATTGATGCATTTCACATCGTTCAACAATTACCTCGTTTACGCCAATCACCTTCACAAATTTTACCCGGAGCAACAGGCCAACTCACACTAAATAATCAACATCGTATTGTGCGTGAATTAGTTTGTGCGCAATTCCGTAGAGGAACGGTGTCATTTCTAAATTAATATCATGCCCTATGACTTCCAAAAATTTAGGGAAGAGGGCGGAAGATTTTGCCTATCATTATTTAAAAAACCAAGGTCTTTCACCCATCACTAGAAATTATACCTGTCGTTTTGGAGAAATTGACTTAATTATGCGAGATAAGCATACCTTAGTTTTTATAGAGGTTCGTTACCGACAGAATCTACGCTTTGGTCATAGCGTAGAAACAGTTCATTTAGCTAAACAATTGAAACTCATTAAAACGGCAGAATATTACCTATTATATAATACGCTCTCAGAAGGGGCATCCTGTCGTTTTGATGTGTTCGCTATCTCTCCTCCCGAAAAATCCATTACCGTTAAAAAGCTTAACACTTCCCAGCATTATCCCGCTCAAGTAGAATGGGTTAAAAACGCATTTTCTAGGTAATCTATGGACCTTCTTACGCGCATCAAAACCCATTTTGAAGAAAGTATTGAAACTAAAAAAAAAGCTTCTTCTATACTGCCAGAAGTGATTCTTGAAGCAAGCCAACTCATCGTTCAATGCCTATTGAATAATAATAAAATTCTTGTCTGCGGTAATGGAGGATCAGCTGCAGATTCTCAACATTTTGCCTCAGAGATGATCAATCGCTTTGAAACCGAACGTCCTAGCCTTCCCGCTATTGCGCTAACCACGGATACATCGACAATCACGTCAATTGCAAACGACTATAGCTATAACGATGTTTTTGCAAAACAAATCCGAGCACTCGGTCAAGCGGGTGATGTGTTACTTTTGATTTCAAGCAGTGGTAATTCAGCAAGTATCTTACGAGCCTGTGAAGCCGGACAAAGTAGGGAATTAAAAATAATTGCACTAACAGGTAAAGATGGAGGCTCGCTATCAAGCTTACTAACCAATTCTACAGGTATTGAAATACGTGTTCCTGGCTCATCTACCGCACGTATACAAGAAACACATTTATTGATTATTCATTGTTTATGCGATCTCATCGACAAACAACTCTTCGGTTAATATAACAATTACACTTGAAGTTGCGAGTTCGCAACTTCAAGTGTCGCTCTTAAGTCATTGATTAAGAAGTGGTAACAACAGGATGTTAGGAAATAAATGGGCTTTGAGAATAACATTCGTCTCAGCATTACTTGCCTTTGCTGTCATCTTATTAGGCGCAACTACACGCCTTAAAGAAGCGGGCTTAGGTTGCCCCGATTGGCCGGGTTGTTATGGACAGCTAATCGTACCCCATCAACCGATTTCCAGTGTTTTTGCTGGTCAAAAACTGAACTCCGAAAAAGCCTGGACTGAAATGATCCATCGCTATGCCGTCGCTATATTGGCTTTATTAAGTTTTACTGCTGTTATTTTAATTTTGCAACAACGCAAACTACCCCATCAACCCGTTAACATTGCTTTTATCTTTTTAATCTTATTATTTTTTCAAGGATTATTGGGGAAATGGACCGTCACCTTACGTCTGCATCCACTGGTTGTCATGTCTCATCTATTAGGTGGCTTAACTTTATTAAGCGTGTTATGGATGCTAATCCTGCGCCTAACACCTATTTTTAGAGATTATCCCAGCAATCAAGAAAAAAAATTACGTCTCTTAGCAGCCCTAGGCTTGTTTATTATTGTTCTACAAATTACATTGGGGGGCTGGACCAGCAGCAACTATGCTGCCTTTGTTTGCCCTGACTTTCCTGGCTGTCAAGGACACTGGTGGCCCAGGATGAATTTTAGCGAAGGATTTAATGTATGGCTGGATGCCAATAGAAATTTTGAGGGAGGACTGCTATCAATCGATGCAAGGACTGCGATTCAAGTAAGTCACCGTATTGGCGCCTTAATCACTGCCTTATATTTAATTTTTCTGGCGTGGAGATTAAGAAAGATAAGTAAAAAAAAAATATTACGCGTTATTAGTCTTTTACTATTGATATTTCTCACTCTACAAATCACGCTAGGTATACTTAACGTGATCTGGTTATTACCCCTATCTATCGCTGTTGCTCACAATGGTGTTGCCGCACTTCTATTGCTAACCCTACTGAGTTTAAATCTTTATCTCAATCAAAAAGCCATTTCTTAAAGAGAAACTGAATAAACCGAACCTCTTTCGCTAGGATTTTGAGCAATGATTTCAGAAAAATAAGGGAGAGAATCGATTGAAATATTCGATTTCTTTTCCAATTTCTTTAATTCTTCTAGCAAAGAAGAATTACAACTTGATTTACCAGTAAAACCTTTTTTAAAAAAGGGAAATATTTTAAATATATTCCTAAACTTATGAACATTTTTTTCTGCTAAAGATTTAAATTTATAAAATTTTTCTATAAAAATTTGATTCTTTTCTTCTAGTAAGTTTTCTACACCTTTTTCCAAATTCTTAATAGCCTTCACCGCTTCAACAGTTTCTTTCCGCATCTTAATATCATCCGGGTTATTCAGAGTATTAATAATTTTTTTCAATTCATTAAGGGCTTCTAAGCAATGAATTCTCTTTAGTTTTTCAATACCTTCCTCTTTCTGATGAATAATTTCTTCAAATCTTTTCTTAATCTCCTTTCCTTTATTAATATCCTTTAATACCAAAATATTTTTATTTTTCAATTCAGCAATTTCTTTATATATATTACTAATTTCTTCCTGCCTTATATCTTCTTCCCATTTCCAAATTTCTGAGAATTCTTTAATCTCTTTTGATTTCTTAATTTTCTTTGATACCTTAATAATTTTTTTCAGTCTAGCAATATTTTTTGACGCATTAATAATATCTCTAGGCGTTTCCACTTTCCAGTGTTGTAATTCTCTTAACACCTTAATATCTTCTAAAATATCTATAACTTCCTGTAATCTATCAATAAATTTTTCTTTAATTTTGAATGTATTATCAATATTCTTTGGTCTATTAGACCAATAACTAATTTTCAAATTTTTCAGATATTTTTCAAGAAAATCTCCAACGGACTCAATAAATTTCTCATGCTGAATTTCTTTCACTTCTATTGGATCGCTTCCATAAAAGCTCATATACGACACCTTCTTTTTATTTTTTATTATCAGGTTATAGTATCAGACTGTATTGAATCAACAAATTATTTTTAATAAAATATAGTAAAAAAGAACAATACTTGTTGCTCTGTGCGCTACAAAAATTAAAAATAGTCCGTCATGGCGAGGCCGAAACGTCAGTGAGGCCGTGGCCATCCAGAAAAAATTAACTGTCTTTTCAATAGCTTAAATTGAAACATAATTTTTTTGTAGCGTACAGAGTACTTGTTGTGCTTTCTTACCCTTAAAATCTCTTTAGCGGTTTAACTGATTAGTCGAAGCCGAAGGAACTGGTTGAGTTAATTCCTCCTTTAGCGCTTCCAACTCTAATTCCAATTTGTTAATCAACTGCGTGCTCTCTACGCGGCTTCCCAGAAATCTTCTAAATGGGGCGAAAAAGCAGGCAGCTACACTATATCGGAATCGATAAGAAGATAGTTTTACGCGGTTTTCTTCAATAGCTTTCTTGGCTTTTTCGATACAATCAAGTGGATTTTTACTTTCTTTTCTAATAGCTGAAACCTTATTTTCAATACGCAATAACAGATCAACTTTTATCAAAGCATCACTATCTTTTTTTTCTTTTCGCAATCTAGTACATTTATCATTAAACTCACTTAAAATCCCATTTAATTTTTTATCAAAACAAGATTTCACAATATCATTCAAATGATTTGCTTTATCTTCATCTTTTATAGATTTTTTTAAGGAATCGACACGCAAATCAGAGTGACCCGACAATATCATACTATAATTACGAAAACGTGTAACAGCTACATCGAGTTTATATTCTCTCATGAAGCTTTGTAACCACGGATTCAATATCCCTGCTGCGTTTCTTTTATTCTCTTCAGTAGTCGAATAAATTTTTTCATCATTAATCCCATTTTTTGAAAATGATTCTTCTATTTCTTTTTTCAAATCTTCTTGATCAGCTTTCTCTATATAAAATGAAAGCAATATTCCTGTGTTTTCATCTTTTTTTGATTCCTCTTCCATTTCTCTTTTGGAGAGTAAACACACAGACACTGTCCCACTTTTTTCTTTGATACAAACTATTTTTTTATTAGGTTTACCTGTTTCTGCATGTTCTGCAGGGTTAAATGAGAAAATAACCTTCCCAATATTTTCTTCCTTTAATGAGAAAATTTCACAAAATTTTGGTTCTTTTGACATAAAAACCCCTTAATTTTTATTATTATCAATGGTATTAATTAACTTAAAAAAAATTATTAATTTTATTTAAAATTCTTTAGCGCCGACAATTTAGCATCAGACAAATTATTTTGTCTAGCTATTTTTTCTCTTTATTTTAAATTCTATATTTAAACCAAAAATTAAATATATAAATTGAATAAAAATTATTATTTTTATCTATAAAAAAATTTAGGTTAATTATTTGCAGCATCGCTTAAAGCTAATCTGTAACAATAACTTCAAACCATATACCATTGAACTTGAATCTTAGAGTTGTAACTTAAATACTATAGGTATAGTTTAAGAGCGTGTTTTCAAATGCACGATGACGGCCAAAAATCATTTGTTTTTCTGCGTTACGCTACTCACATACTGCGTGTATGCTCCGTTGCGGTACTCGAAAAACAACGCTTTTTGTCTCGTCTTAGCACATTTGAAAACACGCTCTAATTACACTTTCAAGAAAGGTTGATAAGAGAACAGGGAACGTTATGCAAAAAAAAATTCTGCTGTTAACACAATTAATCAAATGGACTCGAATCTATTTAGAATTGGGGAAATGGCGCGTAATCAGTCTGATGTTGATCACGGCATGGGTGGGGATGGAGCTTGCTTCTGTAACCTCCATCCCTTTAACAAAACTTTTTTTTACACTGCTGGGAATAGGCTTAATTGCCGGTGCCGCCGGCAGCGTCAATCATCTTTTAGATTTTCAACTAGACTGTTTGATGGCGCGTACAGAACGACGCCCTCTACCCCAAGGTAAGATTTCTCAACTGCACGTTTTCTTTTTTGCGATGATCATCGCCTCATTAGGTAGCGTCATACTCAAACACTTTGCAAACTCCATAACAACCCTATTAAGTTTATCGAGTCTAGTGGGTTATGCCATTATTTACACCCTATTCTTAAAACGCATGACCACACAAAATATTGTTATTGGCGGCTTGGCAGGCGCTAGCCCACCTTTACTAGGATGGACTGCTATCACTAATCATATTGATCCAGGTGGACTATTATTGGTCTTAATTATCTTTACCTGGACACCCGCACATTTTTGGTCGTTAGCCATTGCACGATATCAGGACTACGTAAAAAGTAAACTTCCTATGTTACCCGTAACACATGGAGTTCCTTTTGCAAAACAACAGATTTTACTTTACATCATATTGTTAAGTGGAATTACTTTGCTACCTTTTAGCATCGGCATGAGCGGGTTATTTTACTTAATAGCAGCACTACTACTCAATACCGGATTTTTAGTTGCAGCGATTCGTTTAATAAAGCAAACTAAGCATATAGCAGCGATAAAAATCTTTCATTATTCGAATTTTTATTTACTCATGCTATTCGTTTGTTTGCTCATGGACCATTTTTTAATGAGGAGTACCTAAATGGCTTGCCCTTTCTCTAAGAACAACGCCTTATCACTTGTCTTTTTCGCATTCATTGCCCTGGCACTAGGTATAGGTTTTAACCTATGGCATACAAACGAACATAAGATAAACCCTCCTGATTCTGAGACTCAAATCAGTCAACCCCATGGACTCCCTGAATTTTCACTCATCGATGGCTCGGGCCATCCCTTTACGAATCATAATTTAAAAGGCCATTATAGTTTTTTATTTTTTGGCTATACCCACTGCCAAGGCATCTGTCCAATGACCATGGCCTTGTTAACTCAGCTGTACGCACAGCTAGAAAAACAAAAATTGCCATTACCGCAAATTGTATTTATTACACTGGATCCAAAGCGAGATAAGCAAAAAGTAGTTGATAATTACGTGCATGCGTTTAACCCCGCATTCAAAGGGGTCACAGGACCTTTAGTGGGGATTCAACAATTGAGCAAGCAAATGGGCGTAATCACTATCAGGGCCAAGGAAGAAGAACAAGACAATAAAAACTATCAAATCGATCACAGCGGAACGTTATATCTCATCGATCCCGCCGGCGAGCTGATTGCCGTCTTTTCTCCACCTCACGAAAAGGATACAATTGCCAAAGATTATAAGGCGCTGATACGGATTTAGCTGACCCCTACCCCCTACCCCCACACCTATACATCATGAAAAAGCAACATGTCATCGTAGGCTTATCAGGCGGCGTAGATTCTACGATAGCCGCTTTTTTACTTAAAGAGCAAGGCTATGCCGTTGAAGGCTTGTTTATGAAAAATTGGGAAGAAGATGATACCGAGGATTATTGCTCAGCGAGTGCGGATATCGCGGATGCACAAGCCGTCTGCGACCGCCTATCTATTCCCTTGTATACCATTAATTTTGCTGCTGAATACTGGGATCATGTTTTTTCTTATTTTCTAAAAGAATATCAAGCAGGCCGCACACCTAATCCTGATATCCTTTGTAACAAGGAGATCAAGTTCAAAGCCTTTCTAGATTATGCCTTACAGCGCGGTGCCGATTTTATTGCCACAGGCCATTATGCAAGAAAATCTTTTGCAGATAACCATTATCAACTCATAAAAAGTACTGATAAAAATAAGGATCAGACTTACTTTCTCTACACTTTAGGCCAAAAACCGCTGGAAAAAACCTTGTTTCCTCTTGCTTCTCTTAATAAACCTGAGATACGAAGTATCGCGGAATCCGCCGGTTTTCCTAACCATGATAAAAAAGATAGCACCGGTATCTGTTTTATTGGAGAACGAAAATTCAAACGTTTTTTAGAAAAATATTTACCAAGACAGCCCGGCATGATTGAAACACAAGAGGGGAAATGCGTGGGCCAACACGATGGATTGATGTTTTATACGATAGGTCAACGCCAAGGCCTAGGAATTGGCGGTTTAAAGGATAGCGAATTAACACCCTGGTATGTGACGGATAAAGCACTTGACCGCAATGCATTAATTGTTGTGCAAGGCCGTAATCACCCGGCGCTCTATTCAAGCGCACTCATCTGCTCAGAGTTGCACTGGGTCAGTGAAGAATCACCCGCTTTTCCTTTCCAATGCACGGCAAAAATTCGATATCGACAATTTGAAACCCCTTGCTATCTTACTCTGCTTATGGAAAAACAGGTTCACGTTGAATTTAAGCAAGCGCAGTGGGCTATTACACCAGGTCAATCGATCGTGTTCTATCAAGGAGAATATTGCTTAGGGGGAGGAATTATTCTAGAGGCTAAACAAAATACCGAATTCCGCAAGAGGTCTAATGTTTCCGTTTGATGCCGCTCACGAACGTTTGATTATTGGGCTAGGCGAAACGGGGCTTTCCTGTGCACGCCATTTTAGTCGATTGAAATTGCCTTTTGCAATGCTAGACACACGCGTAAACCCACCCTATCTATCGACATTTACACAGGAATTTCCTGACGTACCGCTTTATCTAGGCCCCCTTGATCCGCTGTTGTTTCAACAGATAAAAGAATTAATTGTCAGTCCTGGAATCGATTTAAACGAGACCGTTATTGCAGGCGCAATCGCTAGAACGCAGGTATCTCCAATAGGTGACATTGAGTTATTTGCTGGCAGAGCGCGAGCCCCTATCATCGCAATTACGGGTACCAATGCCAAAGGAACGGTTACCTCCTTAGTCGGAGATATGATTCGCGCCGCACAGAGGGTTGCAGAAGTCGGCGGAAATATAGGTAAAGCAGCGCTCGATCTATTAAATGTACCACCACCTGATTTTTATGTTTTAGAGATTTCGAGTTTTCAATTAGAAACCACATATTCACTCAAGGCCAAAATTGCGGCGGTACTTAACATTAGTCCTGATCATTTTGATCGACATAAAACCTTAGAAAACTATATACAAACCAAACAACGCATTTATCATAATTGTGAAATAGCCCTATGGAATCGAAACGATCCTGGTACACGTCCTCAGTGCAAAGGATACAAACCAAAAAAAATGCTAAGCTTTAGTTTAGAAAAACCAAAACCTAACTCGTCAGAATTTGGTTTACAGCAATTAAATAACACCAGCTACATAACGAAAGGGGAACAGTGTCTTATCCCAGTCAATAAGCTTTATATCAAGGGACAACATAATTGGGCAAATGCTATCGCTGCTTTAACGATTGGTCATACCATTCAACTTCCATTAGCTTCAATGTTAGAAGCGTTATGTCAATTCAAAGGATTACCGCATCGCTGTCAGTGGATAAAAGAAGAAAAAGGTATCACTTGGTATAATGATTCTAAAGCGACGAATATTGGTGCGACCTTAGCAGCCCTCGATGGTTTAGGTTCTGTCATTCCAGGAAAAATCATTTTAATTGCAGGCGGCCTAGGAAAAGCGGCTGATTTTACTCTTTTGAGTGTTAGCGCTGCGCGTTATGTTAAAACAGCGATATTGATCGGCCAGGATGCGCCGCTATTAAAAAAGGCCTTAGCGAAAAATACCATAACTCAATCGGCGTCTGATTTGTCGCACGCTATTTCACTAGCACAACAAGCGGCTTTACCTGGTGATGCGGTATTATTATCTCCTGCCTGCGCCAGCATGGATATGTTTAAGAATTATGAGGACCGCGGTAATACCTTTATGCAGCTAGTCCTAGGATACTAACATGTCTAACATAAAGCATCAGGATACGATTCCCGTCATCCTCTATGATCGATACCTGCTTTTTTCTATTTTGATCTTATTAGCTTTTGGACTGCTAATGGTTGCTTCCACCTCTATAGTGATCTCAGAACGCCAATATGGACAAGCATTTCATTATTTTTTTCATCAATTATTCTATCTAGTCATCGGTATAGGCGCCGGCGCTGTTATTTTCCAAATAAAAACTGATTATTGGAAACAAATTAGTCTTGCCCTTTTAGTTTTAAGTATCGGATTACTCGTCTTGGTTTTATTACCGGGTATTGGCAGACAAGTTAATGGAAGTATGCGTTGGCTAGGATTCGGTCCCTTTGGCTTACAAGTATCTGAATTTGTAAAACTAACCATGATCGTTTATTTAGCTGGATATCTACTTCGCCAAGAAAAACAAGTACAAACACAAATACGAGGTTTTCTAAAACCCTTACTTGTGCTTGCTATTATTACGTTTTTGTTATTGCGCGAACCAGACTTTGGTGCTGCTACCGTCATTTTAGTCACTAGCCTTGGTATGTTGTTTTTAGCCGGTGTACGAATTTGGCAATTCGCTATTCTTTTTACCGGTGTCGTACTCGCTTTAGGGATGCTTGCCATCAGTTCTCCCTATCGTTTAACGCGTTTAACTACCTTTCTTAACCCTTGGGCCAATCAATTTGATTCAGGTTATCAATTAACGCAATCCTTAATTGCATTTGGGCGTGGGGGCTGGTTCGGCGTTGGGCTAGGCGAAAGTATACAAAAATTATTTTACCTTCCTGAAGCACATACAGATTTTTTATTTGCCGTGCTAACTGAAGAATTAGGACTCATTGGCGGATTATTTATGATTCTATTATTTTCGGTATTGGTTTGGCGGGCACTGCGTATAGGTCAAGGCTGTTTTAATGCGGGGCAACGTTTTTCTGCTTATCTCGCTTATGGAATTGGCTTAAATATTGCCTTGCAAGTCATGATTAATATCGGCGTCAACATGGGAGTATTGCCTACCAAGGGATTAACCCTCCCTCTCATGAGTTATGGCGGTAGTAGCTTATTAATTACTTGTATGATGCTTTCTTTATTATTACGTATTGACTATGAGCATCGATTAGGCAAGTTTGGATTTAGACTCGCTTAAATAGAAGCTTACTCGCTTCTCTGCTCTCAGTACAGTACAAAAATTAAACAGGATGGGCACAAATTAGCCCTATCATCCCACTCAACTTTCCAAATCAAACCCTTTCTCCAATTCTTCTTGTGTCCAACGCTTAGCTCGCCTGTTGAGCCGGCCTAAGGCCAAGTATTTGTCTTCTAATTCTTCTACATGGCTTAGAATCGCCTCACGAACATAGTAGGTTTTAGTTCTTCCCGTTTTTTTAGCTAAATTATCAAGTCTCTTTTCAATCATTATTGGCAGTCTTATTGCTAACATAGTTATTATCCCCTCACAGTTATTGCTATACAAGTATAGCAAAGTTTATCCAATTATAAAAAAGAGCATAGGAACACACCTTTATCCAGGAACCTCCCTGTTCACTACCAGTCTTCCATCCAATAAACACTTATCTTTGCAATTTCATTTCTAAGCGCGAAATTCCTGTAGCGTAGAGTTGAGCCTAAACACAACTAATGCCACAATAGGCCCTATTTATCTCAAGACATAGGTCTTATCCATGAAAAACCCTTTTGTAGGAAGCCAAATGGGACGTATTCAGCATCTTCATTTCGTTGGCATTGGTGGTGCTGGCATGGGCGGTATTGCCGAGATCTTACTCAATGAGGGTTACACCATTTCAGGATCGGATCTACAAGAAAATACCATGACCCAACATTTACAACTGCTGGGTGCACACTTTAAACAAGGACATGACGCCCAGCACATCGATAAAGCCGATGTGCTCATCTACTCCAGCGCTGTTCCTCAAGACAATGTGGAAATTATGAATGCACGACAAACGCGTATCCCGGTTGTCCCTAGAGCCATAATGCTAGCAGAACTCATGCGCTTCCGTTATGGAATTGCTGTGGCAGGAACACACGGAAAAACGACGACTACCAGTTTAGTTGCCAGTCTTTTAGGAGAAGCCGGATTAGATCCTACATTCGTTATCGGCGGACGCTTAAATAGTACTAGCAGTAATGCTCGTCTAGGTGCTGGACGCTATTTAGTAGCAGAAGCCGATGAAAGTGACGCTTCCTTTCTATGTTTACAACCTATGCTAACTATCATTACCAATATTGATGCCGATCATATGGATACTTACGGCGGGGACTTTCAACGGCTTAAACAAAGCTTTATAGAGTTTCTACATCTTTTACCTTTTTATGGATTAGCAATTCTGTGTTTTGATGACCCTATCATACGCTCTATTCTTCCACATATTATGCGTCCCATTATCACCTATGGCTTTAGTGAAGATGCCGATATACAGATCACTTCTTTTCAACAGAAAGAGATAAAAAATCATTTTACCGTTTTACGAAAAACTCGAAAACCATTGGATATCACCTTAAATTTACCAGGACAACATAATGCTTTGAATGCAGTGGCCGCCATTGCTATTGCGACTGAGCTAGATATTGAAGATGAAACGATTCAAACGGCTTTAGCCAACTTCAGCGGTATTGATCGCCGTTTCCAACTGGGTACACTCAAACTCAAAAAAGGGGAGGTTTTATTAATTGATGATTATGGTCACCATCCTCGTGAAATCGCTGCAACCTTAAAAACAATTCGTAGTGCTTGGCCTAATCGACGCTTAATCATGGCTTACCAACCCCATCGCTATACCCGAACACGTGACTTATTTAATGATTTTGTTGATATATTATCCCGGGTTGACCATTTATTGTTATTAAATGTGTATTCAGCTGGCGAAACACCGATCCCTGGCGCCGACAGTCTCGCATTGGCAGAACATATCCACCAATCCAGTGGCTTAAATCCCACCTTGGTTGCAGATAAACATAAGCTATCTTGTAGTTTACACAGTATTCTACGAGCTAATGATGTACTTTTATTACAAGGTGCCGGCGATATAGGCGGTATTGCACAGCATCTCGCTCGTTCTCAGCTGGGAAACTGATTAAATAATGAAGGATTTGCGTGGCCACTTACTAGAAAACGTCTCGCTTACAAAATATACTTCTTGGCGAGTCGGTGGGCCTGCACAACATCTCTATGAACCTAAAGATAGTGATGATTTAATTCATTTCATTAAGCAATTACCCTCAGAGGAACCACTACTTTTTTTAGGTTTAGGAAGTAACACCCTAGTACGTGATGGTGGCATTAACGGTACCGTCGTTATTACGCAAGGTGGCCTTTGTAAATTAGAGTTACTGGACTCTACAACAATACGTGCTGAAGTCGGTGTTGCCTCTCCTGTCTTCGCACGGTTTTCGGCAAGAAAAAATTTAAGTGGTGCCGAATTTTTAGCAGGTATTCCGGGGACGATTGGTGGCGCATTAGTAATGAATGCCGGATGCAATGGGATGGAAACCTGGAATATCATTAAAGCGGTAGAAACAGTCAATCGTCGTGGCGAAAAAAAAATTCGTTTACCTAGTGAATATCAGATTGCTTATCGCAGTATCAGCATTTTTCCTAATGAATACTATTTGGCCGCCCATTTTCAGCTAAAACCAAGCAGTAAAGAAATAGCTTTAGAAAAAATCCGATCCGTATTAGCCCATCGTGCTGCTACACAACCGACCAATGAACCTAGCTGCGGCTCTGTGTTTCGTAATCCAAGCGATGGCTATGCCGCCCGCCTCATCGAAAGCAGTGGATTAAAGGGTTTTAAAATAGGTGGGGCGTCAGTCTCCACGAAACATGCCAATTTTATTGTGAATGATGGCCATGCAACTGCCGCGGATATCGAAACATTAATAGGAAAAATTAGTGAAGTCGTTTTCAAAACACATCATATTCAACTCATACGCGAAGTTCATATTATAGGGAAAAAGCTAGACAACACATGAAGTTTACTCCTGAAGCTGTTTGTTCATTAATTCAAATGATTCCTGTTCCGCTTCATTACTGACTAAACAACGCTGCGATAAATAAAGCATCAAAAAACTAAAGGGGAAAATAAGTAACATATCAAAAGGAAATTTTAATAGACTAATGCCACCAAAAGGCCCCAAATAAGAAAATATCAGTAAAAGCGTTATATATGAAAAAAACCAATATAGGCTATAACTATTCGAAAAATAATAACGCCGTTGGTAAATCAAATAAAGAATAAGGCCAACAAGGATAGCTGCATAGAGTTTCCAAATCACCACAAATCCACACCAATAAAGCATTAAATTGCAAACATAAAAGGCGATATGGCAAAAAATTAAGCTTCCGGCAAGTGTAAAGGGCCGATGTTGCCTAGACCGCAGCTTACGTAATGCTAATAAGCAAATGGGTCCAATTCCATAAGAAAAAATGCTAGCCGACGCTAAGAATGCCACCATTTTTTGCCAGCCAGGAAAAGGCAGAAATGATAATGCACCTACCAGAAAGTTAGCATACAAAGTAATATAAGGAATTTGGTGACGATTTAATTTTAAAAAGATGGATGGTAAATAGTTATTAAGTGCCATTCCATATAAAATACGTGAAGTTGCCGCCGTATAAACAAGTGTAGTACCTAAAGGCGAAAAAGCAGCGTCAAATAGCAATAAAACTGCAACAACACTGAGTCCTAACACAAGTGCTAAACCCACTAAGGGGCCACTATCTCCTGGGAAAGCAAGCTGCTGCCAGCCATGCTGAAGATAGATTTTTGGAATAGCCATCAAGAAGCTAAGTTGCAACATGAAATATAGAATAAATCCTATCAATATTGCTCCTAACATCACGATAGGAATACTCTTTTGTGGGTCCTTAACCTCCCCAGCCAACATCAATCCGTTCTGAAAACCGGTAAAAGCAAAAGCAATACCGCCTGCCGATAAGGCCGAAAATATGTGCATCCAACTTTCCCCACTAACTAAATTAAAACGGATGTTCTCAAATGAAGTGGCCGTATGCATTAATGATGCAATCGCAATAGAAGGGAGAATAAACTTCACAATACTGGCATATTTATTACATTCGGCAAGAAACTTAATACCATAGGTATTGAGCAAGACAATCCCAAACATAATGGCTATGGCGACAACGTAACCTGTATGCGATAGCTTAAAATAAGTTGCTTCTTTAACTAGCAATATAGGAAAAAAATGACTGCTGTATTGCAAAATGGCCTGGATTTCAATCGGTGTCATCACCACATAGGATAACCACGCTACCCAGGAAAATAAAAAACCGACTTCTCTACCATGTGTGAAAGTGGGATAATTGGACATTCCTCCAGATAGCGGAAGCATGGCTCCTAGCTCGCAGAGCGGCAAAGCAATAAATAGCATAAAAATTGCTGCAATAATCCAACTTACCAAGGCATTAGGACCGGCCATTTGCGCCCCAATAAAAGGTGTAAACAACCAGCCCGAACCAATCATTCCTCCCGCTGCAGCGATTAATACATTCGTAGTAGAAATATCACGTTTTAACAATTTAATCTCCGACTAAATTAGTTGGCTTAGTTCCTCTTTAATTAGGGTGTGCCGTCATTTGGCACGATGATGGTCATAAACCGTCCTATTTTCTGCGTTTCGTTGACTCACATACCCGCAAGTATGCTCCGTTACGATACTCGAAAAACCACGCTTTCTGGCTCATCCTCGCTAAATGACGACACACCCTATATAACCTTTAATACCTAGATTCAGACAGCGAGGGGTGACAAAGGGGTGCTTACTTTTTTATGTCTGTAAGACATTACAAAAAGGAAGTTCCCCTTTGGCAGGACCACGCGCTGTAAACACCTTTAGAGACAGAACCTATAATAAATGCTATAGCCGCCACGATTGAATTAAAAATAAACAGTTTCAGCTACAGTGATATCCCTAAACTTTCTCGCTGTTTATTGAATAGCTGATTGATTCCAGATTCTCCTAAACGCAACAACTGATCAAATTCTTTTTTTGAAAAGGCTTTTTTCTCTGCTGTGGCTTGAAATTCAATGAAGCCTCCTTTCTCCGTCATTATCACATTCATATCGGTGTCAGCCTTAGAATCTTCTGCATAATCTAAATCTAAAATAGGTTTGCCTTGGTAAATTCCCACAGAAACTGCAGCAACAAGAAAACGTAAGGGGTTTTGCTGGATCTCACCCTTTTTTTTCATTTCAGCGAATGCATCAACCAAAGCGACACAAGCACCGGTAATCGCCGCTGTACGCGTACCACCGTCTGCCTGAATCACATCACAATCCAATAAAATAGTATTTTCTCCTAATTGTTTTAAATCCACACTTGTGCGCAAAGCCCGGCCAATCAAACGCTGAATTTCTAAGGTACGCCCTGTTTGCTTGCCACGACTCGCCTCTCTATCCATACGCGAATGTGTTGAACGCGGCAACATACCATATTCAGCAGTAATCCATCCCTGACCTGAATTTTTTAAAAACTTCGGAACTTCCGCTATGACACTGGCATTGCATATCACTTTGGTGTTACCAAACTCAATTAACACAGAACCTTCTGGATATTGAATATAGTGGCGAGTAATATGAACAGGTCGAAGTTCATCAACCGAACGTGCAGTAGAACGCATAATTATTTTTCCTAATAAAAACTAGATTTTATTTTAGGGTGTGTTGACAATTGTGCTAGGATGAACAAAAAAAGTTGTTTTTTGAGTATCAAAACGGAGCATACACAGCGTACGTGAGTAACGAAACGCAGAAAAAGAACTCTTTTTCGCCATCATCGTGCAATTGCCAACACACCCTAAGAGCAATTAGAATGGGTGCCTTGAAGCCAGTACACAAGATATATTAGCATGACCTGTAGCATGACGGCCTTTGCCAGAAAAAAAAAACAAGCCGATTGGGGCGATGCAACTTGGGAGTTGCGCAGCGTCAACCATCGCTACTTAGAGATAGGCTTCTCTTTACCCGAGCCATTAAGCTACTTAGAACCCTTGATTCGCAAACAGCTAAGCAAACATATACGACGAGGCAGAGTGGATGTTAGATTGCGTTACAATCCTCCTGCTAGTAAGGCAGCCCCCATCGAAATCGACGTAGTTCTAGCAAACTCCATTATCCAAGCCTATGCAAAAGTAGCAAGCTTGGCGCAATCCCATCACCCACTCAATCCCAGCGAATTATTACGCTGGCCTCGTCTATTAAAGCTTCCTGACATCGCTTATGCATCGCTAGAACCTGATTTAATCACTCTCTTTTCAGAAACTCTCGTTGAACTATGTTTAGCACGCAGAAAAGAAGGAAAAGCCATTTTTGATCTGATCGACAAACGCGTAACCGACCTTCAAGCGCTTATAGATAGTATAAAAGCACAATTGCCTCATATTCTTTCACTGCAACGCGAGAAAATTCTTGCAAGATTGTCTGAACTCAAAGCAACCTTAGACCCTAACCGTTTAGAGCAAGAGATGCTATTATGCACCCAAAAAATGGATGTTGCAGAAGAACTCGATCGTTTGCAGATCCATCTTAACGAGTTTAAAAAGCTGCTTAAAAAAGAGCAGGCGCAAGGCAAACAACTTGATTTTTTGCTACAAGAGCTGAATCGTGAAACCAATACCTTAACGTCTAAATCACTTAATGCGAATCTTAGTTTAATGGCAGTCAATATGAAAGTTTTGATCGAAGAGATACGTGAACAAGTGCAAAACGTCGAGTAATTTATGAAAATTCCCGGTACACTTTATATTATCTCAGCCCCTTCCGGTGGCGGTAAAACCAGTTTAGTTAATGCACTATTAGAGTCCGTATCCAATCTGGAAGCCTCTATTTCCTATACAACACGCGCACCAAGACCAGGAGAAAAAGAAGAAATAGATTATCATTTCATTGATGAAAAAGCCTTCAAACGCCTTATTCAAGAACAGGCTTTCCTAGAATATGCTACCGTTTTTGGCCACTATTACGGGACATCACTTGGGTGGGTCACAAAAAAAATAGAAGCTGGAATCGATATTATTTTAGAAATTGATTGGCAAGGCGCTCAACAAATTAGAGAAAAAATGCCAGAATCCATTGGGATATTTATTATCCCACCTTCCTGGGAAATATTGGAAAAAAGACTACGACTGAGAGCCCAAGATGAAGAAACTGTCATTAAAAATCGTATGAAGGATGCAAAAGCAGAATTAACGCATTATGACGACTATGATTATTTAATTCTCAATGAAAATTTTTCCAATGCACTGGCCGATTTAAATGCCATTCTCAGAGTACGTCATCTGCGCAGCAGTGTGCAAAAACACGAACTGGCTCCATTACTGGAAACTCTGTTATAAGGGTAGCTCTATTACTATGAACAGCAAAATATCAGCTACTCCTATCGGCAATCATCAAGTCAATATTGGCTTAGCCATAATAGGCATGCTAATCATTATTGCCGGCACACTGATAACACCACTACAACCTCAAAAATTATGTTACTTAACGGGTGGTCTCTTTTTACTACTTTCTGCAATATTAGAACGTCAACTATTTTTTACTTTACTACAGCTTATAATTAGTTCAGGAACACTGATTGCTTTTGCACCGCTTACCTCTTTTTATAAAGCGTTAGTCCCTATTTGTTTGAGCATTATAGTGATTGTTTATTTTATAAAAACAGGAAAGTTACACAACCCTTTAAATCGATTAGGCTGTTTAGGGCTTATTTTTTTAGGAATTGGCTATGCAATAACTCATCCCTTAATTTATTTTTTGGGTGGAGTCTGTCTAACACTTTTTTCCTTTGCTGCTTTCAGACAAGGGGTCCGTTTGGGATTGGTTTGGGGTCTGTTAAATGCCGTGTTTACAGTCACTGCGGGCATTGCTACGTATAAGTTTTTTTTCTAAAATAAGGGTACTTTACTCATGATAAGATCATTATTGTTTGGATTTTTGTTACTCGCTTCGCTCTACACGATAGAAAGCCAAGCGTACAATGATTCTTCGGCATGTCCTCGTATACAAGTTTGTTTCACCCCTGGCCAAGATTGCACAACGCAAATTACAAATGCCTTAGATTCAGCAAAAAAATCTATTTTTGTACAAGCCTACAGTTTTACCTCAGAGCCAATTGCAAAACATCTTATTATCGCAAAAAATCGTGGTGTTGCTGTAAGTGTAATTCTAGATAAAAGCCAGAAGTCGCAAAGATATAGCGCTTCGCGTTTTTTATTAAACCAACACATTCCTGTGTGGATCGACTATAAACCGGCAATTGCCCATAATAAGGTCATGATTATCGACGGAAAAGAAGTGATTACTGGCTCATTTAATTTTACCAAGGCCGCACAAAACAGCAATGCTGAAAATTTACTGATTATCCAAGATACTGCGCTTGCAAAACACTATATGGAAAATTGGCAACGGCGTAGAGAGGTTTCTGAAGTGTTAAGAGGCAATTCCGTATCGCAAAAGCCTAAATCTAAACCTAAGCCAAATCACTCGCATTCCCTGTTTGCCTTTAGATTCTAAAGGGTGCTATCCTTTTTCTTTATGATGTAACGGATGGTCTTGCGCTAAAAATAAATACATCGCAGGTACAACAAATAAGGTAAATAACGTGCCGATCGAAATACCCGTAGCAATCACTAATCCAATATTAAAACGACTGATAGCTCCGGCTCCGGTTGCTAATATCAACGGGATAACCCCTAAAACCATAGAGGCAGTCGTCATTAGAATAGGCCTTAGTCGAATGCCCGCTGCCATTTGTACCGCTTCACGTTTGGCATAACCTTCTTTCTGCATATCATTAGCAAATTGTACAATTAAAATACCGTGTTTACTGATTAAACCAATTAAGGTGACTAAACCAACTTCGGTATAAATATTTAAGCTTGCCCCACCGATTCCTAAGCTAATAAAAATAAGCGCGCCACAAATCGACATGGGCACGCTAATAAGAATAATCAAGGGATCGCGGAAACTTTCAAATTGAGCCGCTAAACATAAGAAAATAATAATTAGCGCTAAGAAAAATGTTAATAGTAATGCACTACTCTCTTGTTGATATTGTCGAGACTGTGCAGCGTAATCCATGCTATAACCTTCTGGAAATATTTTTTTCGCCATGTTTTGTAAGCCAGTGAGTGCATCACCCATCGTTATTCCAGGGAAAGCTATGGCTGAAATAGTCGCTGAATTAAGCTGCTGAAAATGATTAATGGATTCGGGTACTACGCTTGTCTTTAAACGGGCAATGGTAGATAGAGGAATAGTCAATCCATTATTCGGTAGGGTTATATAATAATTAAGCAATTGCTCGGCATTTACACGTTGAGCGCGCATCACTTGGGGTATGACCTGATAAGAGCGTCCAGAAAAATCAAAATAATTAATATAGTTCTCGCTTAATGTCGATGCTAGCATATCGCCAACATCTGCCATGGTTAATCCCAACAGTGCCGCTTTATCACGGTCTAATTGAATCGTAGTTTGCGCTTTATCTATTTTCAGATCGGTATCTAAATAAACAAATAATCCACTCTGATGTGCTTTGTCCATTAAATTTTGAGAAACTTCATTCAACTTGTCGTAGCTATCCGTCGTCTTAATAACAAACTGTACAGGTAAACCGCTACCACCACCTGGCAATGATGGTTTTTGAAAAGCGGCAACCCGCGCACCGGCTATTTGATCAAATAAATGTTGCAATATAGGCTGAATTTGATTCGTGGTACGCTTGCGTTCATCCCAGGGTTTTAAAACCATGCCCCCAATACTGGTATTCAAGCCATTGATACCCGCTAATTGAAAAACATGATCTGTTTCTGGAAATTGTTTGAAAATTTGAAATACTTGATTCGAATAAAGTAGTGTTTGTTGTAAGCTTGCATTAGGCGCTGCCGTTAATAAACTAATGATGATTCCTTGATCTTCTTGTGGCGTTAATTCGGTCTTAGCGCTTGCATATAAAAAATAAATACTTGCCAAAATAATAATAGCGAATACGCCAGTCACTCGAATATTATTTAATGAACTGTGTAAAGCGCGCTCATAACTATCTCGTACTTTTTTGAATTGACGATCGATGAAGGCAACAAAACTATGATTGTGATTTTTTGCTGATTTTAAAGATTTAGAGCACATCATAGGTGACAACGTTAAGGCAATTATCGCTGAAATTGCCACCGCTCCTGCTAAGGTAAAGGCAAATTCGCTAAAGAGTGCACCGGTTAATCCTCCCATAAATCCAATCGGTATATATACCGCCACTAAAACAACAGAAATTGAAATAATAGGGATCGCTAGTTCTCTTGCCCCTTTTATTGCAGCTGTAAAGGGTGTTTCTCCAGACTCGATATGTCTATGGATGTTTTCCACAATAATAATGGCATCATCAACGACTAAACCAATTGCTAACACAAGGGCTAATAAAGTTAATAAATTAATCGTATATCCCAATAACAACATGATAAGAAAACTGCCTATCAAAGAAAGAGGCATGGCAATAACGGGAATAACAACCGAACGTATGGAACCTAGAAAAATAAAAATAACGCCGGTAACAATCAATAACGCTTCTAGTAAACTTCGTATCACTTCGTTGATAGCACTATTGATATATCGGCTTTCATCATAGACAATTTGTCCTTTTAATCCTTGAGGTAATTGTCGCTGAATATCAGGGAATGCCTTTCTGATATTTTTAATCACAGCAAGCACGTTGGCAGTAGGTGCCACTTTGATTCCAATATACACGGCTGGTTTATTATCAAACTTCACTACCGTGTCATAATTTTGTGCTCCTAATGTCACGTTAGCGACATCTTTTAAACGAATAATCGCACCGTTCTGTGCTTTGACAATCAAATTTTTAAATTGATCGACCGTATTCAACCCGGTTTCTATCGTCAAATCGACTGTAATCATATCGCCTTTGGTACGCCCTACTGCGGCAATAAAATCATTATTTGCTAATGCGGTTGCAACATCAGTGGCGGTAATGCCATAAGAGGCCAATTTAGCCGGATCTAACCAGGCACGTAGGGAGAATTGTCGCTGGCCGATTATCTCCGCTTGCTGTACGCCGTCGACCGCTTGTAATTTAGGCTGTACAATTCGAACCAGATAATCTGTGATATTGTTGCTCGCTAATTTCTGGCTATAAAACCCAATGTACATCGAGTCAATCGTTTCCCCTACAGCAATACTTAATGTAGGCTGCTGGGACGCTGTCGGTAACTGGTTAATGACTGCATTGACTTTGGTATTAATTTCCGTTAGAGCCTTATTCGGGTCATAATTAAGACGTAAATTTGCTTGAATAGAACTACTACCTTGTGTACTGCTCGATGTTAGATAATCAATTCCTTGCGCTTGTGCGATAGAATTTTCCAAAGGCGTAGTAATAAACCCGGCAACGAGTGCTGGATCAGCACCCGTGTAAACGGTAGAAACCGTGATAACTGCGTTTTCGGTAAAAGGATATTGGCGAACTTGCAGTAAGCTCAATGAACGTATCCCTAGCACAAGAATTAGCAAGCTAATCACAGTGGCTAGCACTGGACGCTGAATAAAAATATCCGTAAACCGCATGTTTATGTTTATCCTTAAAACATTATGACTTTTTAGCTAGCAACCGTACCCGTACAAAAAATAGTGGAGGTGGGTCCTGCCACTGGATGCGCTTTTTTTGTTGGCTTGCGCCACAAAAAAGAAGCTAGCATCCGTGTCACCCACCTCTTTTTAAATTTTTGTACGGTGCACAGCGGCTAACAAACGTGGAAAATAACCTAGGTTCTGTTTCTAAAGTGATGATTGTTGTCATCCGCAAGGCGAAAACAGCGAAAAAAAACGGAGTTTACACAAAGTAAATGAGTATTTTTGAGCTGTTTTTAACGTAGCAGATGACGACAAGGGTACTTTAGAGACTGAATCTAAGATGTGTCGTCAATAACCATAGGCATTGCCTTATTCTGTGGAACAACTGAATTATTAATCACGACTACGCTACCATTCTTCAATTTGAGCTGACCGCTAGTTACCACGATATCACCTTCTTTGATTCCTTCAAGAACAGCAATTTGATCACCCCGTTTATCTCCTGTTGTCACAAAGGTTTGTAATACACTAAGAACCGGTTTCCCTTTTTTATCTTTGATTTTTTGTTGCACAATATAAGCTATTTCGCCATACGGATTAAAGCTGATCGAAGTCTGCGGTAAGGTCAAATAACGCTTTGGTGCAGCAATTTTAACTTCTACTGATATGAACATGCCCGGATATAATTCAAAGTGAGGATTTGCTATTGTCGCCTCTACCTCAACATTACGTGTTTTTACATCTACCATCGGATTGATAGTGGTAATTTCCCCGGTGAATGTTTTATCCGGGTAAGCATCTGTGTTAATCCTAACCAATGAACCAATCTGCAACTGAATCAAGTTTTGTTGTGGTACATAAAAATCGGCATAAAGTGGATCTAAGACTTGTAATGGTACGACTTGATCACCAGCGTTAAGGTATTGCCCTGGATTCACAGCAGAAATACCTAAACGTCCTGTAAAAGGCGCTACCAGTGTTTTTTTGGCAACTGTTGCTGCCTGCTGCGCAACCTGCGCCTGTAAATTTTTTAGATTTTGCTGATCGGAATCTAATGTTGCCTTACTGATCGCTTTTATGGCAAATTGCGCCATATCACGGCGATAGATGATCTCCGCTAATTTTGCTTGCGCCTCTAGCGCATGTAATAAAGCAATATCGGAATCAGCATTGAGCTGCACCAACACATCACCCGCTTTGACCTCTGAACCTGGCTTAAAATAAATCGTGCGTACTAGCCCTGCCAATTCTGTGGTGACATTCACACCTTGCATCGCTCGTAAACTACCATAGGTCAATAACGAAGGTTGCCACCATTGATAATGTACTGGCATTGCAGAAACGGTCACTAACGGTGCCCTATTATTACGCATGGCATTTTGAATAATAATTTTTTTGATTAGCTGAAAACCGAAAATACAAGCAAATAATATTGCCACGCCTATTAACATAATAGCCATGGGTTTTCTTAGCTGCGTTTTCCAATTACGCATCGATTAACTTAACTCCCACACAAATTAAACTGAAAAGTTAGTATTAACCTGTTACTGAAAAACCTAGTATTTTGTTTTATTTCTAGGCGGATTGACTTTGAGAAGCGGAATGTACACGCGAGTACATGAGCATCGAAAAAGACAATCCAACAACGAAATAAAACAAAAGACGATGATTTTTTTAGCAATTCCACCATCCGCCTCCCAAGGCCTGAAACAAAGCAGCCGTATCGGTATAGCGACTTGCTTGCGCTTGAATCAAACTGATACGTGTTTGCTGGTATTGCCGCTGTGCATCTAATAAAGCAAGATAACTGACTCCACCTAAATAAAATTGCTGACGCGTCAACATTAAATTAGCATGTGATGCTAATTCTGCCTGCTTCTCAGCCCTCAATTCACGCGCATCCGTTTCTAATGCCCGTAATGTATCCGCCACATTTTGAAAGGCTTGTAGTACGACTTGCTGATACTGTGCCTTTGCTTGATCGTAAGCCGCAATAGCTGCCCGACGTTGCGCTATTAGCGTGCCGCCTTTAAATAGCGGTTGCAATAATGATCCTCCTAAACTCCATAACTTACTTTGTGAAGCAAAAAGATTGCTACCTACAGAATTGGATTCTCCATAAGTACCCGTAATCGTAAATTGTGGATATAAATTAGCCGTGGCAACACCTACTTGCGCATTAGCTGCCGCCCATAGTGCTTCTGCGGCACGCACATCCGGTCGGTGACGTACTAATGATGATGGAATGCTCAAAGGAAGGCGGGTCGGTAAACATAATTCACTCAAATCTATATTAGGAATATGACTAGCACTAGGAAACGAGCCTACTAAAATAGCTAATGCATGACGGATTTGCTCTCTACTTTTTTCTAATGGAGGTAAGGTTGCACGTGTCTGTGCGACTTGTGTTTCTTGAGCTAATACATCAGCACCGGAAGCACCTCCTAATTCGAACTGCTGCTTAATAATCTTTAATTGTTCTTCTTGCTCACGAATCAGTTGTATAGTAACGCGTATTTGGGTTTGCAAGGAGGCCATAGCAATAGCTGAGGTAACGATATTTCCCGTTAAACTAAGATAGGCTGCTCTCCATTCAAAATATTGATAATCAACTTGGGATTGTAATGCTTCTATTTCGCGTCGTATTCCACCAAAAATATCGAGTATATAAGCAACATTGACTGATGCATTAAAAAGATTGAATATACCTCCTGCTGGAATATTGCTACCTGTGGCAGTATTACTAGATTCATTTGAATTAAAAAATCCAGCTGCCGAGCCTCGTTGGGCTGAAAGTTGTGCAGTAAATGCTGGAAATAAACCGCCTATTCCTGCATTAAGATTTTCTTGCGCTTCCCTTAATACGGCTTTTGCTGCAGTTAAATTAGGGCTATTGGCTAAACCTCTGCACACCAATCTATTGATTTTTCGTGAGTGGAATAAACGCCACCATTGTGGAGAAACGTTAGCCGCTTTAATAAAGTATTGTGATGCACCTGCTTTCCCTGATACGCTGGCCGTTCCGTGGGGCCGAGGCTGTTCCGTGTAATGTTTTACTTTTGGCGGCATAGGCAACTTGAAATCAGGACCTACAAGACAAGCACTCAGACTGGCTAATATGATAGTAATGATGGAAAATTGGCAGCAAGACTTATAAAAAAAGTGCATCGAACTATCAATCTATCTCCTTTGCTGATTTCCATTGCATTTTTGAAAATGCAATGGAACATAATCTATCATGAAGCACTAACTTACTTAATTCATACTCTTATGATAGACGATATTTCTAGGAACTCAGTAGAAAATTGCTAGAGACAAACTGGATAAATTAATTATATTAAGGAGCTACTCTGCTATCTAATAAGAAGAATATTCTACACTCGCTAAAATTTACTAAAAGTATGTACAAAAATAGAGCAAATATCATTTTTTTGCTTATAAAAAAATCATTTTATTCACTATTTAACCAATATGTCTTATTCTACAATAACGAATGGGTAGGACTATTTGGAGTTATGGATGCCTATTTACATTATCGGTAATGCTGAAAAAAAATATAAGTTGGCCTTACTATATTTAGTAATAGGCGCCATAGCTATTGGCTTTGCCCCTGTCTTTGTTCGTTTAAGTGAAGTCGGTCCCATTGCAACTGGATTCTGGCGTGTTGCGATTGCTTTCCCTATTTTAACCTTACTCTCGATAGGAGAAGGCTCAACTCATCCCAATGATTTAGAAGTACCTAATGTTAAGGATTATCTATGGCTACTTTTCGCCGGCATTTTATTTGGTGGCGACTTAGCAACTTGGCATCTGTCTATTCAATATACAACAATCGCCAATTCGACCTTACTCGCTAATTTTTCTCCTGTACTTATTGCCTTATGGGGATGGTTAGTATTACATAAGCCTCCACAAAAAAAATTAGTGATTGGTTTATTATTAGCTATTGTAGGTGTTGCTGTACTCATCAATCCTGGTTTACATAGCGATAGACACACATTAATGGGTGATAGCTTAGCCTTTATCACTGCATTTTTCTATGCCGGTTACTTATTAGTCCTCAATCGCGCACGTAAAAAATTTACAGCCTTTGCCAGTATGGCGATATCTACTTTTGCCAGTATGATCACCCTGCTCATTATCACTTCTGCTTCTAGCGAAACATTTCTTCCCAACACAGAGACTGCTTGGGTAATTTTGATTGCCTTAGCTTTGTTTTCTCATATACTAGGTCAAGGTTTAATTGCTTATGCCTTACCTTATCTACCAGTTACTTTTGCATCGACTGCTCTATTGGTACAACCCATGGTCGCTGCCATGGCAGGTTGGATTTTCTTTGCAGAACATCTGTCATTGATACAAATGCTAGGTATCCTTATTGCATTAGCAGGCATCTTTTTAGCGAAACAAATGACTTAGGTCCTGCCTCTATACCGCTCGTACTTGAAGATGCGAACTTTTCGAATTCACAGCGAGCGATATACCCGATCACTTAACGGGGGAAAGCCAAGCTTCCGCCCGTTATTCAAGGGGAGAAATCGCGATTCTCCCCTTGAAAATCCCCATCGCGCAAGGAAAGCACTTGAAAATGCGAGATCGCATTTTCAAGTGCAATGGGTATATACCTACCAAGGGGAAACAGGGATGCCAACAATTTTTTTGTCATGTACAAAGTAAATTTATCTAAAAAACAGATACACGCTTGCTTAAATATTTTTTCTATATAAGACTTAGTTATTGGGATTATTTAATAAAAATAACTAAAAGGAGAGTCTCTGTGGCGCAAGCAGTCTTATTTGATACACTTTATTATGCTAAAAAACTTGAAGAAGCAGGTTATTCTCAAAAACGTGCTGAAGCACAGGTACTGTTAATGACGGAACTCATTACTAATAATGTCTGTACCAAGCAGGATCTATTTCACATGGAACTAGAATCAAAAAGTGCTGTAAAAGATTCTCAAAATTATTTAGAGATCAAACTGAAGGAAACAGAGAATAAATTACTGTTTAGCATAAGAGAAATAGATGCAAAAATAAAAGATACGGAAAACAACTTAGAATTAAAGATAAAGGAAACAGAGAGCAACTTAAAATTAAATATAAAAGAAATAGAAAGCAGCTTAGAATCGAAAATAAAAGAAACAGAGAGCAGCTTAAAATTAAATATAAAAGAAATAGAAAGCAGCTTAGAATCGAAAATAAAAGAAACAGAGAGCAGCTTAAAATTAAATATAAAAGAAATAGAAAGTAGCTTAGAATCGAAAATAAAAGAAACAGAAAGCAGCTTAAAATTAAATATAAAAGAAATAGAAAGTAGCTTAGAATCGAAAATAAAAGAAACAGAGAGCAACTTAGAATTAAAGATAAAGGAAACAGAAAGCAGATTAGAATCGAAGATAAAAACGATAGAAGTCAGATTAGCGGAAGTAGAATTCCAAATTGTAGAAATTAAAAAAGATATTACCGAACTCAAAAAAAGTGTAGTTGAGATTCAGAAAGAAATCACTGAAACCAAGGCAGCAATTCATGTCCATATTTCTAAATGGGTGCTAGGCGTTTCTGCACTTCAAACTACAATTATCCTAGCGTTTATAAAATTATTCGTTCACTAGACTGTATTTTTATACGAATTAAAGCAGAATCTATCAATTAGAATTTTGGCTTCTAGACGAGCTCTGTACGCTACAAAAATTAAAAAGCGCCAGTGAATGCGACTTCTTTTTGTGGCGTAAGCCAGCAAAAAAAGTGCATTCGCTGGCAGGACCTATGCCAACCACTTCTTATCCATAGCGCTACCCTTAAGAAAGACTTTTACTGGCGATTTCATAAACGTCGGACGATAATCCCGGTGTTTTAAGGATATACTCTAATTGTTCACGCATTAATTCGCTACGTGTATTATCAAATCGTTGCCAAGAAGTAAATAATTTTACCAGGCGTGACGCTATTTGCGGATTCCGTTTGTCAAGATATCGTATTTGCTCGCTTAAAAAACGATAACCATCACCTGATAGCTGATGAAACTGAACCTGATTTTCCGTACAAAATACACCGATCAATGACCTAATTTTGTTAGGATTTTTCCAATCGAATGCTGGGTGCTTTAATAGTGCGCTAACACACTCCAAGCTATTGGTTAATGGAGCACGCGCCTGCATCGCAAGCCATTTACAAACAACGAGTGTATTAGTTTTCCATTTTTCATAAAAATCATTTAATAGCTGCGTACGTTCTGGCGAATTATTATTAACTAATTCACTCAAAGCACTCATGCTATCCGTCATATTATCTGCTTTTTGGTACTGTATAATACACAAATCATGAAACACGGAATCTTGTAATAACATTAAATAGCTTAAACACGTATTTTTTAAGCGTCGCTTGGCTTGTGAGCAAACATCAAACGTATAAGGCTTGAAATCTTGATAACTTTTATAAATCTTAAATAACTGATCACATAAGGATTTAGCAATTTGCTCACGTAAGCACCGACGTCCATGATGAATACCATCCACATCAATAATTTTCATTTGCTCTGCAAAATAAGCTTCACTAGGCAAATTCAATAACTCGGCAAATAAAGCTTTATCTTTATCTATTTTCACAATATCTGCTAATAATGTTTGATAAGATTTAATCAATAAGCTCGTGGTTTGACTCGGCGGCGCTGCAAGTTTAAGCCGGCGCATGACAACACGATTAGCGAGTTGTTGTGCTGCATTCCATCGATTAAAACCATCATTATCCTTTTGCATCAAAAAAGCCAGGTCCTCATCCCGATAATCGACATTAAGCTTTACTGGAGCTGAGAAATTCCTTAATAAAGAAGGAATAACGATAGTTGACACATTCACAAAACGAAAATGTTGCTCCTTTTCTTTAATAATTAATACGCGCTGCTTATCAATACGCGTAGATTCACCTTCTAATTGTAAGCAAATGGCTTGACCTTCACTATTTAATAAAGCTACGGATAAGGGGATATAAAAAGACTTTTTATTGGTTTGACTCAGCGTAAGCGGGCAACATTGCTTAATATGTAAATCAAAAATCTTGGTTTCCGAATTATAATGATAATCAATATCTAATTGAGGCGTCCCCGATTGTTTATACCACAAACGAAATTGGCCTAAATCGTAAGTACTGGCATCTTCTATTGTCTTAATAAAGTCTTCTATTGTCACCGCTTGTCCATCATAACGTTTGAAATAAAGATCCAAACCTTTACGAAATAATTCTGCGCCGACTAACACCTTCATCATACGAATAAGCTCTGCGCCTTTTTCATAGATAGTCATGGTATAAAAATTATTGATTTCAATATAAGAATCCGGCTGTACTGGATGCGCCAAAGGACTTGCATCTTCTGCAAATTGTAAACTACGTAGCCGCTTTACCGTATTGATACGTTCAATAACGGGTAACCCTATGGTTTCGCTAAATTCTTGCTCGCGGAAAACAGTTAAACCTTCCTTAAGACTTAACTGAAACCAGTCACGACAGGTAATTCGGTTTCCCGTCCAATTATGAAAATATTCATGGCCGACTACCTTGGTAACATAACTATATTCAGAATCCGTCGTTGTATCTGGATCCGCTAAAACAGTTTGTGCATTAAAAATATTAAGCCCTTTATTTTCCATCGCACCCATATTGAAATCATCAATCACTGCAATCATAAAAATGGCTAAATCATACTCACGACCATAGGCTTGTTCGTCCCAATGCATGGCTTTTTTTAAAGAATTCATGGCGTGATAACATTTCTCTTTGTATCCTTTTTCCGAAAATATTTGTAATACTATTTTTCGATCCGATTGCGTAACAAATTCATCCTGAATAAATTCTAAATCACCCGCAATCAACGCAAATAAATAACTCGGTTTTTTAAAAGGATCTTTCCATGTAACAGAATGTTGATTATTTATCAATCTTTGGTACGCGATTTTATTTCCATTAGACAATAAAACAGGATATTGCGTTTTATCAGCAACAATTGTCGTCGTATAGGACGCTAATACATCAGGACGATCAATAAAATAGGTAATCCGTCTAAAACCTTCCGCTTCACATTGCGTACAAAAAATATTTCGTGAGACATAAAGGCCACTCAATTCAGTATTTTCTTGCGGTTTGATCTGGGTTATTATGCTTAGCGAAAACTCATCGGGAACGATAGGAATAATTAATTCTGTTTCGTTTAGCTGATATTCACTAGTTGCTAACAGGCGATTATTTAGATGGATAGAAATTAATTCTATTTGTTCACCGCTAAGGATTAAAGGGCTATCTTGTACTTTTGCCACTGAATTACGTGAAACCGTTAAACATGACTGTACACGCGTCAATTCCTCTCCCAGTGTAAAATGCAAATCAACCGTTTCAATCAAAAAAGCGGGGGGGCTGTAATTGTGGAGAAATGTCGTTTTAGCTTGCATAAGTATAACTCATTATTTTAATAAGATGGATTCTCTGACTATACTCACTATGCTAGGAAGAAGTAAACTGAATAAAAGTAACAATCCTCCGTAAATAGTTGCTTTTGGAAGCAACTCATGATTAATTAAAAAGCCAAATAGGCTAGCAAATACCGGCTCCAAGGCAAATATCAATGCTGCTTTTGGCGCGCTCGTAAATTTTTGATATTTATTTTGTAAATAATACGCTAGACTGGTTGCAAAAACAGCACAAAACAAAATGCCAATCAATGCTTTTGGCTGAAAAACTAAAGAAAAATCGTGTCCTTTCGTTAACAACGAAACAAAAGGGATTGTAAAAAAAAGCTGAAAAAAGGCCAGTAGTTTATAATCCTGTATCGCCTGAGTCAGACGTTGCAAATAAGTAATTTGAAAGGAAAAACTAATAGCACCCAAAAAAACCCATAGATCGCCAGTGCTTAGATGAAAATGACTTAACCCCATCAATACGTAAAGTCCTGAAAAACCTATCAATGCACACACGAAATCTAATCCCGTTGGCTTATCTAATTTAAACAATGGCGCTACAAAAGGGACAAAAATAACGCTGGAGCCGGTAATAAAGGCGGCTCGCGCTGAACTAACGGTTTCTAAGCCAATGGTTTGAGAAAGATAAGCTGCCGCATTAAGAAAACCAATGATAAGACCACCTAAAAGCATTGGTTTCGTGGTTTTATAAAATAAACACCAAACCATTGGCAATAAAACCAAGCTGGCGATAATAAATCGCAGACTAACAAACACAAAGGGATCAACTTCAGTTAATGCATTACGAGTAACTGGAAAGGTAATCCCCCACATCAATGTGGCTAGGGTTAAATAAAGAGTAGCCTTATTAGATAATTTCATAAACAGAGTATAGTGAGTCCTATCCTTTGCAACAATAGACTGCTGCTTGCAAAGTCCTTGTTTTTTATTTAAGCTCTGAAGTCGATAGTCTGCATTCTAACAAATGTAAGTATGCCTATCGTCCTTGAAGTTGCTACTCGCAACTTCAAGGACTTTCTTTTCGCGATGAGGATTTCCAAGGAGAGAATAGCGATTCTCTCCTTGGATGACGGTGCGCAAGCGCGGCTTGTGCCCGTCATGTGACATGGGTATACCGCTCGCTCAAATCTTTAAAGACTCGCATTTTCAAGTACGAGCGGTATAGGTTTATTGCATTTGAAAGACACGCATTCACACCTTCACATATCAGCATATTGAGGGGAATTTACTGTGTCTATCCGAGTACTTGTCAATGGCGCCTCAGGACGTATGGGAAAAACTACAGTCAGTGCAATTCATAACGAAAAAATACTTGAATTAGTCGGAGAAACGCAGCGCGCCGATAATCTCAAAAAAGCTATCCAAACAAGCAATGCTAACGTCGTTGTGGATTTTACTAATGCGTCAGTAGTATTTGAAAATGCAAAAAAAATTATTTCAGCTGGCGCGCACCCTGTGATTGGCACCAGTGGGCTTCTGCCTAAGCAAATCGAAGAACTACAGCAAATCTGCAATAAACAACAGTGGGGAGGAATCATTGCCCCCAACTTTTGCATTTCTGCCCTATTGATGATGCGTTTTTCCGAACAGGCTGCGAGATATTTTCCAGAGGTTGAAATTGTCGAAACTCACCACGAAAAAAAACTTGATGCACCTTCTGGTACTGCAGTAAAAACAGCTGAACTGATAGCAACCGCTAGAAAGGTAAATCCTCTGCCAAAAAAAATACATGAGACCCTACCTGGATCACGCGGCGCATGTAAAGATCAAATTCCTATTCATGCTTTACGTCTACCCGGATTTCTAGCCAAACAAGACGTTATATTTGGCCATCTTGGCGGAAACCTCACCATTACACACGAAACAATTGACCGTAATGCGTTTATGCCAGGAGTCATATTAGCCTGTAAAAAAGTCATGGGTTTAAAAAAATTAATTTATGGATTAGAAACATTACTCATATAATGCAAGCTACACAACTATACGATAATCTCCATAAACAATTAATACAAAATCATCTGCTGCTCAGCGAACCTGTTATAACAAAGCTGACCGATTACTTATTATTACTTGAAAAGTGGAACCAGGTTTATAACCTAACCAGCATACGCGACCCTAGTCAGATGATTCCAAAACATATTTTGGATAGTCTTGCCATTAGCCCTTATTTACAAGGCACACGAATTCTCGATGTAGGAACAGGCGCAGGGTTACCTGGTATTCCATTAGCATTAACACATCCCAATTGTCATTTTACCTTACTCGACAGTAATGGTAAAAAAACACGTTTTCTTACCCATGTTATACAAAAGTTAGCTATTTCTAATATCGATATTATACAAAATCGAGTGGAACAATTTCATGTAGACATTTGTTTTGATTCCATTATTACCCGCGCCTTTACCTCATTAACAGATTTTTTACAGAAAACCCATCATCTTGCCTGCCAAAAAGGAATCTTTTTATCTATGAAAGGCCAATATCCTATGCAAGAAATTAATAAACTGGATTCGACATTCTCTGTTACGTCTGTGAATCCTATTCATATCAATGGACTTAATGAAAAGCGTCACGTCATTGTTATCAAATTAAATGCTATTTAGTTAGCTATTTTTTATCAGCTATTGCCAAAATTTATAAACCCAGTTATAACTACGAATGGGGGAATAAATATCTAGCCTAAGAATAATTTTTTGTATTTATAAATCGGGGAAGATAAAAATGCCTGGTGAATTGTCACGTTTAATTACTACTCAAACAAATACAAAATTATCTTTTTTTTCTCATATCAGAACATCACTTACGAATAATCCCGTACAGACTATGAAAAATATGGCTTTAACCGCAGCAGGTACATTTAGTGGTTATATGTACTGGCCATCCTCTTTTCAAGCTGCCAGATTTGGTGGAGAATCTTTACAATATATAGCCGCACTGGGTGGCTCTGTCACCAATGCCATTTTCAATATCGAAAGTTTTCTTAGTCTCTCTGAGCTGCCAGATTTTCGAAAAATACCTTTTAAATATTTATCCGCGTCGGTTATCTCAGTTTTTTGCGTACTACCAAATTTTTTAATGAACATAACAGATGAAGAAGACAATTATATTGACAACACGGATATAGCACTGCAAGGATCTGTTGCTATTCTTAATGTACTAGTCAATGTCGTTGGCACTTCGGAGTTAATCGATAATATTTCCACTTTATGCAAAAAAAAGACTCCTAAAGAAAAATTGATGGAGAAGCTGGACCAGACCGTTGCAAACTTTCTCCAGTTAAAATCTGAAAAACAAACAGAAGCTAATTTTAAAGAACTATTAGGGGAGCATTTTGAAAAATTGACTTATCGAAAATGTATATCAAATTTTTCTATTAAAACCGGCCTAGCTGTATTTAGTTTTCCTCAGATTTTAGCTTATTCACTGATAAGTTATTTTGGCATGAAAGAATTTACAGAAAAAAAATGGGGGATGGCGGAAATAGAAAGCATCGCACTGGGATCCATTGTTGCTATCGGCAATACAATACCTAGTATAGGATTTTCGATAAAAGGTCTGAACTCAAGCTACGAAAAACTAATTTCTTTAGAAAAACCCTCTTTGTTTGTTCTGCTTTTTATAGTACCTGCCTTATTCTCCGGATTTACGACACATAAAGCCATGGCAGATAGTTTAGAGAAACTAGATTACTCTGGAAATTTTGCTAAAATACTTAAGTGGACAGCAAATCTAGGCGCAGCACTTATTTATAACCTACCGCAAATGGCTTCACTAGCGAATAGACTCAGCGAAAAAAAAGTCTTCCTTGAGGAGGTAAAAGATTTAAAAGAATTGCTAGCAGAACATTTTCAAGCCATAGATGATAAACAGGCACGAGATTTTGATCACACAAATTTTAAAAACCAAATTCTTAAAACAACTCCCTTCTTCATCTTTTTTGAAAATGAGACTAGATCCAATCAACCGACGAAACAGGGAGAGCAATGCGATGAGTGCGCGCCGAACGTAGGACGGATCGCGGCCTAATTTTAGTCGCGTGATGCGAACAAATTTCGGGGACAGGATGGCCGAATTTTTTCGTGAGCATAGCGACTCACTTGTAAGAGAAAAAACCTCTGCCATATACTATAATGTAGCAGGTTAGAGAGTTGGCCAGGTATGATACACGTGATAGACTAGACATCAGAAACTACTTCACAAAACCTAAGCTAAATAACGTTTTTAGCCTACAATAATAATTAGGGTACTTTAAATGATTTATTTAAAGATATTGCGTAGATTTGTTCCAGTACTATCAGCATGTTCTCTCTCATGCTTTATCATTGCGTGCGCAGAGCAACCTACTGTTAGCTTATTTCCCATAAAACATTATGATCAAACAATTGATCGCTGGATAAAGCCCAGCGATCCAAACTTTGATAAACCCCTACTCAATACGGCCATGCAAAAAAAACGCATGGATATATTTTATGATCATTATTTTGGTCTATCTTCTCCGTGGAATGCTAAATATATCGATTTAATAATACATCGAAGTCAAGTCCCTAGTTTAAAAGCAACAGAAGAAGATCTCATTAAAAAATTTAGCAATAAAAATAAGCCCAATAGCAAAATCGGCTATGGCGAAAATTTTCGCCCTCATACCGACAAATGGATAGAAAATATTGCGAAAAATCTTAATATCGATCAATTTGCTCATTTGCATTATCAAAAAAATAACCGCGGTATTGCTGTGACTAATTTAGCCGTAAGGGCGTTACCTACGAATGATGTACATTTCTATAATTATCAAACTGCTGGGCAAGGATATCCTTTTGATAATTTACAGGTCTCTTCTCTTTGGGCGGGTACCCCTATTTATATCGTTGGTAGTACGCAAGATCATACGTGGTATTTGATTATTAGCCCTGCTCTTATTGGCTGGGTTAAAAGCGACGGCATTGCAAAAACAAGTGATACATTTATTAATACCTGGACAATAACTGCTAAAAATAAGCTTGCTGCTATCACCCGTACGCAAACTAGTTTACTAGATGGAGAAAAAAGATTTTTGCTGACTGCTTATGTAGGATCAGTATTTCCAGTTGATGTTGCCGCCTCACAAGTAGGAGTAGGCATTAAACTGTTGATACCCGCAGCGGATAGTCATCATAATGCCATCATAAAAAAAGTGCTTGTTTCTAAGAAAAATGCAGCTATTATGCCGTTAACTATCACACCGCATCATTTCGCTGATATTATGAGAACACTCATCGGTAGACCCTATGGCTGGGGCGGAATTTATTTCTACAATGATTGTTCAGCAGAATTAAAAAGTCTTTTTACGCCTTTTGGCATATGGCTGCCAAGACATTCTTCTGAACAGTTAACTGCAGGGAAAATGGTAGATATGTCACTCGCTAGCCCGTCTCAAAGACTCTCTTATCTAATGACAAAAGGGAAACCTTTCCTTACTATTACTTACATTGGTGGCCATGTTTTCTTATATATTGGAAATGATATTGTGCCTCAAACTCACTCCTTAACCGCGATGACTTATCAAAATCTATGGGGATTGAAACCTAATCCTCCAGTGAAACGCGTAGTCATTGGTCAAGCCGTTTTATTTCCATTGTTACTCCAATATCCTGAAAACCCTGAGCTGACATCATTAGTCGCTAGAAAATACTTCAAGGTAAGTTATTTAAATGAGTTACCGGTTTCTGCCAAACGCTTAATTCAAGAAGATACTGTAGATGTAAGATCGTTAATGTATCCTGAAAGCTCTGATATTGCAGAACACCTATTTAACTAACATCAGTATTCTCTAAGAGAAGGTTTTATTGATTTTTTTAAAGAGATCTCGGACCACCAAATAGCAAGATATAAACTCTATGCTGTAGAGGAGCTACTGCTAATAGCTTTTTGTGGAGAAGTATTTGCCGCTATAAGCGGTGCCTCCCAGCAATGATACGTTGAGTATGCGGTGGCCCCTGCGCGCTCTACTTATATCCCTGTTTTTCCATATTTAGCTATTCCCTCTTTTAAGAGTTGCATAGTAGAAGCCCATGGATCATTTGCACTAGTTTTTTCAGTCGATAGGCGCTCAGCCCGATTCATCCTATCAATAAAGGCAGGTCGCCTACCCAATAAAGCAACTGCGCCAATTTTAAAAAAACACATTCCTGTATTCAAATTACCTTCAAATGGTTTTGTTTGAGCTACCTTAAGTTCCTTTGGTAAATCACTGGATTTAGATATCGCAGCCAATAAACCTTCTACGCTTGGGATCGCATTTTTAGCTATAGAAAATATTTGATTCATCCAAGAATCTAGTTTGACTGCTGAGCTCTTAGATGGCACTGGTTCATTAGAAACAGCCCGCTCAGGGCGATAATATATATTTCTCTCACAGACATCACAGTCAGGAACAGGGATTCGACGAGGAAGAGGCATAGGGGTATCTTCTTCCATAATAAAACGCTTCTTTGTTAGCTCAGTCGTGCTTGGAGCGCTTGCATTAGAAAAATCACCCTCTGGATTTATTAGTGTTCCATTGGAATACTGTCCTGCATAATCTACATAAAAGGTCTGAAGTTCTGCTAAGGAAATGTTAGAAAGAGAAGAAATAACCTGACTAAAACGATCATCCTGTAATAATGATAAAATAACTTCAGGTGGCGTATCACTTGAAATACCTATATTATATAAAATCAGCCAAATCTCATAGAGATATCCTGCTAGCGATGATTCTGAGAAATCAGGATCTAAAGAAAAATCGTAGTCAAATGCTGAAAAAATTAATTGAATTTCCTTCATCAAACTGACTATCGCCGGTACGTTATACCAATTAGGTAGTATTCTTTTTTCTACCATTATTTCGGGCTTTCTTCGGGAATATGGAAGCGTGGGTGGTTTGGGTAGCCTAGAGCGTGAATTGCTTGTATCCTGTATAATAGGCCTACGCCAATTAAGATTAGGTTCACCAGAAGATTCAGTGTCTACATAACTGCCATTTTTTTCTTGAACCTCCATAAAGACATTTTTTTGTTTATCAAAGTCTTTAGATATCCGCTCTCCTACGGTATGCAAACTCCATCTGATTTTTTTATATAAGGTAGTCTTCTTGTCCTTTTCTTCTTCCTGAGAAATTGTACTGGCTGTGGTCGCACTCGTACTAGAGATATCTAAAGCTTCCGCGGTTTCCGCGTCCTGTGAATTTATCCAAATGGCAATAAAACGCATAAGCACAAGCCCTAGCTCATACTTAGTATTCTCTTTTCTAGTAAAGGGAAATCTATATTTAGTATCTTCTTCCAAATTCAATCTAATGAGGCGATAAACAGAATGCCTGTTTGTTTTATTTTTAGTGACTGTTCGTATACGATCTACTTCCGCGTCTTCTACCATAGAAGAAAATTTTTTATTCGTCAGCAAGGTATCATAACCGGGAGCAATAGAAATAGGGCGTCCGAGTAAATCTAATGCGTTTATGGCGCCTTCTCCATTATAGTAATGGATTTCACCGTGACGAAAATGGAGTCCATGATATAAAAATTGTGTAAGGGTTAGCAATTTATCTGAATTATCAAATTTTTTTATAATATACATTTGTAATTTAATAGTTGCTGCTCGCAACATTGTAATACTGTTTCTCATAAAATCGACAAATTTTACTAGATCTTCATCATTGGTTTCATATCCCCAATAAACACAAATTTTACCCACACCTCCTCTAAGCGAATAAAAAGGCATTGGGCCTAACAAGGCTTCCTTTATTTCGTCGTGTGCTCCTAAAAGAGGGGGACGAAGAAGGGAACGTAGATCCTCAATAGAAATAAGTTTTACGACTTCTGAATCTGTTTGCATTCGAATAAGCAAATGAATGGTACAAGGTGATGAAGGAGGCATAGGACAATACAAGGAGGACTGTGTATATCGAGCACCTTCTAGCTTAAGATCAAATACAGAAATCGATTCCGAAAGTAAAGTTTCAGTAAAATTAAAATATAATAAGTCAGTTCCCCTGAAATCTCGTAGCCCTTGGTCATAAAGATAGATAAATATATTTTTAGGTAAACGAGCCTCTGATAAAGGATAATATGGAAATTGATTTATTTCCCGTGGAATTCTCCCTGTTAATTTTTTAACCTCCGTAAAATCTTGGTGGCCAAACTTATAAATTTCAAATAAATTATCTGTCTGTATTTCTACATTCTTAAAATCAGACATATCAAATGCACATTGGATAAACTTCACACCCAGAAATTTTACGTTATAAAAGGAAGTACCAATGAAATTGACGCCATCAAAAGTGACGTGGACTAATTCAGAAAACCCTGGAGAAGAGGAAGTAAAGTGAACCCCGCTCATGTCACATGATTGGAATGTGAAATTATGTAAATCACCTATGAATCTAGCCCCTTTAAAACTAGCCTGTTCAAATACTATATCTATGTAAGCATTATTATGATAATCATATTTCTCATGTATAATCTGGCAATTATCAAACGAAGTAATGTTTGCTCGGTAAAAACCGGGAATAGCTAAAGTATCTATTTGAGACCCTTGAATAGCAACACGTTTATCTAAATAAGCACTAGTAAAATCCATGCCTTGCAAGAAAGCATACTTCATGCTACTACCATATAAAATTATTTTAGTAAAATCGAGTCCACTTAAATTACTATTATCTAAATCTGCGCCGGTAAAATCTAAAATCAACCGTTTTCCAGAAAAAATTTCCTGAAAATTAACGCCTCTTAAGTCAGCATATTTAAATTGATTAATTCCTATTCGCACGAGGTCCTTAAACGATTCACTAGCTAATTGTGCCGACACTACATTCAAATTAGCACTTGAATTATTTTTACCATGGAAGTTAGTTTGTCGTAAATCGGTATACGCAAAAGAAGTATTTCTTATGTTCCAGTGAAAGGTAGTCTCTTGCAAAGAGGACTCATCAAAGTTACAATCTTCGACCTCCTCAAAAAAATCTGTTTGATAAAAATCACATTTAGAAAAATCAATATTAGAAAGGTAAGAGATATATTCTACGGGTGGAAACACCATATTACGGAAATTCTGGAATCCTTTTGCCCTTATCTCTTTAATTAAATAGTTAGTAAGATGTAAAGCCTCTTCCGTCGCAACACTATTGTAGTACTGATCAAAATAATTTATTTCTAGGTCATTTAAAAATCTCATCGGGTTATAAGCTTCACGAATACCATTGTCTAGCATATCTTGAATAAAATTCTGATTAACTACACTAAGACGCTTGACAAGTGCTTCACTTACTGTAAGTTCTAAAATTTTAATGATGTTAATGAATACCAAAGGTTCTGTATTATTTTCTAAGATTTCTGCCATTAAATTTACTGCAGGTTCTTGATTCAAAGCAGTCCGAAACACCAACAATCTAGAAAGATAAGCCCTCAGTGGCTCATTGGCAGATGAGATATTATCTTTATGAACGCTCAATATCTGACGAATTGATTGCATTGAAAGCTGAGAATAGTAACGGTGTGCTGAAAACGATGATAGTAATGAGGACACATCGTAGAGTAGAGAATATAAAGCCTTTGGACTATCAATACATTCTAATAGGCCTAATAGATAGGAAATTCTTTTTTGCTCATCAAAATATAATGCTGAAATAAGCTCTGAAGAAGAAGTAGAACTCTGTTTAATAGGGGCTATCCAAGGATAGCGGTTATATTGTCCTATGACAACCCAAGTAAGATCCATATTATCTGGAAAATAATGGTAATGAAAAGTAGTAAAGCCAATCTTTTTTACTCTCTCAGTAATAGTATTATTAAACCATCCTATTTGATTTAATCTTGTTGTAATTGTAATTTTGAAATTATTTTTTTCTTTCAGCTGAAAAGAAGATTCATCAAGTATTTCGGATAACCTAAATAATGGATCATTGCCCAATAAATTTAACTTAGCTTCTATTTTCGTACGTCTCTCTAGCGTTTGTCCACTATTAGAAATAATTTTGCTGAAGTCATTGTACAATCGATCAGAAAAATAATTAACCAACCCTGTAGCGCTTATTTTATTGCTTAAATCATCGATATAACTCGTTATAATGTATTTGTCATATAATTTGTTCAACCCATCGCTAATTTTAAACTCCGATTCCAGTCTACCAATAGAGTCAGGTAAATTAGTAGGAAATCCTTGTGCTTTTGCTTGTGAAAGCAAATAGAAATGCGCGTCTAATAGGTCGATTTCAACACCAAGATGAACCAAAATGCGATAAAGAAGCATTTGATAAGACTCAGGCATAGCAAAAGGAGTTGTAGTCGTGACTTCTTCCGCGACTGTTTCTACATAATCGCGCATCCAACGATTCATTTGATTAGGACTTTCCAATTCATTTTTTAGACGTTCAGCAAGGCGAATAATTTTTATATAAAAATTATCAACGCCTACTCTTAACTCAAACATACTATTAGCGATCTTTATCAGCTGCTGAAATGTTTTTTTACGAGGCTCAATATCAATTCCACTCTCCTCTAATAGAACACAAATGATTTCCATTGATTTTTTTCCATCGTCATAAAATAATATTTTTTCTTTTTCTGTAAAATCGTCTAATTCTTCTGTAAAATATCTTAGGGCCCTGCCATTCAGACTATGCTTGTCTCCCCAAGTTATCATTTTTTCTATAGCAGAATCCAATTGATTTTTTATAAAAATAGCTCCCATCGTTAGCGTAGAGTTAACTAAATGAAAAGAATATTCTTTGGAAGAGGAATAAAGAGGCTTCTGTATAGGAGAATGAAGATATAATTTTTCTATACGCTCTGTTATTTGTTCATCTTCTTTTATCTGAAGCGATAGAGTCGATGGAAAAGTAGAGATGTTTAAAAACGCATTAATCGCCGGCATATTAATTCCTTTTATTCATGTCATAGCTTTCTGCACAGGACAAAAAAATTGTCGGCACGGGTCCTGCCAGCGAATGCACTTTTTTTGCTGGCTTTCGCCACAAAAAGAAGTTGCACTCACTGTCACCCCTGCCGCTTTCTAATTTTTGTCCCTTGCAGAGGTCATAGCTGTTATTAATAAATATTTTCATTATTTATAATTGCATTTTACAAGAAGACTGATTAGCGGGCTGGGGATTCCTTGTCACTAAGGTAGATATTTTTTCTTGCTAGAGACAGAACCTATGTCATAGGAGAAAAAATATCTCGTTTAACCCAGCGTTGTGCAATCGATCTTCATGATAAAGCACAATAAATTGTATTCTATATTATAAATGCTGACTAGTTTTTTATTTAAAATAATTTTTTTATATTGTAAAATACAAATAAATTTAAAAAATTTATTTTTCTATTGCCTTAGAGTGTATCGTCATCCGGAATAGTAAAAATAGGTTTTTTTATCGGAAAGTCCAACATCGATGAATAATAAAATTCCATAGTAAAATAACAATTGAAGTTAAAATCTGACTCAACAAATAGGAATAATATACTAAAAGAAAATTCATCATGTAAAAATTAAGAATAAGTCCAAAAAGCGAATTAAGTGAAAACCGAAATAAGGCCTGCCTATGAGGCAATGCACTTCTAAATGTAAAATAATGATTGAGGAGGTAATTGAGCAGTGCTCCTCCTAAATATCCGAAGCTAGACGCTAAAATAGGCCTAACAGAAAAAATTTCTACTAAGCCTATTAAAATAGCGAACTGAATAATGGCTGATGAACCGCCCACAATAAAAAACCGCGAAAACTGCCAAAAAAGTGTCTTCATAATTTATCTATACCGCTAGTACTTGAAGATGCGAATTTTTCGAATTCACGTCTAGCAGTATAGCCGATCACCTAACAGGGATCAGCAGAGCTTCCGCTATAGCGTCCTGCTAAAACTGCTAAAGCAAAATATACAAAAGCGATAAGCATAAAGCTTAACGTAAAGTATCCCTGTGCCTGTATTAACGACCCCGCTATAATGCCCAGCAGATTACCTAGTTTTAACGCTGTATTCCCCAAGCCTACTGCTTTTGCTCTGCTGTTATCGCTAATACCTTTTAATAAAAAGCTAAATAGCATTAGTGAAATAATCCCTAAACTTAGTCCCCAAAAGAAACTTAGCCAAAAAGCAAGATACGATTTTGTAATAAAGGCAAATCCCCATTGCACTAATCCGCTTAATAATAAGGCTAAAACAAGTAAAACTTTCATCCAAGTACGACTTGATTTTACATCTACAAATCTTCCTAAGGTTGATGTCATTACAGACATCGCTAAAGCCATGGTTGCGTAGATAAAGCCTAATGTTAAATTATCGGCATGTAACTGTTTTGCTATGTATAAAGCAAAGAAGGGTGCCGACATCCAGCGAGCTGCTTGTGTGCTACAAATTAATAAAAGTAATAAGTTTTTACCGGGTTCGCAGAGAAAAAAGTTATTTTCTCTGCGTTTTACTGTGAATAGTATAGCTTGAGAATTTTCTTTAAGATATTTAGCTAAAATAATTGAAAGTAATACACAGACACAGCCCGATATAATAAAAATTGATAAATATCCGTAATAATATGAAATAAGCCCGCCACATATCGGACCTACGATACTTCCCATAGCCGTTGCTGCTTGTAGACGCCCCACTATTTGACTATGTGTGTTCGTAGGTGTGATAGCTAGCGACCAAGCTTGAGCAGCCACCGTAAATCCGGCTAATCCTCCTTGTATCAATCGAATAGAGAAAATAGCCCAAGGATTAGAAAAAAAAAACAAACCCCATTGCGTCGCAGCCAAAGCAAACCCAGCTCGCAATATCATTTTTTTATATCCTACTCGCTCGCCTATTTTTGTCCATAGTAGTGTTGTCAAAATCGTAGTGACTAATGGCGCCATATAAATGGCGCCACTCCAATACTGTAATGTACGAGCATTAAATGAGTGGAATGAAGATAAAATAAGCGGCCAGTAAGGATCGCTCATATCCAACACTGAAATAATAATAAATTGAGAAAAGACAACCAAAAGCACCTGTAATCGCCAGGAACCATCCAATATTTGATTCATCACATAACCAAAGGATTTGAAACCTGTGAAAATAAACCATCCCTAAGATAGTTTTTTTCCAAACGCATGCGAAGTAAGGCTTTTAATGGCCAGTCTGCTTTTAAAATAGCATGATATTCAATCTCCCAAAGCGGCGATGATTTCATTTTACCCCTTAAACGATAAAAACTCTGCTCTGTGACCTGCTTCACTACATTCCAAAAAGGTGCTTCAGGGCATTCAAAATAATTTGCTTGTAATAACACTAATTCACCTAAATGCAATTGATAAACCGTATGCAAAAGTTGATTACGGACCACCACTCTATCGTTTTTCAAACAAGGTGAATTTTCAGGGATATCAAAATGAATACCTTGAGCATTTAGACTATCACAAAAAATTTCTATACCATCGACGTCTCTAGCAATAAATCGCTTGATATAACCATTTTGAAACACTGCAAAAGTATTTTGCTGATGTCCTTCTAAAGCGATACCATAAAGTAGATAGAGATCTAAATAACTTCCTAACAATAGATCAGTATAGGTATAAAAATACTTCAACGCATTTTGATAGCTCAAACAGCCTGCTAATTGTAATAATTCTATAAAAAAACTTCTATTATTAGGAGATATTTTTTCAAATAAAGTAGCGACCACGACAGAAATTTCGTCCTCCTGCAAATAATTATTAACATTTTCTCGAAAAATAACAGTGAAATTTTTTGATTTTTCCTCCTGAATACCTTTTAAATGTAATCCATAATATTCAGGTAAGATAAACAATCTTCCAGAAAAATAATTTTCTTTTTTTAAGATTGCTTCTAAAATAGAAGTAACTTTAGGGGTATTTTCTGTAGAAGCATTTGTTATTGTCCTCACAGTGCTTGTTGCTTGTATAGCCACTGACAATTTCATATAAGGTGCCCGAAAATTTTCAAGCGGTGCTAATGTGCGGAAAGATAAGGTTGGACTCATACTGACTGTCACATTTTTAAATAAAAGAATGACTTTTTCTTTTAGGTAATCTGCAAAGAGATTAGGAACAATATTGATAGCCTGCCAAGGATGGACAGGAAAAGGAAGATAATCTTCTATATTTAAATCTAGACTTCTTAAGCTTACTAACCATTTTTTCCAGATATCAGGGTAGTGAGTTGAAAACCATTCTAAAAAATCAGGATTTTCTTTTGATTTTTCAATATGTAAATAATCCTTATGCACCGCAGCTAAAAAAACAGAAACCTTTGGACAAAATTCTGGTGAATATTTCAATACATCTTCTATAGAAAAACCTAATTTTGTTTTTGCACAAGGGTGATAAGGGTGGCCATTAAACGCTACTTGTTCAAATCTAAGCGCACCATTTTTTGAATTTTTATAAAAATCAAAAAAACATGACAAAAAATTATAGTATTTTTTTTCATTTTCTTCTAAGAAGAATTTATTTTTCAGTTTAAATTTTTCTCGATTAGAAAGCATCGCATTCTGTAAATGATTAGCAATTTCATTGTATACTTTATCCCACTGCTCAAGATCTAGTGAATTACCTAACTCCATTTTAACACTGTCAAGCAACTTCAATGGATCATCAATAAATTGTTTTGAAAAAGTCATCTTATCCATTAAAATCAAGGTATCGAACCCTGTAAATCGTAATAAAGAGAATAATTTCACCTTATTTACATAGAGGAAATAATTTGATCGTGAAAAATCAAAAATCAAGGTATTATTTTGGTAGGCATAGGGAAAGATCGCTTCCCGTAAAAATGCTAATAGAAGCTGTTTTAAAGAATGTTTATTAACTTCTACTATAGCTTCATTTAAAACAAGATTATTAGTATTCAAGTAAATTTTACCTTTATCAATAAAGCCTATTCGTTGCGCAGCAATTTCTTGCATCTGCATAATCACCTTCCTTAACTCATTAAATCTAAAAAACGAATGCTTCCCTGTAGTCGTTATTATTCATGGTTTTACATTTGAGTCAAGAATGATAGAAAGCTTGCTTGTCTTCTTATTTATTTGAGATATCATTTACCTTTACGGTTAAGCCAAAAGTTAATGTCTACGCTATTTATTTTCCTCTTTTTACTGCTTACTCTCTTTTTAATCTTATTTGGATATAAAAAACTAAGCCTTTTCGTTGCTTTAATTACCTTGATTAGCTTTATCGTGATCGGTAACGGTTTTTTTCCTGCTTATTTATTACATTCCTTGCAAGAATACCAAGAGCCCGTCATCGACTGGAAAGAAAATAATACCATTATAGTTTTAGGAACAGCTTCCAACAAAGCGCCTGATACTCATTCAATAAGACCTAGTCTATTGTCTTTTTCACGAATCACTGCCGCCGCTGCATTATATCGCCGCTGTAAAATTAATACCTCCCAGTGTCATATTCTAATCAGTGGAGGAGATCCATTGGGTAATGGGAAAAGCGAAGCAGTAACTTATCGAGACATATTACTATCTTTGGGAATAAATCCAGTTGATATTCAACTGGAATCTCATAGTAAAAATACCTTCCAAAACGCCGAATTTACTAGTGTCCTATTAAGACAACACCCTGCTGAGCAAGTATTACTAGTGACTTCAGGCTTAACGTTAAAACGTGCTTTATTATATTTTTCTTATTTTGGTATTCATCCTATCCCTATTCCATCAGACTTTATTCCTATCTCCCCCTCCCAATTTCCATCAGGCTATAATCTAGCAATAAGTGACTTTGCTATTCATGAAATTATTGGAATTTGTCGGTTTTATATCTACAACTTTTTTGGCTGGAATAAGAAATCAACGAATCCTTAGAGGTTAAAGGGAAACTCAACGGGTCGTGGACTTTACTAAATTTTATCTTTACTAATAAGGCTTATTAATTTCTCAACAATAAGCTTCGTACTATCCACTTGTTTAAATATTTTTAGTTTATTTTTTATCCCTTCTAAATTTTTATAACAATGTAAGATAGTTTTTAGGAATTTTTCATCAGAAAACTTTTCAGCGTACAAAACGGTACTAAATCCTTGCTTAGAAAAATAATCCGCATTTTCAATTTGATCTCCACGGCTCGCTTTTTTAGATAAAGGCAATAGAATATGCGGTTTTGCTAGTGATACTAACTCGTAAATAGAAGTCGCTCCCGCGCGACTAATCACTAAATCTGCGCAGGCTAACACATCGGCTAATTCTTCTTGAAGATATTCAAACTGTCGGTAATCAGAAATCTTGGAAAAATTTAGGTCGAGCTTACCTTTTCCGCAGAGGTGGATGATCTGGAATTTTTCCGTTAGCGGTTTCAGTAAACGACGAATCGTATCATTAATAAGGGTAGATCCTAATCCCCCTGCCATAACAAGTAATACAGGCTTTTCTTCGGTAAATTCACAGAATTTTAAACCGCGATCACGGTTACCTTGATATAAAAATTTACGGATGGGCATTCCTGCTTCTACTATTTTAGTTTTTTTTTTAAAGTACTTAGTCGTTACAGGAAAGGTAACAAAAATCAGTTTTGCGAATGGAAAACTCAAACGGTTCGCTAATCCTGGAGTCAGATCGGATTCATGAATCATTACCGGAATACGATTTAGAAAAGCACCTATCACAACAGGAAGTGCAACAAATCCTCCTTTAGAAAAGATGATATCGGGCTTTATCTTACGGCATAGTAAAAAACTTTGTTTAATCCCCAAAAGTAATTGAAAAGGAGTTAAAAAATTTTCCCAAGACCAATATCGACGCAATTTTCCTGTTGTAATTGAATAATAAGGAATATTCAAGGATTTGATTAAGGATCGCTCAATACCTTTTTTAGAACCACAAAAAAAAATGCTGGCCTCCTTATTTTTGAGTGATTGAATTAAGGGAAGACTAGGGGTTACATGGCCAGCTGAACCACCACCGGTAAACATTATTTTAATTCTTTTATTCATTGCTTCCCTAATTTAATGGCTTGCACTCTAATTTACCTGCAATATGTACGTCATGCGGTGCATCGGGAGGCAAAATACTTTCATTAGAAAAACGTTCCCACAAACTGAACAGAAACTGTGAACGCACTCCAGAACGTGAACTAATGTGATTTAAATCCACATAGTATTCAACTTTAAATTCTAAAAGAATTTGATCAATTTCTTTAAAATAAACCTCAGGTTTTGGGTTGGTTAGGATTTTTGGAATCGTCGCTAATACTTCTAAAATAATATCTCTAATACGGTATGGGTTATCTTTTCGGTTGGTTCTCACTTTTACTAAAGCACGGACAACACTATCACGATGCGTCCAATTGATAAAATTTTTACTGAAAATATCCGCATTAGGAACTAATAGTTCCTGTCGATCGTCGGTAGTTATCGTAATAGAGCGGGCACCTATATGTGAGACTTGTCCATCGTAACTACCTACTGTAACCCAATCCCCTACTTTTACAGGTCTTTCTAATAACAAAAAAATACCTGTAAAAAAATTATTAAATAGATCACGCAATCCTAAACCGACACCTAAAGAAAACAAGCTTAAAATAAGGGAAATATTAGCCCAAGTTAATCCCAAAATATTTAAGCCAATCGTAATCCCAATAGCGATAAGCGTATACTGAGTAAAAATAGCCAAACTATTACGTAAACCAAGGTCTTTCGTGTGCACAAATAACCAACGATAGGCAAATTCACGTGACCAGTGTGCAATCCATATTAAGATAACAACAAGTATCGCTAATTGAACGACAGTAAAACCGGTTACTGTCACACTCGTTGAAATGCTAAACAATTTAGTATTAATTAATTTACTTAGGTTGAAATTAATAAGTGTAGCGCGATCTCCCCAACCATAGAGTTTAAACAAACAGATAACCGATAATATTAATAAAATGAGTTTTAAAATCTGATGAAAAGGCTTTAATAACGCTTGGCTCCATAACCAGCCATTCCTAAAACGACGAATACATTGCTCGGACGCCCAACGAATCAGTTCATCTAAAAGACCCCTAAGTAAAAGATACGCAGTGAGCGCTACTAAAAATAAACCTTGATAATGGGCGATAGCCCATGCCAATTCAACATAGCCGACTAAACCGATCAGTGCATTGGTCAATAAACTAAATGGAATTAAAAAACTTAACCAACGAATAATCCGCTTTAAATAAGCATGTTTATTCTCCACATAGGGCTCTAGTAATATAGGAACGACCTCCCAGCCTTTCATTAACACTAATGCGACTATCAAAAGAAATAGCATAAATAAGCGGCTAAACAGATCTTGTACTTCATAGTTAACCGGTAATTGATTAACTAAAATGGTAGCCAACGTAATAATACCGCCAATTAACAAGGTTGTGCGCAAACGATAATATAGTTTTACATCATGCCCACTCTCATCGGTAGTATTCTCCAACAATAAAATATGCGCCAGTTGGATAACGATACTAAATCCCAAACAAACCACACTCAAACTCAGAATCAAAAAGAAAAATTTGAATGGGATATTTAACAAAAATAGTAAGCCTACTAATGCAGCTAATAACATAATACCGGTCAGATGCCGTTGCAGTAAATGCAATACGACAATAACGGTTTGTGCCGAAAAAAATCCTCGACTACGTTGCTGCAAACGCACTCTATCTACGGCTAAAAAACGACGTAATTTTAACCAGATAACAAACCATATGAGAAATCCCAGTAATCCAATTAACCATTGCCAACCCGATACCAATGCAAGTCTGCTCATGATAGGGTCGTAAAACCCAGATAATTTTTCTAGGGTTAATGCAGGAATTTGGATCATTGTCTTTCCCAGAACAAGCCAAGCATTTAGATTCCAACCAGGTAATCTTTGTCGGTTCGCTAATTGTAACTTTAACTGCTTAGCAATTAGGGCTTGTTGTGATGTGCGCTGCTTCTCTAATTGTTTGGTTTTTAAAAATAGATTTTGATACCCTGAAACGATGTCTTCTAACTGCGCTAATCTCATTTTATCATGCGCAGAATTCAAACTATTCTTTTTTAAGTCTTTACTAATTAATTGCATGTAACTTTGTAAAAACTTGAGCTTGTTCTGTAATAAATTACTTGAGATTTGAATACGTTCATTTAGATTTTCAAGCTGGTGTTGTAGATTACTCAAGGTACTTAAAGAGAGCTTTTGGTTAAAAATGGAATCTAAATCCTGTAATTTATTCGATATTTTTGCTATATTAAGTTCTGTTTCTAACAAATTATTTTTTTCTTCTGCTTCAAATATATTAAACTCAATTTGATCATAGGAAGTACTGTGCAGAAAATTTGTTGTACCTACTTTTTTCAACTCTTCATTCCATTGATTTAAACGGCTCACCCATTTTTTCTGTTCTTGTTCTAAATGAGTCGCTAAATTATCAATGAATTGTTCTCTAGCAGTTTTCTGTTGAAGCTGATATTTTCTCTGTAAATCCCGTTTCCAATCTTCGAAAAAGCTAAGTGTCTGCTGAATAATGTCACGCGACCGCAGCAAAATCTTACTGCGTTTTTGCTGAAGGTTAAATAACCGTCGCCGTTCCTCTAAATACTGTTGTAATTTTTCCTGTTGTTCTTGACTGATTGAAAGCCCACGATCGGCAAGTTGCCACTGCTCAGGTACATTTCGAATAGCGTCTTGAATAAGATCAGTAGATTGCTGAGTTGTCTGTAGTGTTAAATTGACACTATCTAGATCTGCTTTAGCCATTGCTATCATTAGATTAAGACGTTCTAATGATTCCTGAGTTATGGGCTGCGTAGAAAAATTTTTCTGTTCGGCCTGTAAACCTTTTAATTTTTTTTCCAGTAGACCATTGCGCGTTTGCTCAGTAACTAATTGCTGCTGCGCAGAAGCAAGTAAAGGGGAATCATTAGGTAGCTCAGCGAAAGCAGTCGTACTAAAACCGCTTAGTAAAAAAACAAATAAAATAACAATTAGTTTATGCAAACTGTATTCCAAATACGGAGAGTATAGTTGCCTCATGGCAAAGGTAAAGGTTGTTCGCCGGCATTTGAGCTCGTCTTATCGAAAGATGCTCGCCACTTCATCCAAACATACACAGGCACACTGCTCAATAGTAATAATGTGCCATAAAAAATAGTTTCTTTACCAGACCCAATAATTACCCAAAAAGAATAAATACCCGCTAAAATGGCAATAAGCACTGAACCTAACAATTTTTTTCCTTTAAAAAGACCAGGATATTTCAAAAAGATAATAAGTTCAGCCATGGTGGTTAGAAAATATGGAATCAGTGAAGCCAGGGTAGCTAACAAGATAATAGTCGTGAACTGTTTAACCAAAGATTGGCTTAAGGTCATCAACAAAAGCAAAGTAATCAACACACTAGAAATAACTAAACCCATAACAGGCGTACCATTTGCAGATTTTTTCTCGAAAATACGGGGAAAAAGCTTATCTTCCGCAGCCGCTAATGGAATTTGCCCCTGAAGTAAAATCCAACCATTTAATGCCCCCAAACAAGAAATAACAGCCCCTATAGCAACGATAATACTGCCTATGGGTCCAAACATTAAACGGGCAGCATCCGCATAAGGCGCATTAGAATGCGCAAGCTGACTCAAAGGCATACTCCCCATCACCGCGATGCTACTGAGAATATAAACTGCCGTTGCAATCAGTACGCCTAAAATAGTCGCTCGTGGAATGTTGCGGTTAGGATTAGCTACATGGCCTGCAGGAACTGAGGCAGACTCTAAACCAATAAAAGACCATAATGTTAATGTTGCCGCGCCACTAAAAGCCGCAAAGTTTGATTGTCCACTTAGATTAAAATTAGCTAAATAGTGAGGATGTATATAAAAAATACCTACCAATGCAATTAGCAGCAATGGGATAAGCTTTAAAATAGTGGTCAATAGTTGAAAGATGCCGGCATGACGAACACCAATCAAATTGATAAAGGTCATTAACCAAACCAAGCTGATACTAAGCAAACATGACAGTGCAGTATTTTTAGCTAGATCTGCTAGGAAAAAACTTAAATACCCCGTAAAAGCAATCGCTATTGCCGCATTACCCACCCAGAGCGCAATCCAGTAATTATAAGCCATTTGAAATCCAACAAAGTCGCCAAATGCCTCTCGACAATAGGCATAAGGACCTCCAATTCGTGGCATGACAGTACCTAGCTTAGCAAATACTAGTGCTATTAACAAAGCGCCTCCTGCAGTAGCAATCCAAGATAGCAAACTAATACTACCAAATGCAGCCAAGGAAGCCGGCAATAAAAAAATGCCGGAACCAATCATGTTCCCAGCCACTAAGGCTGTTAACATCCACAACCCTAACTTTTGTTGTTTTGCTTGCCTAGCCATACTAAATATAACCTCTGAATTTTGCGTGGAATAAAGCGGTGCATTATACCGCTCACCAAAAAAGATGCTAATTTTCAAATATAGCATTTATCATTGAGATAGGGTGTATTGACAATTGTGCTCCTATCCTGTCTATCTAGGTTTCAAAGGTTTATACCGCTCGCTGTGAATTCGAAAAGTTCGCATCTTCATGTACGAGCGGTATATACTATCTCGCTCATGTTACGCATTGAGTAGTCCAGCTCGTAAAGTTTTATGTTAAAACCCCCTGGTTTGTATATCGTTGCAACCCCTATTGGTAATCTTGGGGATATTAGTGCACGTGCCATTGAAACGCTGCGCAGCGTTGACTGTATTGCTGCCGAAGACACACGTCATGCGCGTAAATTATTAAATCACTTCGCAATTAACACGCCTGTACTTTCCTTACATGAGCATAATGAATCCGAACGTAGTGAAATGCTATTAAAACGGCTGCAACAAAATAAAACGATTGCCTTAATCAGCGATGCAGGCACTCCCTTAATTAGTGACCCTGGCTATATTTTAGTCAAGAAGATACGTCAAAATAAAATTCCTGTTATCCCTATCCCAGGCCCTTGTGCATTAATCGCCGCTTTAAGTGCTTCAGGACTGGATTGCCATCGATTCATTTTTGAAGGATTTTTACCTGAAAAAAAAATTGCGCGTCAAAAAAAACTAAAAAATTTATTACACGAAACACGAACCCTGATTTTTTATGAAGCTCCCCACCGAATTCTAGACTTAATAGAAGATATGCTATCTCTATTTGGTCCTAAACGAACCGTTGTCTTAGCCCGGGAATTGACAAAAATATTTGAAACTATTCATGAGGGGAACCCAGAACAGCTAAAGACTTGGCTAAGCGATGATAAAAATCAACAACGTGGTGAATTTGTTGTTATTGTAAAAGGCAACGAACAGGTTTCCACACCCTCAGCTCTGGAAGTACAACGGATTTTAGCGCTATTATTGAATGAATTACCTATTAAACAAGCTGCAAGCTTAGCGGCTAAAATAACGCATGAAAAAAAAAATAAACTTTATGCACAAGCATTAGCATTAACCGGCAACCCAGCATGACAACAGACGCTTTGGAAATCATTCAACGAGGAAGTGAAGAAATACTTGTTATCAGTGAATTAAAAGAAAAATTAAAACAAGGAAGACCTTTACGAATTAAAGCAGGATTCGATCCCACAGCGCCGGACTTACATTTAGGTCATACCGTACTTATTAATAAAATGCGTCAATTACAAGATTTAGGTCATGAAGTTGTATTTTTGATTGGTGATTTTACAGGACTTATTGGCGATCCTTCTGGTAAAAATGCAACACGCCCTCCATTAACGATGGAAGAAGTCCAAATCAATACAAAGACCTATCAACATCAATTTAATAAAATTTTAGACAGTAAAAAAACTCAATTGCGCTTTAATTCAGAATGGTTATCTAAACTCTCTGCTACCGAACTGATTAAACTTGCTGCATCTTATACGGTTGCCCGAATGTTAGAACGTGATGATTTTCATAAGCGCTATCACAACCACCAAGCAATTGCACTCCATGAATTTATTTATCCCTTACTACAAGGCTATGATTCGGTTGTATTAAAAACGGATATCGAACTCGGAGGCAATGATCAAAAATTTAATTTATTAATGGGAAGAGAATTGCAAAAACATTTTCATCAAACACCCCAAGTCGTTATCATGATGCCTCTTTTAGAAGGATTAGATGGTGTACAAAAAATGTCTAAATCTCTAAATAATTATATAGGTATTAATGAGCCTGCTAGCGAAATGTTTGGAAAGATCATGTCAATCTCTGACAAACTCATGTGGCGTTATTTTGAATTACTTTCTCTCAATAAAACGCTGACGGATATCAAACACATGCAAAAAGAAGCGAGAGAAGGGGAAAATCCACGTCATTTTAAAGTGGAATTAGCATTAGAGATCGTCCAGCGTTTTCATGATAAAACAATCGCTAAAGCGACCTTAGAAGAATTTGAACGCCGATTTAAGGATGGTGCTATTCCAGCAGATATTAAAACTATCACGTTGTATATTGATGTAGAAACAATATCTATTGCCAATTTATTAAAGCAAATAGGACTGGTAGCAAGCACTTCAGAAGCTTTGCGATCGATTAGTGGGGGTGCTGTTAAAATAGATTCTGTAAAAATTGAAAATAAGAAATTAATGGTCTCTAGCGGAACAACACATATTTATCAAGTCGGTAAAAGACGTTTTGCTAGGGTAACTGTATTACAAAAAAATACCTAAGTTCTATAAATTGCTCTCATGCAATTCATTACGCGTGCAAAAAATAATCCGGTATGTTATTATCCTATAGAGATAATTAATAAATACAATAAAGGGAGTATGCCGACATGGGAAAAGCAGCTGTATTTGACACACTTACTTATGCCAATACATTAAAAAACGTAGGAGTTCCCGCGAATCAAGCAGAAACACATGCCCAATTACTTTCTGAGATTATTATCAGTAAAATTGTCACTCCTCCCCACTTAGATACTAAACTTATTGAAGTATCCTCTAAGATAGGCATTAAAATTGCCGAGTTGAAAGCTGAACTCATTAGATGGGTTTTAGCTGCCGCTATTGCTCAAACTTCGATTATTCTTTCCTGTATGAAATTAATCCATTAGAAAATTAGGTGTTTAGGCACAGAGGACAAACGAGAGGGATGACTCCCGAATACATGAGCACATGAGTTCTGATGTGCAACAACATCACCTCTTGAAAGGCGAAGGGTATAAAAAAACAGACTATACCCAGTATACTTGGAGTTGCGAATTCGCAACTTCAAGTATTTTCTTCTCGCGATGGGGATTTTCAAGGGGAGAATCGCAATTCTCCCCTTGAATGATGGCGCGTAAGCTTTGCTTCCGCCCCTCATGTAATTGGGTATGCCTCTCGCGACAAGTTTGAAAATTTCGCGTCTTCATGTGCGAGCGGTATATATTGATTCGCGGCTTGCATTCGCCGCTTCTAGGCGTTGCAAATAACGCTGCCAATTAATAGGATAATGGGTAGCCAAGTCATAGAGTGTTTCCCAACTATATATTCCAGTATTATGACCATCATCAAATACTAGTTTCACCGCATAATGACCGACTGCTTCTATATCAATGATATTGACGTTTTTTTTACCTGAAACTAATTTACCTTCTGATTGACCATGCCCTTTGACATCCGCCGAAGGTGAGAACACGCGTAAGTATTCGCAAGGTAAAATAAACTTTTTCCTATTATCAAACTGAATTTCCAATACTCTGGTTTTCTGTAAAAGTTTAATATCAAGAGGAAATGGGGAAGCCATCGCTTATAAAATAAAATGACTAAGATCTTGATCATTGGCTAAGCTTGCCAGATGCTCATTAACATACTTGAGATCAATTTTTATTGATTTATCACTATAGTCAGTGGCCTCGAAAGATATTTCTTCAAGTAAACGCTCCATTACCGTATAGAGACGACGTGCACCAATATTTTCAGTCTTTTCATTGAGCTCGTAGGAGATTTCGGCAATGCGTTTGATAGCAGATTCATCAAAATCTAATGCGAGCGCTTCCGTCCCTAGCAATGCCTTGTATTGGGTAATCAAAGAAGCTTTCGGTTCAGTCAGGATACGTTCAAAATCTTCTGCTGTTAATGCCTTTAATTCAACGCGAATAGGTAGTCGGCCTTGTAATTCTGGGACTAAATCCGAAGGTTTAGCTAAATGGAAAGCACCCGCCGCAATAAATAAGATATGATCAGTCCTCACCATGCCGTATTTGGTTGAAACGGTACAACCTTCAATAAGTGGTAACAAGTCACGTTGCACGCCTTCGCGGGAAACATCGGCGCCACTCATTTCACTTCGGCGGCATACTTTATCAATTTCATCAATAAATACGATACCATATTGTTCTACCCATTCTATCGCTTTACGTTTCAGCTCTTCCTCATTCAATAACTTACCAGCCTCTTCTTTTTGTATAGCAGGAAGTGCGTCTTTTACTTTCATACGATGTGTCCGTGTACGCGAGGTCCCGACACTTTGCAGCATATGTTGTAACTGATTAGTCATTTCTTCCATACCAGGCGGGCCCATAATCTCCACACCTACGGGCAGTGCAGCAAGTTCTATTTCGACTTCCTTATCATGTAAAAGACCTTGATGCAGTTGCTTTCGAAAAACATTACGTGCCACAGATTTTTCCTTTTTCTTAAGCTCATCAACTTCTCCTCCTGCGCTATGCATAGGAGGAACAAAATAATCAATAATTTTATTTTCTGCTGTTTCTAAAACCTGGGGTTGTAATCGACTAATGTCTTCTTCACGTAAATGTTTAAAGGCAGAATCAACTAAATCTCGAGGAATAGAATCAACATCGCGGCCAATATAGCCTACCTCAGTAAATTTTGTTGCTTCTATTTTTAAAAAAGGACAAGCGGTAATTTTAGCAGCACGGCGCCCAATCTCTGTTTTACCTACGCCAGAAGGCCCTATCATAAGAATATTTTTGGGAGTGACTTCTTCTCGTAATTCAGCTTCAAGCATCATACGACGCTTACGATTACGTAAAGCGATCGCAATAGCCCGCTTTGCATCATTTTGTCCAATAATATAACGATCGAGCGCTTGCACAATCTGCTTAGGCGTCATATCAATTTTAGCCAGCGTATGCACTGCTAACAAAACATCTTCTGAGCTAGTTTCGACCTTCTCTGAGTTTTCTTCTGGAAAATTAGCATCCATCGACATTAACTTAGAAGTTTCATTAGTCTCATCAGCAGACTTATCAAGTAGATTAAATAAATTAGCTTTCATTGTTGGATAAATTGTTGAATAAATAACAGGAAAAATACATTTTTATTTTTTAGTAGGAGAACCAATTTCTTCAATGGTTCGCTGATGATTAGTAAAAACACAAATATCTGCGGCAATGCTTAAACTCTTTTCAACGATACTACGAGCACTTAATTTGGTATTTTTTAATAGTGCCAATGCAGCTGATTGGGCATAAGCACCGCCAGAACCGATAGCAACAGAATGGTGTTCGGGTTCAATGACATCGCCATTACCACTTAACATAAACGATTTTTCTTTATCTGCAATCACTAACATTGCTTCTAAACGGCGCAATATACGATCGGTACGCCAATCCTTTGCCAATTCAAGCGCTGCCCGCAATAGATTTCCCTGATGTTTTTGCAATTTTCCCTCAAATAAGTCTAATAAGGTAAATGCATCTGCAGTAGCCCCTGCAAACCCAACTAATACCTGATCATTATATAATTTACGAACTTTTTTGGCATTGCCCTTTAAAACGATAGCATTCCCTAAGGTGACTTGGCCATCTCCACCGATAACGACTTTATCATCTCGCCGAACCAATAATATTGTTGTACCATGTAAGGTTTGCACGGCTTACCTTTTAGAATTTGTGTAAGAGCTCAAGGGCTATTAATGGTGGCTTTCCTGTCTCTTTTCAAGTCTTATGGACTCAATTTAACTAAAACCGATACCATCCCCGCTGTGTTTAAACGTTTTTCTTGCTGCGAAGCGAGTGCTAACCTTGAATAAGGGCCTATAAATAGCTGGTAGATCACCCTTCCGTTGACCTTATTGATTTTGCTTTGCACAGGAAATCCTTTTAGGAGTGCTTGAGCTTGGTATTGTTCTGCTTGAGAAACATCTTCAAAGTTTCCTAACACGAGAATATAGGCATCATTGCTTAGCTGGCTCATTTCTTGATCCAACTGCTTTTTAGCTTCCGCCATTGCAACTTGTTCAGGAGTTGTATTCATTAAGTCTGCTAATGGCTTTTTTAAATGATGCGAAACCGATGTCGCATCGTTGGTCATTGCCCTATTGGCCTGTGCATTAGACAGCGCAGCGTCATTCGCCAATTGAGAAGCGGATGATAATGCGTCTTGTGGTAATATATTATAAAAATCGAACTTTGGTTCTGGTGGCTTAGGCGCTGGAGCTTCTAATATTTTTTGTTTTAGCTTACTTTTAGTTTGTTGTTCTATTTTCTGGTTATGATGGGATTTTAAAAAAAATAATCCCAATCCTAAGATGAATAGACCTATAGAGAATCCCAGCATCATCCAAAGACGACTACGTTGCGATCGTTCTTTGCGATACATCGTGTATTTAGCATAATCCTTTGCCATCACATCACTTCCGGCGTGTCTACGCCTAATAAATTTAAACCATTCCCTATCACTTGCTGGGTAGCCATGATTAAATTTAGTCGCGCATTTCGCAAATCATCCGCTTCGACTAAAAAAACATGCTGATTATAATAGGCATGAAAAGCCTGTGCTAAACCTCGTAAATAATGGGCTATGATATGAGGTTCATAGTAATTTGCCGCTTGCTCTAACATTTCAGGATAACGGTTCAACAAGATTAATAAATCAATTTCTTGCTCTTCTTTTAATTCTTCCAGCGCTTCCATGCCGATCGTTTTCTGCCATTTTAATTGCTTTGTTGCCAGTTGACGTAACACGCTACAGATTCGCGCATAAGCATATTGCACATAGTAAACAGGATTGGCATTAGATTGTTCTTTAGCAAGCTCTAAATCAAAATCCATGTGTTGTTCTGCACGACGCAATACATAAAAAAATCGTGCAGCGTCACTACCAACTTCTTCGCGCAATTCGCGTAAAGTAATAAATTCACCGCTACGCGTAGACATCTGTATTTTTTCTTCTCCCCGATAAAGCATAGCAAATTGCACTAATAATGCAGTTAAACTCGCTGCTGGGTAGCCTAATGCCTGAATCACCGCTCGAATTCTAGCGATATAGCCGTGATGATCAGCCCCTAATACATTAATTATTCTTGTAAAACCTCGATCTTCTAAAATAGAAAGCCGATAAGCTGCATCGGCCGCAAAATAAGTCGCTTGACCATTTTCTCGGATTAATACTCTATCTTTATCATCGCCAAATTCTGTTGATTTAAACCATAAAGCGCCAGACGATTCGTAGGTATGGCCACTGACTTTTAATCGTTCAATCGTTTTATCAACAACGCCTGAAGTAAATAAGCTGTTTTCTGAAAACCAGCAATCAAAGTTAACCTTAAAAGCGCTTAGATCCTCTTTAATATCCTGCAAGATTCCATTCAAAGCAGCATCAAATATTATTTGATAATTCGTAGCGCCTAACAAACTTCTCGCCTTTAGGATTAAGGCATCGATATAAATCTCTTTGTCACCTCCTTGGGGCTCATCAGCAGGGATATCTGCAAACACGAGTAAGACTTGCTTATAAAACTGTTTCCCATATTGCGCTAAAAGCTGTGCAGCAATTTCACGGATATAAGCTCCACGATAAGCATTACTAGGAAAAACAAATGCTTCTCCGCATGCCTCTAAATACCGTAACCAAACACTGGTCGCTAAAATATTCATTTGCCGGCCGGCGTCATTGACATAATAATCTGCACAGACTTGATAACCTACCGTTCTCAATAATCTCACTAGGGAATCACCATAAGCAGCGCTTCGACCATGGCCTACATGCAAAGGGCCCGTAGGATTAGCTGAAACATACTCCACTAAAAGTGGTCTGCCTTTACCCACTTCCGATGCGCCAAATTGTTTTCCTTGCATCAAAATCTGCCCGATAACCGGATACCACGCTGTTTTTTTCACAGTGAAGTTAATAAATCCTGGCCCCGCTATCTCAATCTTTTCTATTAAGGAAGTAGTTTTAGAACAGTCCATATTGGCTATTATTTTCTCAGCCAATTGACGCGGTTGCTTTTTTAAGGATTTGGCAAGTAACAAAGCAATATTGCTAGAGAAATCCCCATGTGATTTTTCCCTTGCATAATCCACTTGTATTGCCAAAGGAAGTAAAAAAGACAGTCCTTCTAAAGCTGCTAAAGCAGTTTGGATTTCTTGTTGGATAATATACTTCATAAATGATCAGCAGATAGGCGCAAGGCTTAGAATTATAACCCAATAAGCTTAAGGAAAAATATAGCGAAAAAAACCGTTTCTAACGGTTCTCTGCACAGAACAAAAATTAAAAAGTAGCATGGGCGGCAGTGAATACAACTACTTTCGTGCCCATTACTAAGGTGTGCTGACGGTATAAGTAGAAAATTTTCTGTAAGAGGATTACTATTCCGGGAAACAACAATAAAGAGAATAAACTCATGAAACCATTGGCTTATTATGCACTTGCCATTTTTTTCTGCTTTTTAGCCCCCATCGTCGCCGCACAAACTCCTTATGCCCCCATCGTAAGCAAAAACGTAGCTATCGGCACTTTCTCTGCATTAGATGTTCAAAATCCGGTCAACGTAACTATCAATGCAACCTCAACCACCTCAACTCCCTCATTACAAATCCTTGGCGACCCCAAATCTGTTTCTTCGGTAACCTGGAAAATAAAGAATCATACCTTATACCTTGCAACAAAATGGAATTATTGGCCACGGCAAGGCGATCGATTAACCGTTAAGGTCAATCTCTCATCCTCTCAATTAAATCAAATTCGTTTTACTAGCAATGGCTGCTTAATAGGAAAAGGATTAACGGGGTCATTAGCCCTTATTACCAAAGGAAGGGGTTGTATCAAACTCTGTACAGATAAACTAAATTTACGATCGATCACTGTCGATGGTAAAACAAACATCACGCTACATCATATTAAGAGTACACATCTTGTAGTACAAGGTAAAAATGACGGGAAAATTAAAATAGAAGGTGAAGTGGCATTACAAACTATCCATTTAGCAGGAAATGGAAACTTAATAATTTATTGGGTAAATACTCCTTATTTGAAGATAAATGCGACTGGCACAGGAAAGATTTTTCTAGCAGGCATTGCCCATAGTTTAGACGTACAACTTGCACAAAAAGCATATCTATTTTCCAAACAGCTACGAGCAAACAATGGCTTTGTGGAAACACAAAACCAAGCTCAGGCGGAAATCAGTATTACAAATAGGCTTGGTGCTTTAGCTAAAGACAAAAGTACTATTTACTATTCTCCCCACGTTGATTTTATGAACACTTATACCGAAAATAGGGGCTTAATTCTCAACACATCCTAGTAACTAAAGGGTTATTTCACTAGCATAATTTCGACACGACGATTCGCAGAGCTGGCCTTTACATTCCGATTACTTGCTATTGGATCATGGTTACCATAACCTACCGCACGTAAACGCTGGGGTTCAATTCCCTTTGACCACAAAAAAACTAGCACGGAATTGGCTTGGCGTAAGGATATTTCATCTGCCGTTTGTGGATCATAGATATCATCTGTATAACCCACCACTTGAATCAGTCCATCGCCATATCGTTTTATTGTGTTCATAGTTCTTGCAAGTTGGTCTAAACAGTCTATTGTCAAGCGCCCATTAGTTTGAAAACAGACATCACTATAGAGAATCACTCGTAAACGATCAGGACTCTGGATCACTTGCATCAGCGTAGGCAAGGTCTTTTTTTTATCCGCACTCGTTTTACTTTTTTTAATTTTAGGACAATGCTGCAAATTATCAGTTTGACTCGTCGTCGTACAAGCTGCGATCGAAAACAAACCTATTAGCAACAAACAACTAAATACCGGCTTTATTTTCTTCATAAAATTACCCATCTAATTCTTATTTTTTAGCACTCTAGCATAGGTTCTGTCTCTAAAATACCCTTGTCGACATCTGCCGCGTTAAAAGACACTTTCTAATGCATGAAGATTAGGGTGAGTTGACAATTGCACGGCCTAAGATCAACCCAGGGCGAAATAAATGCGACCTTCCATGAAGCAGTTCGGATACGGGTAAACAACGCCCTCCTGGCAATTGCAACTGCAATAAACGCAATATGCCTGCGCCTGTCGTAACATCAATTCCTTCTGGTTTTGCATTCAGAATAACACCAGGCGCCGCATTTATTGTCGCTTGTTCTTCTAATACCTGCGCAGACCAAACACGCAATAGGTGTTGACCTAACAGGGTATAGGCAACGGGTTTAGGGTTAAAAGCCCGTATCATTCTATCGATGCGCTCAGCACTTTGCTGCCAATGAATCTCTGCTTCTGTTTTATCAATTTTCTTAGCGTAGGTGCTTTCTTTATCATTTTGTGTTTGCAATTGATAATGTCGTTGTTGGATATCATTTACACTCGTTAACAAGGCTCCAGCCCCTAATCTGGCTAAACGATCTTGTAAGGTTTGGCTGGTATCTGTCTTTTCTATCTTACAAGAAACTTTTTGAAAGATCGGGCCGGTATCCAAACCTTCATCCATTTGCATAATACTAACACCGGTTTCACTATCACCTGCTAAAATAGCACGTTGAATCGGCGCCGCTCCGCGCCAGCGTGGCAACAACGAGGCATGAACATTGATGCAAGCAAAAATAGGGATAGCCAAAACGGGCCTTGGAAGAATAAGGCCATAGGCAACAACAATCATGAGATCCGACTGCCACTCTGCTAATGTTTTCTGTTCTTTAGCATCACGTAGCGTCAATGGCTGACAAACAGGAATATTTTTTTCTAGTGCAAGTCGCTTGATAGGACCCATTAATAAACGGCGACCCCGACCTGTAGGCCGATCAGGCTGTGTATATACCGCAAGCACATGATGTTTCGACGCAAGCAAAGCCTGTAAACTTGGCAATGCAAATTCGGAGGTACCCGCAAAAATGAGTTTCAAAGCTTACCTTGTTTTTTTTTTATTTTTTCCAGCTTTTTTCGGGCTAATTGACGTTTTAATGGCGACAAATAATCTAAAAATAATTTTCCGTTGAGATGATCGACTTCATGTTGAATACAATGAGCTAACAAGCCTTCGGCCTCTATTTCATAAGGTTTTCCATGCCTATCCAATGCTGAGAGTTTAACCCAAAGCGCTCTAGGTGCTTTATCATAGATACCAGGAACCGATAAGCAACCCTCTTCCATGAGCGCTTCCCCCCGCTTATCAACAATTTCGGGATTAATTAAGCATAAGGTTGATACTTTATTCGCAGAGACATCAATAACAGCAAGCTTTTTGCTTAGCGCAATTTGTGGCGCAGCTAAACCAATCCCTTTAGCCGCGTACATAGTTTCAAACATATCCTCAATGAGTTGTTGTAAGTTTGCATCAAAGACAGTTATTGTCTCTGTAGGGGCACGCAAACGCGCATCCGGTATGTGGATAATGGAGTGTATCATTTTACTATCTATTTTTTTCGTGTAAACTCGGCCAGGAAGGTTGACTGCGATTCTCCTAATTTTAATGCCTTTAGTCAATCGCTGTAATTTGGCAAATACAAATGAACTATACCGCACTATTTCAATTATGTATGATGTACGGGCTAGGAGTTCTTATCAGAAGATAATTTTATCGGGGGATTCATGCTTTGTTAGATTTTTTAAATATTACCTTACAGCCTCCAAAAGAAAACGATACTGTCTCAAGGCTCATGGAAGAAACAATAGCTTTATTAGCGCTTGCCTCACTGCCTGCATTAAATACACTTTTTAAATGTTTTTCTAAAAATACTCTAAATGCAACGATAGACATTGCGCCTATACCTTCTGATACGAAAGAGCTAAAGGCAGCCTTGTCCCCACTTGGCTTACGTTCGGATTACTTTTTAGTAGCTCTCCAAAAGATGAAGGAAGAAAGCAAACAAGCAGACTCCTCTAAAATGAAATCATACACTTTGCAAGAAGCAATAGAAAATATAATAAAAAAATCTAATGAATCTCTCCTAACGGAGTATCTTCCTAAAGTTGTCTTAAACTATGCGGAGTTATGCGACAAGTTAAAAGCACTAAATTCCAGGATAAAAGAAAGTGAAATCGATCAGTTTGTCAACCGTAGATTTGAACAAGATTGTTCTGCTAAAAAAATTTTTAATCCTTTTAGACCGCAGTACTTGTCGCCCTCTTCCCGTGTTGAACATGAAGGTGACGATTTAATTTACATGCTCACTGATAAGCTAAGAGAAAATTTAAATTCTACTCCTAATCTCAAAAAATCTTATCTAGAGATAATTCACACGATTGACGAGTTTTATTTAAATACAGAGAACAAAGTTGCAAGTGCTGAACTTGTTACTAAATTAAAACATCTCTCTAGCAGTTACTTCTCTACGCTGCTCAACATAAGTATTAGAGAGAATAAAATCTCAGCGCTCAAAGATGAAGATGTAAAAAAAGCGCGGGAAGAATTTCGAGAAAAGAGCCTTGAAGAAATAAACATTTATAAAGAAAACTATCCGAAGGAAAGCATGACTATCCTAGATAAACTATTACGGCTTATCGCTAAACTAATTCCAATTTCCATTAACCCTGCTAGAAAATCCAGAATTGCATTTTTTGATGTATTTTTAAACTCTTCCGAAAAAACAAAAATATCATTAAAGCAAGATCGTTTAGTTCCCAAAGTGTGATGGCTCGGATAATCAAGAACCCGCCACCTGGCCGCCAGAACTACTCGGAGTTCTAGTTTATTAGTTTTAATGCGGAATCAAGCAGCGCAGCAGTGTGGAAACCGCTGCGACTGTCGCAACACCCACAATATATAAGCCAATAAACCACAGCCATTGACGAGTACGTTTTTTCATAACTAGCTAATAATGGATGGCTTCTTTGACTTTACCGCGAAAGACATGGTACGAATAAGCCGTATAAATCAATAAGATAGGTATTAAAATGCAAGTGCCTACTAAAACAAATTTCAAGGTCGATGGCGCTGCAGCGGCTTCCCATACAGGAACCACGTGCGGAATAATGTAAGGCCAGGCACTAATGCAAAACCCAATATAAGCAAAAATAAAGAGTCCCATGCTCAAGACAAAAGGAGATTTTTCTTTGCGCTTGTGTAAACAATAGAAATTATAAAATACAATAGCTATTGTTAAGATGGGTAAAGGAGATAAATAGATAAAATTAGGCAAGGAAAACCAACGCTGCATAATCCTCGGATCTACAAAGGGAGTCCAAATACTCACTGCTATCAAGAAAAAAGCAACGATCCCTAATAAAATTTTAGCAACTTTATAGAGCCGATCTTGTAACTCACCTTCGGTTTTTACAATTAACCAAGTTGATCCCAGTAATGCATAACCACAAACAACTGCTAATCCAGTAAACACACTAAAAGGAGTCAGCCATTGATACGCTGAATGTGAAAGGGGTAAGTGATCTCCATATCCTTTTACAAAGGTACCCAAAATAATTCCTTGAATAAAAGCAGCTAAAGTCGATCCAACAGAAAACGCAATATCCCAAATAAATCGACTACGCTGTGCTTTAAAGCGGAATTCAAAGGCTAATCCACGAAAGATTAATGACGCTAACAAAATCATAATAGGCATGTACAATGTGGGTAACAAGGTGCTATAGGCTATTGGAAAAGCCGCATACAAAGCCGCTGCCCCAAAGACTAACCAGGTTTCATTTCCATCCCAAATCGGTAGGATACTGCTCATCATAATGTCTCGATATTGGCCATGCTTGATCCAAGGGAATAAAATACCTATCCCCAGATCAAAGCCATCGAGTAATATATACATCATAATGATGAAGGAAATAATCACTGCCCATGTTAGAATTAATAGCATCTATTCAACCTCAGGTGCCATATATTTAAAGGGAATGTCTACCGCATCCGTTGCTGTATCGTGCGATAAAGAGGCCGGTCCTTTGCTTATTAGCTTAAAAAGATAAAATAAATAAAAACTAAATATGATACCGTAAACAATAACAAACAACGTCAACGATACAACAACCTGGTGAAAAGGTACCAAGGAAGCACCTTGTGAGGTACGCATTAAATTATATGCAACCCAAGGCTGACGTCCTGACTCAGCCGTCACCCAACCCGCAATCGTACACAAAAACCCTAATGGTGCAATCGCGACACACAAACGATAAAATCCTTTGTAATGGTAGAGTCGACCCCGTATTCGTAACCATAAAGCAATTAAAGCCACTAATAAAAATAGGAAACCAATTGCCAACATCACACGAAACATCCAAAAAGTCGATCCGATGACAGGCCTATCTTTGGGAGACACACTTTTTAAGCCAATCAATGTTCCATTCCAATGATGAGTATTAACAAGACTCGCTAACTTTGGAATGCTAACTGCATAATGATTTTTTGCGTGCTGGCTATCGGGAATAGCAAACAGAATTAAAGGAGCGCCTTTTTGCGTCTGCCAATTCCCCTCCATTGCCGCAGTTTTGAGCGGTTGATATTTATGTACATTTAATCCAACCATGTCTCCTATCAGAATTTGAACAGGCGCAAGGATAATAGCAGCGCCTAGAACAAATGAAAAACAGGGTTTTGCTATATCAATATGCCTTTGCTTTAATAAATACCAAGCCGATACCCCTGCCACAGCAAAACAAGTCGTCAAATAAGAAGCCATGATCATATGAAAAAAACGTGGTATTGCTGACGGATTGAAAACCACTGCCCACCAATTATCGACAACGTATCTTCCTGCCTCAACGTGAAAACCTGCTGGTGTTTGCATCCAAGAATTAGCGGACATAATCCAAAAAGCAGAAAAGGTAGTGCCTAACATAACCAACAAGGTTGCTGCATAATGCAGTTTTGGGCTTACTTTATTCCAGCCTAATAACATGACCCCTAAAAAACCAGCCTCCAAAAAAAATGCACTTAACACTTCATAGGCAAATAAAGCACCTAGTATTCCTCCCGCAGCACGGATAAAAGAGGACCAATTAGTACCTAGTTCATAGGCTAATACAATACCTGTAACCACACCCATACCAAAAGTCAAAGCAAATATCTTTGTCCAAAATTGACAGACTTTTAAATAGACTGGATTCGCTGTTTTTAACCACAGACCCTCCATAATAGATAAAAAAACAGCTAACCCAATATTGAGGGTGGGAAACAAGATATGAAAACCTATTGTAAAACCAAATTGGATACGAGAAAGCAAGGTGGTATCTATGATCATAAGGAAATAAATAAAGATGAAGAAATAATATACTCATTATTGTAACTTATAGTATATAAACAAGCATCCCCATTCAAGGTAATATAAAATTTTTTTTAATACCTTTTAATACCTGTACAACAACACCACAACGTGAAAGTAGACCTCTTGCATAACCCAGTGATGGGCTTGAGTTCAAGGCAAACGATAGTCGAGGAACCGGAGTTTACATGAGTAAATGAGGACCGTAGACTATCGTTTAACGATGAAATCAAGTCTATCACGCAGGTTATGCATGTGGTCTAGTGAATAGCATACATAATGAATAGTTAATAACTTACAAGGTGGATCCTACATATTGGGTTATGATGAGTAGTTGTATGGTACAGTCTTTAGTAAGGAAGCTACATTTGAGTATTCATGATCCTTTACGTATATTTTTCGCTATTGAATTAAACGACGAATTACGCCAAGCCTTATCTCAACTTATTGATGAACTAAAGCGAGAGCCTTGGGGGAATCGTGTTAATTGGGTGTATCCAGAAAATTTGCATGTTCCATTACGCTTTTTGGGAACTACTGATCCCACACTCATACCTACCCTAGTCGAGGACACTCACGAAGCAACAAAAAAGATTGCACCATTTCCCTTACAATTACACAACATTCGTTTTTTTCCATCCCCTACCGCACCGCGCGCTATTGCCGCCGACATTATTCCTGCTACAGAACTTTTTGAACTCGCCAATGTATTAGAGAAAGTTTCAGTAAGCTTGGGCTTTACGCCAGAAACAAAACCTTATCTATCGCATCTAACATTAGGTCGGATTGCCCATCACCATGCGCCCAGTCTACGAGAAGAACTCAAACTCAATACCAGACCAATGGAAGTTGACGAAATTGTGCTGTTAAATAGTGAAAAAACAGAATCTAACCAAACTTACACGCCGCTTGAATATATCTCGCTGCAGACGGCTATAGCAAACGTATAGAAGCCTAAAGGGCACCTCTATAAGAAAATAAGGCTAGCGATGTAGGGTGTGTCGTCATTTAACGAGGATGAGCCAGAAAGCGTGGTTTTTCGAGTATTGTAACGGAGCATACTTGCGGGTATGTGAGTAACGAAACGCAGAAAATACGACGGTTTATGACCATCATCGTGCCCAATGACGACACATCCTAACTTGGCGGAGAGGGTGGGATTCGAACCCACGTAGGATTTGCATCCTCATCCGATTTCGAGTCGGCGCCATTATGGCCGCTTTGGTACCTCTCCAATAGACCACTTGCATAACCTGCGTGATAGCTCCTAATCCGTAGGTGGATATAAATTGGGTAGTTGAGTCGATTTAACTGATGTCGCAGCCGGAATGATATAAGATGTTTGGCCTATTTTTAAATTTTTTGGTGTTTTCAAAGGTCCGAAATCTTGGCTATATAGGTATTGTGATTTACGAGTTTTTATATAATTATTAACCGAAGTACAACCCACCAGACTAAATAGTAAACTTAGCAATAAAATAAATAACTTCATAGCAATGATTTAGGTAAAGTGTCTAATAGATCCAACATGGGTTTCAAGGTCTCTTGATGCTCCGCCGATAAGGTCGTCAGAGGTAAGCGAACACGGGATGTTGAGATTAATTTCTCAGCAGATCCTTTGGGAAATTCAGAAGCTAACCATTTAACAGTAATAGGATTAGTTTCAATAAATAATCCTTTATAGAAAGGTTGAAGCTGTTGATTTATTTCTTCGGCTTTATCAAAATCAGCAGTATTTTCAGCGTGCCAAAGCTCATGCATCGTTTTAGGTAATAAATTTGCTAGTACCGAAATGAGCCCTTTACCGCCAAAACGTATAATTTCCAAAGCTGCATTATCATCACCACTATAAACGTCTATATTCGTTCCACAACATTCTATAATAGCTTTAGCAGATTCGGGCCTACCTTCCTTAATACCAACAATATTAGCAATCCCAGCAAGCCTAGCCACTGTCTCAGGCAACAAATCAACCCCAGTGCGCTTTGGAATATTATATAAAATTTGTGGAATCGGTACTTTTTCAGCAATTAAACGATAGTGTTGATACAACCCTTCTTGTGTAGGGCAATTATAATAAGGGGTCACTAGCAGACAGGCGTCGACTCCTATCTCCATAGCGGTTTTGGTTCGTTCAATGCTACTTTGCGTGCAATTTGTTCCTGTGCCGGCAATAATAGGCACTCGTCTATTGGCTTGTTCTACAACAGTTTTGATAACGTTATTTTGCTCAGCTACACTAAGTGTTGCCGGCTCACCCGTCGTTCCCATCACCAGAATAGCATTGGTACGTTGCGCAATATGCCAATCAACCAAGCCACGCAAACGAAGATAGTCAATATCCCCATATTCTCGCATTGGTGTCAACAATGCCACAATACTGCCATGAAACATATTCGATTCCCGCTATTATCACGAAACTTAGGTAAGGCCTGTGTATATACCGCTCGTACTTGAAGATGCGAACTTTTCGAATTCACAGCGAGCGGTATAACCTATCACTTAACGGGGAAAAGCCAAGCTTCCGCCCGTTATTCAAGGGGAGAAATCGCGATTCTCCCCTTGAAAATCCCCATCGCGCAAGGAAAGCACTTGAAAATGCGATCTCGCATTTTCAAGTGCTTTGGGTATAGAACCGCCTATACTACTGGCTATGCTTATAGATAATCAAGTTCGTTCCAGTGTAAAATACATTACACTGCTTTACAAAAAACTGATACATGGCGCGCGGAAACCTAAATCTCTAAATCTTGGTTTATAAAGAGTCTAATTCATTAGACTAACGTTTAACGATGAAATCAAGTCTATCACGCAGCTTATGCAAGAGGTCTATTATGGCTGTCACTGAGAGTAAACTACTATCCGTAAAAAACTGGCTAAAAACAGTTTGTTCGCCGTGCTTCGAATTGCAAGTTTTGGTTGATGATGCGAGTTTTCGCTGCTATTTTCGAGTACATGCAGTAAAACAAAGCTATGTCATCATGCTTGCTCCACCCGATAAAGAAGATATAAGTGCATTTATCGCGATTGCAAAAAATTTTTCGCAACAAGGCATCCACGTCCCAGAAATCCTGGCCTATAATCTAGAGCATGGGTTTATCTTATTAAGCGACTTAGGCGATGATCTCTATTTGAACTTATTGAATAATGAAAGTGCTGATGACTTATATATTCGTGCACTTGAAGTCCTCACGCAAATTCAAGTATGCAAACCCACACTAAAGAATAATCAAGCATTAGGTCTATTTGATGAGAAATTTATCCGCTTTGAGTTAAATCTATTTGTTGATTGGTTTCTAGTTAGGCATTTGAAACTTAATATAACACCTAAATTGACTATATTGCTTGAAAAAATCTTTCAACTATTGATTACTTCAGCACTTGAACAACCAAGAGTCTGTGTGCATCGTGATTATCATTCACGAAATTTATTATTAACCAACAAGCAAAAAGTGGGCGTATTGGACTTTCAGGACGCCCTCTATGGGCCTATTACGTATGATGCTGTTTCTTTATTACGGGATGCCTATATCGATTGGCCAGAAACACAAGTACACAAGTGGGCATTAGCATTTCATCATATGTTAATGCCAGAACATCGGCTCCCGCAAGAAGAATTTCTTCGCTGGTTTGATTTGCTAGGCATACAACGACATTTAAAGATATTAGGTATTTTTGCACGTCTCTATTATCGCGATAATAAACCCCAATATCTTGCCAGTACTGGCCGCCTTATCCAGTATCTGCTACAAACCTGTGAAAAATATCCTGAACTCAATGAACTAAAACAATTATTACAAGTCGCTATCACCAATAACCTGCATGAGACAAAAAAAAAATGAAAGCGATGATACTTGCCGCAGGTCGAGGTTTACGTATGCGACCATTAACCGATGAAATACCTAAACCTTTACTTCCCATTGTAGGCCGTCCTTTTATTGCACATCAACTCCTAAAATTAGCAGACGCCGGCATTCAAGACATTGTTATTAATGTCTCTTATCGCGCTAAGCAAATCATTGAAGCCTTAAAAAATGGCCATCGCTATGGCGTTAATATTGAGTACTCCTTTGAACCGACCGCTCTTGAAACAGGGGGAGGAATCTGCCAAGCATTACCTCTTTTAGGAAGCGATCCTTTTATAGTATTAAGCGCTGATATTTATACCAATTATCCTATAGAAAAACTAGCATGCCAAACGCTAGATTCCCTACAAGGCACACAAGCACATCTGATATTAGTCGATAATCCAAGCTTCCATCCAAAAGGTGACTTTCATCTTCTGCCTAATGATCTTTTAACATTAACTGGCTCACCGAAACTCACCTTTGCTAGTTTTGCTATTTTTCGTCCTACTTTATTTGAGAACTATATACCCAAGCACGTGAGCCCCGATGTGCAACAACACCACATCTTGAAAGGTGAAGGGTATAAATCAGAATCGTTCCCTTTGTCGGCAGTACTATACAAAGGTATAAACGAAGAAAAAGTCACCGGTGAATACTACCAAGATGGGATATGGTTTAATGTGGGAACGTTAAATGAGTTACAACGTCTTGAACATTATTTGAAACAAAAAATATGAAAAATTTATACTCAAAGCAATCGAGTTTTCGGCAAGGCGCCGCGAAAATGAGCAACCGGAGTGTATATAACAACCATGAGGATTGCGAGCTGAGCGGGAACGCAGCCGAAAATTCAAGTGCGAAGAGTATAACTATCGGCTTCATTGGCGCAGGTAACATGGCAAACAGCCTAATCTTGGGTTTATTAGCAGATGGTTATGATGCACATCATATTTGGGCCACGAATACGACTTCAGAACAACTAGATAATCTAAAAAATTTAAATATTCATACCAGCACAGATAATCGCTTACTTGTTAAACAAGTTGATATCGTCGTACTAGCGGTAAAGCCTCAAGTTTTAAAGCAGGTAACGGCTGGAATCGCTGATCTTATTCAAGAAAAAAAACCTTTGGTTATTTCTATTGCTGCAGCAATCAACTTAAAAACGCTGCAAGCTTATCTTCAAGACAATGCCATTCCAATCGTGCGGTGCATGCCGAACACACCGGCGCTGCTAGGCTGTGGCGCAACAGGATTATTAGCAAACCCTCATTGCTCTACACTACAAAAAAATACTGCTGAATCACTATTCTGCAGTGTAGGAATCGTCGTATGGCTTAAAACGGAAAAGGAAATAGATAGTGTCGCCGCATTATCAGGCAGCGGCCCTGCTTACTTTTTTTTATTTATCGACGCTTTACAGAAAGCAGGACTTGAACTAGGCTTGTCCAAAGAAACTGCGACATTATTAAGCCTACAAACTGCATTAGGCGCTACTCGTATGGCGATTGAAAGCAAAAAATCCATTGATGAGCTAAAACAAAACGTCACTTCCCCCGGCGGAACAACGCAAGCAGCCCTAAATGTTTTTGAACAAGGTCATTTTTCTGAATTAATTAAAAAGGCAATGTTAGCTGCCAAACAACGTGCCGAAGACTTGGCCGATCAGTTTCAACGTGAAGCTTAATTGAGAGTAGGCCCTGCTTCGCGAATTTCTTTACTAACTTCAAATTTCTTAAAGTTGTCGATAAATTTATCAATTAATTCCTTGGCTTGTATATCATACTCGGCGGGGTCATCCCAGGCTTGTTTTGGATTTAATAAGCAAGAGTCAACACCTTTCAGCTGTTTAGGAATGGCAACATTAAAACCTGGCAAAATACTATATTCCGCTGAGACTAATTCGCCATTTAAAATAGCATGAATGACGGCACGCGTGTCGGGAATAGGAAAACGCTGCCCTTGACCATAAGGGCCTCCTGTCCATCCTGTATTCACGAGATAAACATTTGCATGACTAGTTTTCAAGCGTTTTATCAGTAATTCCGCATAGACCTTAGCGGGTCGCGGAAAAAAAGGAGCGCCGAAACACGTACTAAATGTCGTTTTAATGGGATCAGTCTGTCCGACTTCTGTACTACCTACCAGCGCAGTATATCCACTTAAAAAATAATAGGCGGCTTGTTCGTGGTTCAAACGCGCCACGGGTGGCAATACACCATATAAGTCACAACTTAAAAAGATTACCGCATTGGGCAAACGATCCACACGATTTTCGGGTGCGCGCAGCGCAATAAAATCTAATGGATAAGCAACTCGTGTATTTTGAGTTAAGCTAGCATCTTTATAATCAGGCTCTAAGGTTTTAGGATCTAACACAACATTTTCCATCACCGCCCCATGACGAATAGCATTCCAAATCACTGGCTCGCGCTCTTTCGAGAGATCAATACATTTAGCATAACAACCGCCTTCGAAATTAAAAACGCTATTCTCACTCCATCCATGTTCATCATCTCCGATTAAGTAACGTTCCGGATCGGCAGACAACGTTGTTTTTCCTGTTCCTGATAAACCAAAAAACAAAGCCACGTCGCCCTGCTTCCCAACATTTGCAGAACAATGCATAGGCAACACATCTTGCGCGGGCAATAAATAATTTAACACTGAGAACATGGCCTTTTTGATTTCACCCGCATAACGATGCCCACATAATAAAACCTTACGTTCGGTGAGATGGATAACTAAAGTCGCATCACTATTGACACCCTCACGCTGGGGATCCGTTTTAAGACCGGGTAGACTTAAAATCGTCCATTCCGGTTTATCGCCTTTTCCGTGAAAATTTTCCGGACGAATAAATAACTGTCTAGCAAACAAATTATGCCAAGCATATTCCGTGATAACTTTTACTGGTAAGTAGCTATTGGAATCAGCACCGACTTGCAGATTAGAAATAAATAAATCGATTTCTTTTGTGTATGATTCTGCTCGTTGCCACAAGGCATGAAAACGTTCTTCTGAAAGCGCTTGATTAATGGGGCCCCAATCAATATCTTTCTCGGTATTCGGCTCCCTAACGATAAACTTATCTTTAGGCGAGCGACCCGTTCTCTTTCCAGTGGTAACAGATAAAGCGCCATTAGCAGCAATCACACCTTCTTTACGTCCGACAGCAAACTTAATGAGCTCATTCGTAGAAAGATCAATGAAATTTTTAGACGATGAAAGCGTTGAACTCTGGATGGATGACATAAAACCACACCCCTTGGCTAAACAAGAAGCCGATATATTAGCATAGATAATAGATAAAATACGGAGGCAACATGGATCGCATTTGAGTCGCAAACCTGAATTTCGGCACCTTCCTGAAAAACTCTACATTCTCGCTCTCGGACACAGCGGCTGCCGTGTTACGCTTGCACTAGGGGGTGTGTTTCCGCTGAACTCTGTCACATTGAAGAATTTATCTAGTATTGCAATGATGTCCTTTATGAGCTGTGCAAATCTAGCAATCATCCCATCGGGTTCACTAAAATTTTTAAAAAGTAAATCTTCAATGCATTTATCTGGGGTACCGACGATAACATCATTTTCAGAAGGTTTAACCAATTCATAATTTTTCTGTTCAGGACAATAGCTAAGTTTATATTTAACTGAAATAAAAAATGGATCTTTTAGATCTAAGGTATAGAAAGTTTGATTAAAACTAGCTGTTTCATCTATAAAGAACATTTTTAAAACAAAAGTTCTGCGCATTTCTAATACTTCTTTTTGTCTTTGTGTAAGAAGCTCATTGCATTTACCCACTGGTGTGGATAAATCAATATTGCTTGCATTTTCAACAGGCAATATATTTAAGGCTTTGTATGCAACTATTTCCGTTACAAAAACTTCGCCATTCTCCACATGGATAATGTGACTACGTTTATAATTATTTCCTACTTGATAAACCATACCTGTTTTAGGGAAAAGCAAATTATTGATTACACAACTAGCAGAAAAAAGAGGCCCCGCCTGGTGTAGCATTGTTTTCATTGCAATCTCTAACGCAGGATTCACGTCCTCTATAAGGCTCATAAACTTTCTTTCCATGCCAGCATCTTTAGTATTTAGTTTCTCACTACGACTAGAAAACGTAGCTATCCCATCAACGACAAGAGAAACGTCACCTCGTGATAAATCTATATTAAATTGTTTGCCATCTTTATATTTTTCTAAATCTTTTGATAAAAAGTCATAAGCTTGATGTAGATAATCTATTGGTTTAAATTGTTCGCTTTGTTTGCTCATGAAACACCCACCGATCTACAATCAGAAATATTATTCCTGAAGCTTATCACACATTTATTATCAATTTCTTAACGAATTATTTTATAGGAAAAGAAACCTTTGCACGCTACAAAAAATAAAAAGTGGCACGGTAGGTAACTCGCGATTTCAATCGCAAGTAGTATATAATAATCTCGATGAAATCCTATAAACCCCGTTTACTTTCTGGTGACACCCCCACCGGGAAACTCCACCTAGGTCATTGGGTAGGTTGCTTGGAAACACGTCTGGCCTTGCAGAAAGACTATGAATGTTATTTTATCATCGCTAATGTTCATGCCTTTACAACACGGGCTGAATTTCCTATGGAAATTCGCCAGAACACTTTAGACATCGCCCTAGATTATCTCTCTGTTGGTATTGATCCAAAACAAAGTATTATTTTTATACAATCTGAAGTCCCCGCTATTGCAGAACTCAGCTGGTTTTTCAGCATGTTACTTTCATTTCCTCGTGTCATGAGAAATCCGACAGTAAAAGATGAAATACGTAATAAAAACCTAGGCGATAATTATCCTTTTGGCTTTTTGTTATACCCTGTGGGTCAAATAGCCGATATCCTCGCCTTCCGTCCAAAACTCGTTCCTGTTGGTGAAGATCAAGTCGCCCATCTGGAAATGGCACGCGAGTGTGCTCGTCGATTTAACCAACTGTATTGCGGTGTTGACCCACAAACTAAAGATGAAGATTATCTTACAAAAGGGGGATTATTTCCCATTATCCAAGCGAAACTAAGCCCTATAAAACGTTTAGTCGGTACGGGCGGACCCAACAAGGAGGGTGTACTGCCAAAGATGAGTAAATCACTACACAATGCTATTTATCTTAGCGATGATGCGGATACGATATCTAAAAAAGTCATGGGGATGTATACCGATCCAAAACGATTACGCGCATCAGATCCCGGCTCCACGGAAAATAACCCTTTATGGATTTTTCACGAAGTCTTCAACCCGGATAAAGCTTGGGTCAAGGAAGCAGAAGAAAAATATCGCCAAGGCCAAATCAAAGATGTTGATTGTAAACATAGACTGATCGAAATCCTAGTAGCGTTAACACAACCTATGCGTGAACGGCGAAAACTCTATGAAAAAGATCCTGTGGCAGTAATAAACATTTTAAAGCAGGGTACAGAGCGCGCCAATGAACTGGCTGAGGATACCTTAATGAAGGCCAAAAAAGCGATGCGGCAGGATTATTTTACACGTGAACTTGAATTAACCTAGAAATCATTAAAAGGTAAGCGTACCATTGACAAGTTCAGCACAGTACAAAAATTAAAAAGCAGCACGGGTGCCAGTGAATGCAACTTCTTTTTTTGGCGCAAGCCAGCAAAAAAAGTGCATTCGCTGGCAGGACCCGTGCCAAGAATTTTTTTGTCCTGTGCCAAAATTGACAGGTCCACGAATTGGACTATTTAATACATAAAATGCGTCATTTACTTGCCACTATGTTTTTTACGTAGTGCACGCTTTCTATGTAATGCAAGAAGTGTCAGCACGGGGCCAGAAATGCCATAGCAAAAAAATAGCAAAAAAAGTATTTTTGGAGGATCCAGCGAAATACCGACAAAAGCAAGTACTACTAACAAGATAGCCACAAAAGGAACGCGACCCTTCAAGTCGATTTCTTTAAAAGAATAATAACGAATATTACTCACCATCAAAATCGCCGTTAGCACTGCTAATACAGCAGCGACCCTATCTACTATTTGTCCTGGAATTTCAGAATCAACACTTAGCCAAACCATGCTAGCTAAGATACCGGCTGCTGCTGGAATAGGGAGGCCCTGAAAGTAACGCTTATCACTTATCTGCGCTTGTGTGTTGAAACGTGCCAAACGCAATGCGCCCGCGGCAGCAAATATGAAGGCCGCCAACCAACCCAATTTCCCTAAACTTTCTAAAGACCAACTGTATACAACCAATGCGGGGGCAACACCAAAAGAAACCATATCGGATAAACTATCTAATTCTGCACCAAAAGCACTTTGTGTATTCGTTAAACGAGCAACACGACCATCAAAAAAATCCATAATCATCGCAACGAAAATCGCAATGGCTGCATTACTAAAATAACCTTCCATCGCCGTTACAATCGCGTAAAAACCAGCAAACAATCCAGCAATAGTGAATAAATTGGGGAGTAAATAAATACCTCGACGACGATAAACAGCTTGTCTATCACCCTCTTCTGATTCAATACGGTTTGTCTTATCCGCTTGTACTGATTGTGTTGGCGGCAGCTCATTGCGATTAGACTCAAATATTTCGTTGCCAGGATCAAAGGCTAGTTTATTCATACATCAATTCCTTGCAAGGATTTTAAGCGATAAAGTATTTCAAGTGCTTCTTTGGGTGCTAAATGATCAGGTTCGGTATGTTCCAGTAACTCCGTAATAGGATCAGAAATTGATTTTTTTACCGATACGGGAAGCATTAGCGATGTTTTTTGGGATAAATACGCATTCTGCTCCAATACTGCCAGTTTCTCTTTAGCGCGTTCGATAACAGGTTTAGGAACACCTGCGAGTTGCGCTACCTGTAATCCATAACTTTGATTGGCGGGACCTTCATTAACCGTATATAAAAATACTATTTTATCGTTATGCTCCATGGCCTTTAAATGATAGTTAGCGATTCCCGCTATTGTTTCAGCAAGCTCCGTAAGTTCAAAATAATGAGTCGCAAATAACGTATAAGATCGAATTTTATTTGCTAAATATTCAGCACAAGAAAAAGCAAGCGCCAAGCCATCGAAGGTGCTGGTACCACGGCCAATTTCATCCATAATAACTACGCTTTGTTCAGTGGCATTATGTAAAATCGAAGCGGTTTCGGCCATTTCTACCATAAAGGTTGAACGACCACCCGCCAGATCGTCAGCAGCACCGATTCGAGTAAAAAGTCGATCAATGGGACCTATTGAGGCACTTTTGGCAGGAACAAAACATCCTATCATAGCGAGTAAACAAATTAAGGCTGTTTGGCGCATGTAAGTCGATTTACCACCCATATTAGGGCCCGTGATAATTAATAAGCGTTGTTCTGGCATTAGTCTACAGTCATTCGCCACGAACGGCACATCAATTGCCTGTTCAATGACGAGGTGACGTCCACCTTCAATGTGAATGCCGGGATCCTTGGTTAATTGCGGACATACCAAATTTAGCGTTACCGCACGTTCAGCGAAACACACCAGAACATCGAGTTGCGCCAAGGCATTCGTGGTCTTTTGTAAATCATTAAGATGAACCAGTAATTTAACTAGTAATTCATCATATAATTTTTTTTCTAAACGTAACGCTCTAGAACGTGCGCTAAGTGCTTTATCTTCAAATTCCTTTAATTCAGGTGTAATGAATCGTTCGGCATTGGTTAAGGTTTGTCGCCGAATATAGTGACTAGGCGCCTGTTTTGCCTGCCCACGACTTATCTCAATATGATAGCCATGAACTCGATTAAAACCGACTTTGAGTGTGCTAATGCCGGATTTTTCTCGCTCACGCTTTTCCAGATCGATAAGATATTGCCCAGCATTCTCACTCAGTGCTTGTAGTTCGTCCAATTCAGGTTGGTAGCCTTTTGCTATTACACCGCCTTCACGAATAACGACGGGGGGATTTTCAACAATGGCTCGCTGCAATAAAGAAAATAATGCAGGGAAAGTTTTAATATGCTGACCTAAGCACGCAAGTAAATCCGACTTATTTTCATCGCTAACAGAATAGAGACAAGCCAATTTATTGTGGACATCCGGTAAACTTGCTACAGCGGAACGTAATTGCACTAAGTCTCGGGGCCTTGCTGATTTTAAACCAATACGCGTAACAATACGCTCAATATCTCCTATCGCCTGTAAAACAGTATGTAAGCTGGAATAAGCCTGCGCATTGACTAAATGTTGAATGGCAGTTTGACGCTCTTGAATCAATGAGATATCGCGTAAAGGCCGATGTATCCAGCGATATAATAAACGGCTACCCATTGGCGTGGCGGTTTTATCAATAACCGACAGCAGTGTATTATTTTTTCCACCTTGTAAATTGCTTGATAATTCTAAATTACGCCGTGTTGTTGCATCTAGAATGATACTTTCTTCGCGCCGCTCCACGCACAACGGTTGAATATGTGGCAAACTCATTTGCTGGGTATCTTTGGCATAATTGAGTAAACAACCCACAGCTTGTATGGCCAGCGGCAAATCGTGACAACCAAATCCACTCAAGTCTCGTGTTTGAAATTGCTGGGTAAGAGTATGTGTTGCCGATGTTAAATCAAATTCCCAACTGGGTCTACGACGTATATTTCTATAACTCGTTAATAAATGATCGAATCGAAACGTTTCATCAATTAACAATTCAATAGGATTTAGGCGTGCCAACTCACTGGCTACCGCTTCTTCTCCCTTAACTTGCAAGATATGCAACTGACCACTTCCCATCTCTAAATAAGCTAAGCCAAATTGAGCATCCTTATGCGTAAGCGCCAGCAAAAGATTAGTTTGCTGCGCTTCTAATAATGCGTCATCACTGAGTGTTCCGGGAGTAATAATACGGGTCACGCACCTTTCCATAGGGCCTTTTCCGGAAGCAGGATCAGAAATCTGCTCGCAAATTGCTACTGATTCACCTTGCTTAACCAGCTTCGCTAAATAACTTTCAACACTATGAAAAGGCACGCCGGCCATAGGGATATTTTGGCCATTCGATTGTCCACGCTTGGTTAAGGTAATATTTAATAATTTGGCTGCTTTAATAGCATCGTCATAAAATAATTCATAAAAATCTCCCATCCGATAGAATAATAATTTATCTGCATATTTTTCTTTTATGCCTAGATACTGACGTATCATAGGCGTATGTTGAGAGAAATCCGTATTTTTCATAGTCTAGGAGTGTACCCAATCCGAAAAATTAATTATACCCATTACACCTGTACACAGTAAAAACGGTCTTGCTATTGGGGAGGACTATAACCTCTTTCAAAACCTGCGTTATAGACTTGATTTCATTGTTAAACGATTTGCTGCGGTCCTCATTGACTTTAGTAAACTCCGGTCCTCCCAAATCGTTTTCCTCGAACTCAAGCCCATAACTGGGTTTTGAAAGAGGTCTAATGAGTATTTTTGAGTTGTTTTTAACGCAGTAGGCAACAAAGGTACTTTAGAGAACAGAACCAGAACCTAATAATCACTAATGATAAAACAACATTGACTAAGTGTAGCCAATGGTGGATTTTTAGTAATACATAAAAAGACATTAATTTTTTCAGAGGTCATTTCTGCTATTTTTTTTTTGAGAAATTGGTAAAGTTGATAAGCAAACGATTCGATCAGCTTAAAAGAACGGCAATCACAAAATTTTTGCAAATCGCAAGAAAGAGACGCATAACAGATCGTATCTTGTAGATTATCTGTAGTACACGCTAAAGGAAGGTCTACAAATTGTAATTTTACTTGCAGAAAAACCCGCTGTGGCAAAGAACGCTCTTCTTCTGGATGACCTAATTTAACATCTAAACCAATATCTTTTAATACTAATTGGAAATACATATTTGCAAAGCATAACACAGCTTGCACTTAGCTACATTTTAATAATGATAAATAAAAATCATTTCAGATTAAATTTATCGCTGCCTCTACACGGCACTGCACTAGTCATCTATCTGACGAAAGCTTTTTATGCCATACTATGCCCATTAAAAATAAGAGGTTAGTATGAGTTATATTGACCAAACGCTTTTAGCAAATGAATTTGTATTTTATCGCTGCAGCCCCCACTGGATCGTTTTTTTTAAGCCTTTTCTCAGCTTATTAGCCGCTCTATTGCTTGGAATAGCCGGCTTGTTAGTTAGCACAAGCTTGCATTGGAATCTTTATTTAATCGCTGCTGTTCTTTTACTCATAGCACTACTCAGCGGGCTTTCTGCTTTGGTGGTCTATTTGACCTCAGAATTTGGCATTACTAATCAGCGAGTCATTATTAAGATCGGATTTATTTGTCGGCATTCATTTGAAAATTTATTAACGCGAATAGAAGGCACAGAAGTCGATCAAAGTATATTAGGTCGTTTTTTGAATTATGGCTCCATTCGGATTCGAGGAGTCGGCGGCTCAAGCGAGTTATTTCCAGGAGTTCCTGATCCATTGTTGTTTCGCCTCAAAGTTCAAGAACAGTTAAACAATCATCACCTTAGGAACAGAACCTAAGATTTTCTAAAAAAACATATCTCACACTTATGGGCAATAGCACTATTTGTAATTATTTTTCCACTGTCGGAGATAAGCAAATATTTCAACAGGTGAACCAAACTTTCGCCCTCTGTGTTTTTCTACTCTAGATACAACCTCTGGATTATCACAACGTAAAAAGGGATTGATAAGACGCTCACTAGCAAGTACAGCAGGAAGACTAGGTAAGTTTTTTTGACGCAATTGCCGAACCTGCTCTAAATATTCTTTAATATGAGGGTTATTTGGCTCAATCGCTTGTGCAAAATGAAGATTGCTAAGCGTATATTCATGACCACTATAAATTTTTGTTTCATCCGGTAAATGTAAAAGTTTATTTAAAGAGCTCAGCATTTGCTCCGCAGTTCCTTCAAACAACCGACCGCAACCCGCAGAAAATAAGGTATCTCCGCAGAAAAGTAAACCACCTCCATCGTAGGCAATGTGTCCAAGTGTATGACCCGGAATAGCAAGCACATTAAAAGCCGGCCAATTTACTAATTCAACGGTATCCTCTTCATCAACAGGGTGAGTCACTCCCATTATTTTTTCTTTAGCCGGACCATATACTGGAACAGTGTAGGTTTCGATAATCCCCTTTATACCATTTGTGTGATCCCAATGATGATGGGTAATAAATATAGCATCCAATGAAAGGTTTAAACGTTTTATAAGGGCTAAAACAGGTTTTGCCTCACCGGGATCAACGACAATACAATGGTTTGTCTCTTTATTAATGAGGCACCAAATATAATTATCTTTAAATGCTAAAATAGGCGTTACTTGAATAGTCATATACCTTCCATACTTTTTTATTTTTATTAGCTCATGCTTTAAAAGTATCCCTACTTTCAACAACTGTGGTAAAAATACTCATAGAGTAGCCTTATGTTTGACTGAACGCTTCTCGCCGTTTCAAATGTAATACCATAACCCTAATGATACTCTACTTTATTTAAAAAATACTTACCTTCGTGAACGTCGAGCTTTTGCTTCTTGTTGCCTTTGTTCACGCCGACAACCCGCTTCTTCGTAACGACGTTTTTCATCTTTTGTCTCTGGAATAACGCCAGGAACCTGAGTCGGACGTCCATTTTCATCCGTTGCCACAAAAGTAAAATACGCAGAAACCATGTGCCGTCGATCCCCTGTACGGTAATCTTCGGCAAGAACCCGAACTCCTACTTCCATAGAGGTCTTCCAACTGCGATTAATTGATGCTTGGAAGATCAAAATATCTCCTCGTTTTGCTGGCTGCAAAAAATGCATCGCATCTACTGATGCTGTAACGCAGGATCTTCCACTGTGACGCTCTGCCACAACAGAAGCGACTCTATCGAGTGTCGCCATAATTAGACCTCCAAAAACTGTCTCTGTAGAATTGAGATCATTGGGAAATATCTTGTAGGTATGATCGTGGATAGCAGATGCCGCTACTGGTTTTGCTTCTAATAATGTGGTCATGAATTATCTATCCTATTTTTACAGGCAATGAAACCATTATAACTATAATAGACCTCTTGCATAAGCATTACCGTTAGTACTTATAGTATATGTCCTATGTGTTGACCAAACTGAACATTTTTGTTAACACATAGGGCACTAGACCAATCGATACGATCATCAGCAAATAAAAGAATAACAGTTGACCCCAATTGGAATCGGCCTAGTTCTTCACCTTTCTCGAGAAAAATTGCATCCTCAGTGTAATGCCAGTAACGAATTGCTCGTGAAGTAGAAGGAGTAATCACTCCTTCCCATACTGTACTCATACTCGCAACTAACATCGCCCCAATTAAAATAACCGCCATAGGGCCGGCGGGTGTTGTGAACAAATTAATAATCCGCTCATTACGAACAAATAAATCAGGAAGATCAGCCATCGTCTTCGGATCAACTGAAAATAATCGACCCGGTACATAGATCATTTCACGTAATTTCCCATCACAAGGGCTATGCACACGATGATAGTCTTCAGGCGCAAGATAAAATGTAGCAAATTTCCCTTGTTGAAATTGTGAAGTTAATTCCTTACAGCCACCTAATAAGGCCTGTAAACTATAATTAACTCCTTTAGCATGGATAAGCTGCCCTTCACATATACCACCGAATTGGCTAATACAGCCATCAACAGGAGAAACAATCGCCGCCGCTTCAGATGCGATAGGGCGCTTTTCGGGCTTTAAAGACCGTGTAAAAAACTCATTAAAATGGCGGTAATCCTGTGGGCTTTCTTTTAAAGCCACGCTCATATCTACCTGGTAATCCCGTATAAAATTTTTAATTAATCTGTTCTTTATCCAGGGTTGTTTGCAACGGGCAACCCAGCCAGCAAATCGGGATAAACAATGCTGAGGAAGTAAAGATTGCAATAGCACTGACAAAAAATTCCCCTTAATTATGATTTTATAGTTTATTTATTGAAATTAATCTCTACCACTAGAAATTCCACTTACATTAGGATAGTGAGGACCCAACAATCATCGCCGTAGCATACCAAAATGGCAAACCCTGAGCAAAATATTATCTTGTTGCATTAGACCACATGCATAACCCTGGCTGAAAACCTCGTTGACGTAACTTTTTTGACCTCCCTCATTTTTTAATAATTCATCTACCAAACAATACACAATAATGATAAATTCTTTTATGGGCATGGCTTCTTCTCTTGTATTCTTTGTTTTGGAAAATCAAAATTACAATAAGATGTCCATGTCTTTCAATTTAATTTAAAAGTTGAGAATGGCGTTAAGAAAAGTAATATTGGGGGGGTGGTGTGATGCCTGCCACTATTGAACAAATTGCTATTGACGCAATAGCATATGCGAGAAAATATATTATAAGGAGAATAACACAACTTGAAAGTAATGGCTACCCTGAAATAAATAAACTCTGTTTATCGGAAGCGTTAGAAGAAATACTACGGGAACTGGAAGAAATTAGGAATAACTCTTGCTTTACTTAAGATAAAAAATTACGAATCTGACCAATGTCAAACTATTACCGCAGCCAGGGATTGCCTAAATCAACTGCTAGAAGGACGTAAAGTCAATCATGAATTTTCTATTAAAAAAACTGATACGACTGAGGGTGGGTGCTTGAATTTATTTTCTATTTTTTCTCAGACTAAATCAAATGGTTTACCAAAATCTCCTGAAAACATCGAAGATGAACCGAGTGCAAAACCAGGTAAATTACGCTCTTCTATTCAGTAAATTTCTAGCCGTTCCTAACAGAATTTCTGCAACAAGGATGTTGCTTTCTTGCTAGAATGTGCCGGGACGACTAAATAAAATTTGGTGAACTATGCTTAAAAAACTGTCGGTATTTGCCTTTATTTTTTTAATGACGACTTCTCTAGGCTGGTCTAAAGAAATCGTTGAATTAAACGGAAAAGCGGGAGAATTTACCATTGACCCCGCAACGCTAGCCGTCTCTATTATTCCTATCAATAGCTCAGAAAAAATTGACTTAACGCAGAGAGAAAATCGTTTCGATGAGGTTAAGAATTTAAAATATCATACAAAAGACGCACGTTGGGATTATCCAAAACTTAAAATACAGGCAAAAGTCGCTATCGATGATCAGGGCTTGAGATTTTTATTTACCAGTAGCAAGGAACAAAACTTTGAGTGGCCTAGTGCTGGTTTAACCCAGCAAGCGACAGCACTAATTATTCCTGATGGAGAAGGTTTATACATACCTAACCGCGATCCTTTTTGGCGTAAAAAATTTCAGCAATATCCTACTCTTTCCTTAAGTATGCCTTTCTGGGCAATTCAATATGGAAATCACACCATTAGCACGCTTATGGCTAATCACGATGAAGATACTGATACTCAGATCAAGCAAAAACAGGGACAACTTTATATAGTCAATACCCACCGATTTCTAAAACGAGACCACTTTCCAACTTATGAAATACTTCTTCACTCTACAGGAAATTCACCTATTAGCCCTGCCTTGGATTATCGATATTTACTGATAGAAAAAAACAAGTTTGTTTCACTTAAACAAAAGATATTGGAAAATGCGAATGTTAATAAATTACTAGGTGCTTTTCACGTCTGGGTATGGGGCGACGGAAAAAGCATAAACATGTTACATGAATTCGATCAACTTGGTATTAAACATCTATGGATTGGTTACGATGCAACTCCTATTCCAGGTGGATTTACTATCGATAAAACCTATGTTCGCACCGCAGAAAATATGGGTTATTTAATCGCCCCTTACGATAGTTTTGATAACGCACAAAATCCTAAATTCTCTGATAGTATCACCTCAAGCTGGCCAAACCACGTATGGCCAGAAGCCTGTATTCATTCTTTGAATGGAAGTATTTTAAGAGGATTTGGTAATCGTGGCTGTTACTTAAGCGCAGAGGCTTTGCGACTCAGAGAAGCAAAAGAAAAAAATATAGCGCGCCATATCGACGCTATGGTAGATAAAGGCGACAATAGCCTTTTCCTAGATTGCGATGCAGCAAATCCTCTTTACGAAGATTATTCCAAACAACATCCAATGACACGTTTACAAGATTTAGAAGATCGCATCGAACGCATGCGTTACATTAGTAGCAATAAAAAACTAGTGTTGGGTTCTGAAACAGGATTAGCATGGTCAAGCCCTGTCATTGCCTATAACAATGGTGGTTTTTTAAGTTTCTCCCAAGCATTTTGGCCTTGTTTAAAGGATAAAAAACAATTTGGTGCTTGGTGGCCAACGATAAGACCTGCCGTCCTGTTTAAACCTTATCATGCACCAAGTGAATTTATCCATGCATCTTATGATCCACGCTACCGTCTTCCTCTTTATGAAGCCGTTTTTCATGACGCTGTGGTTTCTACCGATCGCTGGGAACTAAATGAACTAAAAATTCCTGCGCTTATGCAAACCAAGGCTTTATTACAAAACCTTTATAATATCCCACCGATTTGGGTATTGGACCAAAAAACCTTAAAAGAAAACGAAAATTACTTTACCGCCTATTACCAATTTTTTTCACCTTTACACCAGATGGCTGGACTGGAAGCGTTAACTCAATTTACCTGGTTAAGCAAAGACCATTTACTGCAACAAACTCAATTCGGGAACCGTCTTATTTTAACAGCAAATTTTTCCAAACAAACACACGAAGGAATAGCAGCGGGTTGTATTCAAGCGCAATGGAAAGAAGATGGCAGCAAGAAGGTATTTTGTCCAAAAGATAATTTTGATAGGAAGTAAGGGGTATTTTTTGGAAATTTATTTAGTCGGTGGCGCTGTACGCGATCAATTATTGGGATATCCCTTTAAAGAACGTGATTATGTCGTCGTAGGTGCCACACCAGAACAAATGCTGGCAAAAGGATTTCGCTTGGTTGGAAAAGATTTTCCTGTTTTTCTTCACCCTCATTCTCATGAAGAATACGCATTAGCACGTACCGAACGAAAAACAAAACCCGGTTACAAAGGTTTTTCATGCTACGCAGCACCCGATGTAACACTAGAAGCCGATCTTCGGCGCCGAGATCTAACAATTAATGCCATGGCACAAACGAGTCAAGGAGAAATTATTGATCCTTATCATGGACAAGAAGATATTATCAATCGACGTTTGCGCCATGTTTCACCAGCATTTACCGAAGATCCCGTGCGTATTTTACGTGTTGCACGTTTTATGGCCCGCTTGGCCCCTTTAGGATTTCATATCGCTACAGAAACGATGCGATTAATGAAGACAATGGTCCAATCGGGTGAAGTCAATGCACTCGTGCCAGAACGCGTATGGCGAGAGTTTTCCCTGGCATTAACAGAATCTGCGCCACAAGCGTTTATTAAAACTTTATACAGCTGCGGCGCTTTAGCTATTTTATTTCCTGTCCTGCAAGAACACATTATTGAATTTAACCGGTTATCCGGTAAAAATAAGTCGAAAACAAGTAGCTTAGCAACTCTAGAGCAAGCCGCTAATTTGACAGACGATCCACAAGTACGTTTTGCTGCATTATTATCTTATCTAGGTAAAGAATTATCTTCCAACACACCGCCAAATGAAACGAGAATTCTTAGCATTCAACAACTCGGTCGACAATATCGTATACCTCACACTTATATCTCTTTAGCGATAATCACAGCACGTTATCATTTGCTTTGCCATCGTGCTTTGGAACTGGATGCCAATACCTTGCTTAGTTTATTAGAAAAAACCGATGCTTTTAGAAGATTTCGTCGTTTTGAACAATTTTTACTGGCTTGTGAAGCAGACTTTCATGCACATGCTGGGTTACATTCAAAACCTTATCTACAAAAAGATAGAATATTATCTGCATTATCGATAGCCAAGGCTATTTCTGTAGCCTCTTTAGAAAAACAAGGTCTAAAAGACAAAATATTAGGAGAAAAATTACGTGAACAACGCAGTAAAGCGATATCCCATCTTATCGATTTGAGTTAATCATTGCATGCATTCGCAGAGTCTCTTAGAATGTGCACTCCCTGATGGGACATCGTATGGTGTTTAAGCGAAAAATTAGATTATGGATGTAACGCGCGACGCTCAGTAAAAGAATCAGGATTTACTATGTTAAGCGATAACCTTCTAAATTACGCAAAAAGTTTAGGGTTTGGTGAACTCTATTTTAAAATAGATCAAGCGAACCAGCTTTATGCTGTCATAGCAATTCATTCCACTCGATTAGGTCCTGCTTTAGGTGGATGTCGCTTTATTGAATATTCATCAGTAGATCTCGCTGTTCACGATGCCCTGCGACTAGCGCAAGGCATGAGTTATAAAGCGGCTATGGCTAATTTACCCTTGGGTGGTGGAAAAACGGTACTGATGCGCCCTAAACAACTCACTGATCGGAATACTTACTTCCGATCGTTAGGACATTTCGTTAATGATTTAAAAGGCCGTTATATTATCGCCATGGACAGTGGTGTCGTTAGTGGAGATATGGACAGCATCGCACTGGAAACACCCTATGTTGTAACGACTTCAAAATATCAAGGCAATCCAGCACCCTATACGGCATTAGGCGTATTACGTGGTATTGAGGCTGCAATGAAATTCAAATTTGATTGTAATAACGTAAAAAATTCACACATTGCCATCCAAGGCTTAGGACAAGTTGGTTATAACTTAGCATGTAGATTACATAAACTAGGTGCGCATTTAACAGTTTGTGATAATGACGAAAAACGAGTAGAACAGTGTGCAAAAGAATTAAATGCAACCACAGTCAGTCCTGAGAATATTTATGCCGTTAAATGCGATATTTTTTCGCCCTGTGCCTTAGGCGCTATTTTGAATGATGAGTCGATACCACGATTAAAAGCAGCCATTGTCGCCGGTGCTGCAAATAATCAATTAGCCGCATCAAAACACGCAGAACTATTACAGAGTAGGGGAATTTTATATGCGCCAGATTATGTCATTAATGCGGGTGGATTGATTTACGCCTATGCAGAGTATCGGAATCGCATCAATAAAAAACTTATAGAGCGCCATATCCAAACGATCTATAGTACCTTATTAGAACTATTTAAACGTGCGTCAGATGAAAACAAATTCCCACTTGCTGTTGCCAATAGTATGGCTGAAGCACGGCTATATCCCGCTCGCACATGAAGATGCGAAATTTTCAAACGCATAGCGGACGGTATAATGGCTCAAAAACATTTTAGGACAAGCTAAATGCACCGTTACTTAAAGAGAATCGGTGAGGCCGCAAGATTTTCTATCACCTATACCCGATTCTTAGATACAAAAGGTGAACCCACACAGGATTTGCCCCCGTTTGCTAAAAAAGAAACATTATTATCACTTTATCAACAACTGTTGTTAACACGGCTTTTTGATAAAAAAGCCGTGATCTTACAAAGAACAGGGAAACTCAATACCTACGCATCGATTCTTGGGCAAGAAGCTATTTCTGTGGGAATAGGTGCATGTATGGAAAAAGAAGACGTTTTTTGCCCTTTCTATCGAGATTATGGCGCGCAATTGATGCGTGGTGTAAAAATGAGTGAAATTCTTAGTTTTTGGAAAGGGAATGAATGGGGCAATCATTTTAGCGAATGTAAAACTGACTTTCCCATCTGTATTCCCATTGCGACGCAACTTTTGCATGCAACAGGTGTTGCCACTGCCTTTAAACTTCGCAAACAAGCGCATGTAGTCGTCACTACGTGTGGCGATGGCGCTAGCTCTGAAGGAGATTTCTATGAAGCCTTGAATATTGCAGGTGTTTGGCAATTGCCTATCGTATTTGTTATCAACAATAATCAATGGGCTATTTCAGTTCCTCGTAAAAATCAATCTCATGCAAAAACTTTAGCTCAAAAAGCCATTGCTGCTGGGATTCACGGAGAGCAGGTCGATGGAAATGATGTGATTGCAGTAAAGTTTGTTGTAGAAAAAGCGATTGCAAAAGCACGCGAAGGAAATGGAGCTAGCGTCATTGAAGCTTTGACATACCGTTTAAGTGATCATACCACTGCCGATGATGCAACGCGTTATCGCAATGCAGATGCACTTCAAAAAGCATGGGGAGAAGAACCCTTATTACGATTACGCACTTATTTACTCAAGCAAAAGTATTGGTCTGAGGAAGAAGAAGAACAACTAACGACACGATGCGATGCCTCTATCGCAGCGGCCGTTGATGAATATCTTTCCTTACCTAAACCCGTTTTCACTGACTTATTTGATTATCACTACGAAAAATTACCCGCTGATCTCAATGAACAACGCATTGAAGCGGAGGCCTTGTTTATATTAGATGAGATACATAAGGAATGACTGAAATAACGCTGATCGAAGCGATTAATCAAGCATTCCACTACGAAATGAGCGCTGATAAAGAAGTTATTTTATTAGGTGAAGATATTGGTATTAATGGCGGCGTCTTCCGAGCAACACTAGGTCTCTTTGAAAAATTTGGTCCTGATCGTGTTTTAGATACGCCATTAGCAGAATCAATGATAGCAGGACTTGCCATTGGGATGGCGATACAAGGATTAAAGCCTGTCGCAGAATTTCAATTTATGGGGTTCAGCTATCCTGCACTTGATCAAATAATTAATCATGCTGCACGCTTTCGCAACCGTACGCGTGGACGCTTTCATTGTCCATTAGTATTTCGTATGCCTTATGGTGCTGGTATTCATGCGCCAGAACACCATTCTGAAAGTACAGAAGCCATTTTTGCCCATATCCCCGGCTTACGCGTCGTTATTCCTTCTTCACCGGCACGCGCCTATGGTTTATTACTGGCAGCGATCCGTGATCCTGATCCGGTTATTTTTTTAGAACCCACTCGCTTATATCGCTTAAATAAGCAAAATGTGCCAGATAACGGCGATGCATTGCCTTTAGATCAAAGTTTTCTTTTACGAGAAGGAAATGATATTACGCTAATAAGTTGGGGCGCAATGCTACATGAAACCTTAGCTGCTGCCGATATAGTCAATAAAAAAGGATTGAGTGCGGACGTTATCGACGTAGCAACACTTAAACCATTAGACTGTGATACCCTTCTTCGTTCGGTGGAAAAAACTGGCCGTTGTATCATTATCCATGAAGCAGCACGATTTTGTGGTGTTGGCGCGGAAATCGCTGCACAATTAAGCGAAAAAGCGTTCTTATCTCTAAAAGCTCCGATACAACGCGTTACAGGTTATGATGTTACCGTGCCTTATGCACAACTAGAAAAACAATACCTGCCAAGTCTAACGAAAATTATCAATGTGATTGATCAAACATTGGAGTTTACATGACAGTATTTTATTTACCCGATCTAGGTGAAGGTTTACCCGATGCTGAAATTCGCAGCTGGTATATTCATGTGGGTGATGTCATAAAAACGGATGAGCCTATGGTCGCAATGGAAACCGCTAAGGCAGTTGTTGACATTCCAGCACCTTTTGGCGGAAAGGTTATCCAACTTTATGGTAAATCTGGCGATATTATTAAAACAGGAGAAGCACTCATAGACATTAGACCTTTTTCCCAGCCTAGCGATGGGCTTGAACGAAAAGCAAATGCCCTGTCACCTTTAACTTTTGATAAAAAATCGTCTATTGAAGGAGAGGATAAATCGTCAACGAACCATGATAAAGCAACGGTTGTTGGTAATTTGCAGACAAGCAATAGGATCGTTGAAGAATCAGCAACCGGAATTAAACCTAAATTCGACCTCACGACAAACAATAACGGCATCAAAGCAACACCTTCTATTCGTGCACTAGCAAAAAAAATGCAAATTGATCTGCGTCACTGCGCAGGTACTGGTCCAGCAGGACAAATTACCGTAAGTGATATAGAAAATGCAGCGAAAACTCAAACAAAAATGACAGCACCATCCATCCTAACGCCCGCAGAAGGTTACGAACCTTTACGCGGCGTACGTCGTGCGATGGCGATTGCCATGAGTCAATCGCATCAAGCCGTTGTACCCGTTACCTTAGTTGATGATGCTGACATTCATGCTTGGCCAGAAAAAACTGATATTACTTTGCGTTTGATACGGGCTATGATGGCAGCCTGTCAACGCGAACCACGTCTCAATGCCTGGTTTGATGATAAGAATCTATCCTTGCGTCAACATCAGAAAATTAACCTAGGGATTGCTATGGACACACCTGAAGGTCTATTTGTACCCGTCTTAAAAAACGTTGCACAGAGTAGTATGGTTAATTTACGTAAAACAATCGACAAATTTAAAGGCCAAATCAAAAATCGCAGCATTCCACCAGAAGATTTAAGCGATGCAACCTTGGTATTATCCAACGTCGGCATTTTTGCCGGGCGCTATGCAAACCCGATCATCATTCCACCCATGGTGGCTATTTTAGCGGTAGGTCGTATGATAGATGCAGTGGTCGCTCACGAAGGAACACCGGCGGTGCATAAATTACTTCCATTATCATTAACGGTGGATCACCGTGCTATTACCGGTGGCGAAGCAGCAAGATTTTTATCCGCATTAATCCGCGATTTACAAACCGCTTAATACATTAGTCGATGCTTCCATTTCAAACGCGTAAACGATTCGGCCAGCATTTTTTGCATGAAGCCTTTATCGTCGAAAAAATAATACAAGCCATTCATCCTAAAGCAAGCGATAATATACTAGAGATTGGTCCAGGGCTGGGTGCATTAACAAAACAACTATTACCTTATTTACATCGTTTAACGGTGGTTGAACTCGATAAAGATCTCATCCCATTACTAAAAAAACAATGTGCTCGGTTAGGAGAATTAATTATTTACCAAGCCGATGCGTTAACCTTTGATATCCGATCCTTAACAGATATCGACGCACCATGGCGGGTTGTTGGAAATCTTCCTTATAATATTTCTACCCCTTTACTATTCCATCTGTTAAACCAGGCCAACGTTATCGCCGATATGCATTTTATGCTACAGAAAGAAGTCGTAGCACGCATCGTAGCACAAGCAGGGGACAAACGTTATGGACGCTTAAGCGTCATGGTTCAATATTATTGCCAAGTTAAAAAATTATTTACTGTCAAACCAGGTGCATTTCAACCACCACCCAAAGTAGATTCAGCATTTATTCGTCTTATTCCTTACCCAATATCACCTTGGAAGGCTAATGATCCTATATTATTTTCTGAAATCGTACGAACCGCATTTAGCCATCGCCGTAAAATGCTACGTAATAACTTAGGAAAGCTACTCAATGCTAGGCAATTTGAATCATTAGGCCTTGATCCAAAACAACGACCGGAAGAACTTTCTGTCATGGATTATGTCAAGATAAGCAATTTTTTAACTAGGTTCTGTTCCTAAAGAAATAGCTTATTACAGAATATTAGCCACTGTGCCTACGCCGTATCCCTTTTTTAATTATCTTGTTTGAGCGGTGCTATAAAGAGAATCGCTGCATGGGATGAAGGAGTTGAGATATTTTTTATACGATAATGTTGCAAGTCCTTTTGTAATAACTTATCGGCCGATACTAAATGAATAAAATGCGATTTTTTTAAGGGCTGAAACTGCAGATGCCATGTTTTTTGATATTGAACGAGTCCTATCCATAAAGGAGTACCATTACTAAGCTGAATCCGCGCTTTCCAAAGCGTTAACACTAATAAATTATGCGTCGTTGGAAAATATTTAGCCATCGCTAAAACAGGTTTTTCTCCGGCATTCGCTGAAATAAACAAAGGAGTCAGCGGATCATGTTGGCGTAAACTTACATGGTAAAGCGTCGTTAAAAATTTTGCTTTTGGGAGCGTATGCCAGCCGCGCTTTTCTAAATCATGTTGAATAATCGAAAGTTTTTCAGCCCATTGAATATTTAACATTTCTACAGGTTGTCCGAAACGATTCATACGATAAAGAGGTCGTTGTTTTGCTTGCATCCACCAATCCTTAGTATTTACTATTTGTTTTGGTGGAAAATAGAGTCGGTAGTTCCGTAGTTGTTGAGGATATTCGTGAAAAAGATTAGCCCCCCATAAAATAATCAGCACGACTATACCCATCGATCCAAGTTTAGCCATTGAAAGTAAATGACGCTGTTTTTTTCGCCGATAGGAGAGAGTTATCCCTGTAATAATGCTGATAGCAAGTAAAGCACCGCCCAGTACATCCGTTAGCCAGTGCGCTGTTAAATAAACGCGGGAAAATAGGACTAAAAAAACGATTACTGTAGTCAATCCATAAATCAGTATCCGTAGGTACTTTTTAGGGTGTTCTAGTGCGGTTAATATAGCAAAAAACCCTAATATCGAAACACTGCTTACTGTGTGCCCACTAGGAAATGATGCCCCTAAAGGTATTTGCATTAACCCACCAGGGCGAGGTATATGCATCGCATGCTTAAAGAGATTTCCTAAGCCAAAACTTAAAAATCCAACTAAACCCCAATGCAAAGCTGTCCAAAAATTACGTTTAATCAATAGAACAAATAATATAATGACCCAGAAAGCCATTAATACTCTAGGGCTAAGCTCCGTCATTGCCACAAGAAATTTATCAAGCGTCGCCTGGCGCACACTTCGCATTAAGTGATAAATAGGTTCATTAAAATCGGTTGCTATTCCATGATGAGCAACGCTAAAAGCGAGAAGTAAAAATACTACAAAAGAAAAAATACAGACTAAAGCAAGTGCTAATTGTGTATGGGATTGCGGCATGCGGGGATCCATCAAGAACGATGAGAGGGATCCCAGTCGCGGATGGTTACGTGTAAAACGCCATAAATAAGCCACTTGTTTATCTAATAAACGACTAAACCAGGCATAACAAGATTTTATCAAAGAATATAACACCCAGAAAAATAACAAGAGTAAAACGACAAATAGAATGAGTTTAATAGCGACATCAGGAGGTAATTGTTGTGAAGCTTGACCTAGAAGTATGCCAGGCAACATATAAATAGGTGCCCAGGCAATAGCAGAGATGGTGTCAGCAATGAGAAATTGGCGATAAGGCATATGCACCATGCCCGCAATAAAAGGAAGTACCGCACGAATTGGACCTATAAAACGTCCAACAAAAATACTTTTTCCACCATGTTTATCAAAAAAAGCTTCTCCTTTTTGTAAAATTTTAGGGTAACGACGAAAAAGCCAGAAAGTAGCAGTATATTCATGATAATGACGACCTACCCAAAAGCTTAAGAGATCACCCGTCATGGCGCCTGCAATCGCCCATAAGGTTATACTGGTAAACGACAGCACGCCAATGCCAATCAAGGTACCTATCGCTGTCATAAAGACAGTACCCGGGATCAAAAGACCCAGAAACATTAGGCATTCAAAAAATGCAATTAAAAAAGTTATTATGCCAGCTAATAGCGTATGGATTTGCAACCAATCAAACAAAGGTTTGATATCAAAAAGCGTCATTAAGCTACATTCTCTCCAGCCGCTTGTTTATCTGCATGATAAGAAGATCTCACTAAAGGACCGCTGGCAACGCGCGTGAATCCCATCTGTTTTGCTAGATCTCCGAGATCGTTAAATTCTTGTGGAGTCACATAACGCGCCACAGGGAAGTGGTGTCGACTAGGGGCAAGGTATTGACCCAAAGTAATCATATCTACTTCATGTTTACGTAAGTCCTGCATGACTTCTTTAACCTCCTCCAGGGTTTCGCCAAGTCCTAACATCAGCCCCGACTTAGTGGGTATACCAGGAAAACGCTTCTTAAACTCCAATAATAAAGTTAATGACCAAGCATAGTCCGATCCAGGGCGTGCTTGTTTATATAATCGAGGAATGGTTTCGATATTGTGGTTAAACACATCCGGTAGTGCAGGAGCAATAGCATGTAAAGCTACCTCCATGCGTCCTCTAAAGTCGGGGACGAGTACTTCTATGGTTAGAGAAGGGCAAGCACGACGCAAGGCTTGCAGACAGGCTGTAAAGTGGCCTGCGCCGCCATCTCTTAAATCATCACGATCAACTGACGTAATAACAACATAACGCAGTCCCATCTTATGCACTGTTTTAGCTAAATTTTCGGGCTCATCGGAGTCTAGTGGATCGGGCCTACCGTGACCCACATCACAGAATGTACAACGTCGAGTACATTTATCACCCATAATCATAAAGGTCGCTGTACCGTGGCTGAAACATTCGCTTAGATTAGGGCAAGACGCTTCCTCACAGACCGTGTAAAGACGATTTTCTCGTAGCATAGTCTTAAGTTGATCGACAGCAGGCGTTGTGGCAAGTTTAATGCGTATCCACTCGGGTTTGCGTAATGGTTCTGTCGCTTCAATTTTTATTGGAATACGAGCCATTTTTGCAGCGCCACGTTGTTTTTGTCTAGGATCTAGGGTTTGCATGTGTTTATCAAGTTTTACAATTAAAGAGGTAATTCTAGCATAAAGTATTTGTCGTAACGCATATTAGACAAGCTAAAAGGATTTCAAACTTACTCGGTACAAAGAGGATTATTCTTCATATTTTTAGTGATGAAAGCTGTTTTTTTGCTTGTAAAATCAGTTTATTTTTTAGCTGTTCACTAAAAGTATTTGCTACCATTTCCAGATCAGTTGGACCACCCAAATCGGAAAGCTGAGTGACCGCTAACCGGCTAAACCCACAGGGATTAATCCCTAAAAATGGATCCAGATCCATAGCAATATTAAAGGCGATGCCGTGATAACAAAAACCACGTCGAATACGAAGGCCAATCGATGCTATTTTGGCAGTGTTGACATAAACACCAGGGGCATCTTTTCTAGCGTGGGCATAAATAGCATAACTCGCAAGGAAGTCGATAACCGTTTCTTCCAGTAGGGTAACCAGTGATCGTACACTTAAATGTAAGCGCCGAAGATTAAGCAAGGGGTAAACGATGAGCTGCCCCGGGCCATGATAGGTGACTTGACCCCCTCTATCGGTTTTTTCGACAGGGATAGTACCTGGATTAAGAACATGTTCTAACTTTGCCGCTTGCCCTAAAGTATAGACGGGATCGTGTTCAATCAACCAAATTTCGTCCGTCGTTTCAGATGAACGTTGATCAGTAAACAAACGCATAGCATGGACTACACTCTGGTATTCGCCCTGTCGTAATGGCCTTATAATGAATTGATTCGATGATATCATTTAGAAAGTATACTTGAATTGGCATATTATCTCTGAACTTTTATAAATTTTCCCTAGAGGACAAAAAAGTCGTTGGCACGGATCCTGCCAGAGAATGCACTTTTTTGCTGCTTTTTTAAAAAAAAATGCAATACGATTCTTATTTATTGACCGCAGTAAATTTCATTTAACTTATTAATAGGTTATCGCTAAACAGATTTTAAGCTTGTGTCATAAAAGTCTTTGTTGTACGGTAAAGGGTGGCTCTATAAATTGCTCTTTTACTTCAACACCTTGTTGCAATGTTGGTTCCGCTGCTCATTGACTCCGTTACTCCGTGTAAACTGCGCATAAACTCGCGTTTTTAATCGTAGTGACTATAGATGTAATTTAATTCTCTGCTGTATATGTCTAATAAAATTGATACAAAGTTTATTGGCGGTATTCTACTAATTGTGGGAACAGCCATAGGCGGTGGGATGCTAGCGCTCCCTATTGCAACCGCAGAAACAGGCTTTATTAACTCCTTGTTATTATTATTTGTTTGTTGGTTTATTATGACAGCAAGCGCTTTTTTAGTTCTGGAAATTAATCTCTGGTTACCAGCCAATACCAATATTATTTCTATGTCGAGAATATTATTAGGTCGATGGGGAGAAACTGTCGCATGGATTAGTTATTTATTATTATTTTATTCTGTACTTGCTGCTTACATGGCAGGCGGAGGTGACTTTCTAAGTGGTTTGTTAAATAGCTTAGGACTAAAAATCCCGAATTGGATCGCTGTCCTTTTATTTACTGGTGCGCTAGGTTATGTGGTCTATCGGGGTATTCACTATGTTGATTATGTGAATCGAAGCTTAATGTTCGGCAAGTTTAGTATCTATATACTATTAATTATATTCCTCATCCCATTTATTTCTATTAGCAAGCTCAAAGAAGGAAATATTGCCTATTTAACCAGTGGAGCAACTGTTATGCTAACGTCCTTCACTTTTGCAAACATTATTCCTAGCTTAAGAACTTATTTTCACGGTGATGCAGTTAAACTACGAAAAGTTATCTTTATAGGAAGTTTAATTCCACTTATTTGCTATTTATTTTGGGACCTCACTATTATGGGTATCCTCCCACGTGAAGGACAACATGGACTTATCGACATGTTACATTCCCAACATTCTACAAGTGAATTTGTCACTCAACTGAGCAAATTTCTTAATAATCCATTTATTTCATTATTAGCACGAATTTTTACTTCTATTTGCCTTGCCACTTCTTTTCTAGCGAGTATGCTAAGCCTATCTGACTTTTTAACAGACGGTTTACGAACGGCTAAACGAGGAAAAGGCAATATTATTGTATACACAGCTACCCTATTACCTCCTTTAACGATAGTACTATTCTATCCGGGTGCCTTTATTGGTGCATTAAGCTATGCAGGAATTTATTGTGCCATTCTTTTTATTGTCTTACCTTCTTTGATGGCTTGGCGTGGACGTTACAGAAAAGAACCTTTGACCGCCAAAGGATATAGGGTAAGAGGGGGTAAACCGCTATTATTTTTATTAGCTAGTGTTGGGCTCTTTTTTGTTGGATATGGGCTTCAAGCTGCTTTACTATAACAAGAAAAATAAAGTAAACGACCCAATCTCCGAAGTAGTCTGGGCATTTCACGCAGTATGTGAGTAACGAAACACGGAAAATACCGCGGTTTGTGACCATCATCGTGCCAAATGACGACACACCCTATTATAGGTTTTAAATTGCATCTCTCCTATCCAACCTCTTACAACCCTTTCCTCTCACCCCACTACCGCTTTTTACTGTAAAAGGCCACTATTAATAGGGACCCAATAATAAAGAATTATAGTAATTACGCTTTCTTTCTTTTTCTAATGGGCCATTGTTTTAAAGTCTTTTTTAGTCAATAGATTAGAAGAGAAAGACTTTTTTTCTTAGAGTTTTATGAAGAAATTTCAACAATTTAATGGGGGATGAATATGATAATAGATGGTGTTTTAATTGGAGTTGGATTAGCAGGACTTGAGTTAGGGGTTGCTTGGATATTGGCTTGCGTCATTAATCACGAGCCTTCTCCTGAAAAAAAGGAAGAAAAAGACCCTGGTCTAAAGCTTTCAACAAATTTCGCTAATTTAGTTAATATTAAATAAAATAACTGCTTACTGTTTAATAAAAAAATTAATCAGATAATATCAATATATATTGATACCACTCGAAGCCGCGACTTCGCAGATTTAAATGTTTCATCTCGCAATGGAGATTTTTAAGAGGAGAACCGCAACTCTCCTTTCAAATAGTTGAGTACAAACATTGCTTGTGTCGGTCATGTGATCCATTATACTGCCCGCCCCACATTTTAAAAATTGCGCATTGAAATACAAGCGGTATATACCCATTGTCCTTGAAGTTGCTATTAGCAACTTCAAGGACAATGGGTATAGGTTCTATCTCTAAAGTGATGATTATCGTCATCCGCAAGGCAAATGAGTATTTCTGAGCTGTTTTTAACGCAGCAGATGGCGACAAAGGTACTTTAGGGGCAGAACCTATCAATAAATAATGTTTCCTTATGAAACATCCACCTAAAGGGCGCCTCTATAAATTAAAAATTAGCTGCCACCGCACCACTATTTAAATAATTTTTTAAAATAAGAAATAAATCGTTATAGCGGATAGGTTTGATTGCAAAACTATCTATCTCACCTTCTTTGCACCATCGTTCTAAAAGTTGAGAAGAATATGCGCTTAATAATATAATAGGGACTCTCATTCTCTGATTTTCCCTCTCAAAACTTCGGATTTTCTTTCCTACTTCAACTCCGCTCATATCTGGTAATCCACCATCGAGAATAATTAGGTGATAAAACCGATGGGTAAGCATTTCTAAAGTGGTTTTTCCATTTATGGCAGTTTCAACTTGAAATCCCATTTTTTCTAAAAACAATTTATGCACCCGCCGAATAATAGGCTGATCTTCAACTAATAAAATTTTATTTTTATAATTCACGATATTTTCCTTAAATTAGTATTGGGGTCCAAACGCTCAAATAATTATGTCTGTGCACAGGACAAAAAATAGGTGAGGCAGGTCCTGCCACTGGATGCGCTTTTTTTGCTGGCTTACGCCACAAAAAAGAAGCTAGCATCCGTGTCACCCACCTCTTTTTAAATTTTTGTCCTGTGCTGAGTAATTACGTACATAATAGTCCATAAATGAAAATTTATGCAAGGAGATATAAAATAATTAGTTAAGAAAATAAGTAAGCTATTGAATAAAATAAAATTTGATTTCAATAATGAAATTATTGCTTCTATTTTTCGATTTATGTTGGCTGTTTGCCGTTCGCTGTTATTTTAGGAGTAGTTTTATATTTACATTGTTTTGAAATGCAAAATTTCGATGAAAGGTAGACATTTTTTTCTGAAAAGCCTAGGATGTATCTACGCATCGCTGGAAACAGAAATTAGTTTTAATCCATTCAAGTGGATCTTTCTTTATAGGGAAAAAATGTATTCTCGAAGAAACCTCATTAAGAATTTAATTCTTTATATTACGGAAATAAATAGACTTCTTATAGAAAAAAAAGCGTCTTTAGATGAAAATTCTATAGAAAAATTAAAATCTGAAAAATTAGATATTGAAATATACGTAAGAGAACTACTCGAGTATCTTCGGCTTTCTGTGAAAGAAAAAATACCTTTCCCTGAAGGTCTGATAGAAGAATTGATAACTGGAAAGCTGGATGTAGAAATATATGCAAAAAGATTGCTTGATCATCTTGATCCAGAATGTAGCGATAGTTCGTTTAAACTTTCTGCAAACATCAAGATAGAACTTGGCTTAAATAATCATCCAGATGGTAGTTGTTTTCGAGAGTTTATACGTACTGAAGACTATGGGGTTATTTTTTATTTACTACCTAAAAGCGTAGTTTCTACTTGGTATAGTTTAAAAGGGACAAAAAAAACCTTTAAATTATTGTCGGGTAGTCCACTATTTATTGAATTTATCGATTCAGCTGATCGCTGCCCAGCAAGAAAACAATTAACACATGCATATAATGTTACCTTAGAAACAAGTAAAGAAAGCGAGTTTGATAGTCATGCTATAGCTTATTCTTCAGGAGACTATTCATTGGTAAGTTGTCGATATGAATTAGCTTTCGATTTTAATAAGTTTGCAATAGCTAGAAAAGAAGACCCCAACAATTTTCGTAAAGAAGAAAATGTTAATTCGCAGAGATATCAAAGTAATCCTACATTGAGAGGTCAAATGAATCCAGCCGCTGTAGCGTCTAGTTCACAGCAAGCTCAGCTTGAATGTCCGACAATGACTGACATAGCACAACATAGCCATCTGCCTTTTTTTAGGAGTATCTCTGCTAATGAATCTTGCACTAATTCACCCGGTGCGCCTAAGTTCAAAGGAAATAGATAAATTTAAGGAAATTTATACTCATTGCACTTGACGTTGCGAATAGCAACTTCAAGGACTTTCTTTTCGCGATGAGGATTTCCAAGGAGAGAATCGCGATTCTCTCCTTGGATGACGGTGCGCAAGCGCGGCTTGTACCGTCACGTGATCGGGTATACCGCTCGCTCAAATCTTTAAAGACTCGCATCTTCAGGTACGAGCGGTATATGGCTTGAAATCTGCGATTTTGTCCTCATATTCTTCACTATAATTGTCATTAACCCTCTTATCGGGGTATTTTCATTATTCTGCTGGGAGTAACTATTTTATGACTGTTGCCGAAAAACAAACACTAGGCTTTCAAACGGAAGTCGAGCCACTTTTACATTTAATGACACATTCTCTTTATAGTAATAAGGAGATCTTTGTACGTGAACTAATATCAAATGCCTCGGATGCCGTTGACAAATTCCGTTTTAAGGCCTTAGAAAATCCAGCGCTTTACAATGGAGATACTGATCTAAAACTGACTATAGAAGTGGACAAGGCCGGCCGCCGTCTTCTATTTATCGACAACGGTATAGGCATGAGCCGTAAAGAATGTATCGATAAATTAGGTACGATTGCAAAATCAGGCACAAAAGAATTTTTAGCTTCTTTGACAGGGGATAAAGCAAAAGATACCCAATTGATCGGTCAGTTTGGAGTAGGTTTTTATTCTGCTTTCATGGTCTCAGAAAAAATTACTGTTAACACGCGTGCTGCGGATCTACCTTCTGATCAAGCTGTTTGTTGGGAATCTACAGGAAAGGGTGAATACACGATTCAAACGATCAATAAACCAACACGGGGTACTGAAATTATTCTCCATTTGCGGGAAGATGAAGATGAATTCCTAGAAGCTTGGCGATTACGCAATATTATACTCAAGTATTCGGACCATATTACTTTACCTATTAAAATGCAAAAGGAGCTACCTGCGCCAGAAGCAGATGATAAAAAAGAACAAGAGGTAGAGGTAAAGGAAACATGGGAAACAGTAAATAATGCAACAGCATTATGGACACTTCCTAAAGCGCAAATTAAAGAAGAAGAATATAAGTCTTTTTATAAGCATGTCGCCCATGATTTCCAGGATCCACTTATCTGGAGTCACAATAAAGTAGAAGGAAAACAAGAATACTCGATTTTACTGTATATACCTTCGCAAGCTCCTTTTGATCTTTGGAATCATGAAAAACCACGAGGTTTAAAGCTTTATGTGAAGCGTGTATTTATTATGGACGATGCGGAGCAATTCCTTCCCCGTTATTTACGTTTTGTAAAAGGTATTGTAGACAGCGGTGATCTTCCGTTGAATATTTCACGAGAAATTTTACAAAATAATAAACTTGTCGATAATATACGTATTGCTATCACTAAACGAATATTAGAATTATTAGCTAATCTTGCAAAGGAACAACTCGATCAATATAAACAATTTTGGAATTCTTTTGGAAATGTGCTTAAAGAAGGATTATCAGAAGATTTCAGTAATCGCGATGCACTTGCTAAACTCTTACGGTTTTCATCAAGTCGTGTAGGTAACTCCGAGCAAACGGTTAGCTTAGAAGAATATGTTGAACGCATGAAGCCTAAGCAAGACAAAATCTATTATATTACGGCTGAAAATTACGCTGCGGCAAATAATAGCCCGCATTTAGAAATTTTCCGTCAAAAGGATATTGAAGTTTTATTACTGCATGACCGTATTGATGAATGGTTAGTCGCTCATTTGACTGAGTTCAATGGGAAACCATTACAATCAGTTGCTAAAGATGCAGATATTACTGGAGTTGCTGATGAAGAAAACAAAGAAGTGCAGAAAAAAAATGAAGATGAATTTAAATCATTATTAACACAAATGAAGGAAATTTTAGGTGGCAAAGTAAAAGAGATTCGACTTTCTCAGCGCCTCACCAGTTCGCCAGCCTGCATTGTTAATGAGCAAAATGCATTAAGCAATCAAATGCAACGTATTTTACAAGCGACGGGCCAGACGGTCCCAGCAAGCAAACCTATTTTAGAGTTAAATGCCCAGCATACATTAGTCCAACGTCTAAAAGATATACAAGATGATACGCAACTTGCTGAATGGACGCATTTATTCTTGGAGCAATCTATTTTGGCTGAAGGAGGAAAATTAGAGGATCCCGCTGAGTTTGTGAAACGACTTAATACTTTATTAAGTTAGGAGATTTCGCAGCTAATAATGTATCTTTATTTACCAATTAAATAACGTACCATCTAATTTTCGATTAATAGGTAGGTACGCTCGCTCATAGGGGTATTTTTCTGCCAATTTCTCGTCAAAATCTACACCTAAACCGGGCTGATCGCCCGGGTATAGATAACCTTTATTAAATGTATAAGCATGTGGAAAGACTTCATCTGTTTTTTCAGTGTGGCGCATATATTCTTGGACGCCAAAATTATTGATAGCGATATCAAAATGTAAGGCTGCTGCCATGGTAATAGGCGAAACATCCGTAGGCCCATGACAGCCTGTTTTGACATGATAGACTTCTGCCATTGCCGCAATTTTCTTTAAGTGTGTCAAGCCACCACCATGAACTACCGACATACGTATATAATCAATGAGTTGTTCAGTAAATAAAATATGGGTGTCCCATAGGGTATTAAATACCTCTCCTACCGCTAAAGGGGTTGTGGTATGTTGGCGGATAATTCGAAAACTTTCTTGTAGTTCTGCAGGTACAGTATCTTCCAACCAAAACAAATGATAAGGCTCTAATTCTTTTCCTAAACGTGCCGCTTCAATGGGAGTTAAACGATGGTGGGCATCATGTAAAAGATGTGGAGCCTCTCCATAAGTCTCGCGTAGCTGTTTGAACAACTTGGGAATATAGTTGAGATATTTCTCAGTAGACCAAACACATTCATGAGGCAATCCTTTGGTAGCGGGTTCATAATACAATTTATCTTTAGGAGAAATACCATAAGCATCCGGCAAATCAGGTACCCCCGTTTGTGCACGAATCGCTAGATAACCCATGTCGATATAGTTACCGACTTGCTCAACGGTATCTTCTATATCCCTGCCATTGGCATGGCCATAAACCATAACACCTCGTCGACTTTTTCCGCCTAACAAATTATAAACCGGCGTATTTAAACTCTTACCTTTAATGTCCCATAACGCCATATCAATCGCCGCAATGGCTGCCATGGTGACAGGCCCACGACGCCAATAAGCACCACGATAAAAATATTGCCAGATATCCTCAATCTGTGCGGGATCTCGTCCCATCAAACAAGGAATCAGATCTTCTAAATAGGCTTTCACTGCTAACTCACGTCCATTTAATGTAGCGTCTCCTACGCCGTAAATTCCTTTATCGGTAATAATTTTTAATGTCACAAAATTTCGATCCGGGCAGGTAACAAATACTTTGGCATCTTGAATTTTCATTGCTTACCTCGATTTCTTAACTTAGCACCAAATCATTGATGCGGTTACGTCCAATAATCGGATACTGCTCGACTTCATACACAGCACCACTGATAGGCGCTGATTGATCAGATAGCCAAAACACCACATGTGATGCTACATTATCCGGGGATAATAAATGACCACTTGGCGCATACACTTTAGGTATTCGTTCTTGCCAATTTTCTGGAAGACCTTCTGCTAGTTTTAAAAAAATCTCATTCTCAGTAGGCGTCCAACCAACGTTTAATTGATTAACGCGGATATGATCAGGGCCTAAACTATCTGCTAAATTGCGAGTCATCGTCATCAGCGCTCCTTTTGAGGATGAATAAATCAATAGATCCGGTTGGCCGCAATAAGCATTCATAGACCCTATATTAACGATAGCTCCGCTGTGCTCTTGTTTTCGAAAAACTTTTACAGCCGCTTTACATAACAGCAACGGCGCGTAAAAGTTGATCCGCATAATTTGTTCACAAAGCGCTAAACTGGCACTGTCAATATTATTTCTAGGATAAATACCGGCGTTATTAACTAAACCATGTAAAGTGCCAAATTTCTTTACCGTCTCTGTTATTAAATAGTGATACGAATTTTCATCGGCTAAATCAGCAATCAAATAATGTGCGGAGTCTTTTCCTAACTCTGCCACTAAGGCCTTAGCACGATCTTCCTGGCGACCATGGATCATGACTTTAGCGCCTTGGGCAACACAGCGACGTGCCGTAGCTGACCCAATCCCATTAGTAGAACCTGTAATTAAAATAATTTTATTTTTTAACATTAACTATTCCGCTATCACTATTTTAAAGAAGAAATGAGGATTTTTGCTTATTAGAAGTTGAAAATTTACTTGAAGGAATACCTAGCTCGCGGCTAGGACGACCCAAGCGTAAATTCTGTTCAATTTGCTCTAAAGAGCAACCTTTCGTTTCTGGAACAATAAAATAAACAAAAATCCAACCTAATATACATAAAAAAGCGTAGAGCCAAAATGTGTGACTAGGGCCCATGAGCTGAATAAGTGTTAAAAACGTTAACGCAACCAGCATATTGAATCCCCAGCTCACAGAAATAGCTAAACTGGCACCGACTCCACGAATATTTAAAGGAAAAATTTCAGAAATGATAAGCCACATAATAGGACCTAAACTTATTGCAAAGCTTGCGATATAAATAACCATACTTCCAACTGCCACCCAACGTAATGCAGCAAATCCAGGATAATAAAAAGCAATTCCCATCACAGTTAGACTGATAAACATACCTGAAAGCCCTAAAAGTAATAAAGGACGACGTCCCCATCGATCAATTAAGGGTAGGGCGATAATAGTAAATAATACATTGATCACGCCTACGCCAAGTGTAGCTAAAATAGCGCCTCCTGCTTGTTTAAAGCCTGCCATTTGTAGAATAGTAGGCGCATAATAAATAATCGTGTTAATCCCGGTGACTTGTTGAAAAAAGCTCAACCCTAAACTAATAAACAAAATGGGACGCACCCATTTTGCAAGCAGTAAACGATGGGATCCTTTTTCCATATGTACTGTTTGCTGAATTTCGCTAAATTCCTTATTAATATTTTCACCTACACGAATGTCTTGCAAAATAGCGCGTGCCTTATGTTCCCAACCCTTTAATATCATCCAGCGTGGACTTTCTGGTAAAAATAAAGTACCCAATAATAGAATGACTGCAGGCACAACGCCTAAGCCTAGCATCCAAGGCCAACGGCCATGTGCGGAAAAATAATAATTGATTAAATAAGAAAAAACGATTCCTATCGTTACCGCTAACTGGTTCAAGGAAACCAACATTCCACGAATACGTTGTGGGGCTATCTCAGCGAGATAGAGAGGTGCAGTGAAAGAACCAACACCGATAGCAACTCCTAGTATGATACGACCAATAACCAAACAATTTATATTAGGTGCAAAGGCAGTAGAGAGGGAACCAATGATAAAAGTGACGGCGGTAAATACTAAGACCTTGCGTCTTCCAAATCGGTCAGTAAGTCTACCACTAAGCCCCGAACCAATTAAAGCACCTAATAAAACTGCACTGACCACTACCTCTATCTGAAAAGCAGATAAAGCAAAATCTTTTTTTATAAATAAAATAGCACCGGAGATTATTCCTGTATCGTAACCAAACAATAACCCTGCTAGCGCTGCAAATACTGAAATGGCATAAACCAAACAATTAGAGTTTGATAGTCTAGCCATGAAAACACTTTTTTATAGGTATCATAGCGAGTTACTTTACCTCGATCCAAGCTAAAAGCAAATAAAAAGCCCTAAAAATAGACAAAAATAAAATATATGTAAGCTATTTAATGACTTTTGTACAGGACAAAAAATAGTGGAACCTAACCTAAATAGGCGGGCTCAGCTATACCCATAACCTCCATCTCTAGAGCAAAAACCTGGCCTGATTGTGGAGCATCCTCTAGCATTGAAGCAGATAAACCGATGGAAGCCGAAGTCACATAGAGAGTTTTTAAATCTGGACCTCCAAAACAACAACTTGTCGGTCTAGGAACTGGCATAGGAATAACGCTATCAATTTCTCCTGTTGGTGTATAGCGAGTAATTTGCCAGCCATCCCAATGGCAACTCCATATATAGCCTTCACTGTCTACCGTGAGACCATCAGGAAAACCTTCAGATTCAAGAATTTTAGCAAAAATCTGAAAGCGTCCTAATTGGCCCTTTATCGGATCAAATTCATACTGATAAATCTGACGTGCGGGAGAATCGCAAATATACATTCGGCTATTATCTAAGCTCCAAGCAATTCCGTTACTCACTGTGAACCCACGTTGTAATATTTCAGTCGCTTTTCCTTCTGTGTCTAAACAGTATAAGGATCCAATCGGATTTTTTTCTGCAATATCTTTAGTCCCTGCCCAAAAACGACCTTGTCGATCACATTTTCCATCATTAAACATAACATCGCGCTGTCGTTGTAAAGGCAAGGCTATTGTTTGTGTAGTTCCTGTCTCTGTATTGACAGAAGCAAAATGATCGCTGAGCGCTGCTATCAGTCCTCCTTTAGCACGCCAGCCAATAGAACCTATTGGCTTAGGCATGTTAAATTTCTTAAGGCTTTTATTCATTATCTCAAAACGATTCAATGTAGCGGCTACGATATCTACCCAATAAAGGCAGTTTTCTACGGGGTGCCAAAGTGGACTTTCTCCCAATAGCATCGTCTCCTCACAAATGGTATCAATCTTCATATGTCAACACACCCTACGTTTTACCAAATCAATCGATATATTGTCTCATGGCGATACCAATCGCCGGGCGCTAAAAAAGGCGAAGGAAATTGAGAGTATCTTACTGCACCTGGAAGATTTTGCGTTTCCATACAAAATCCTCCATATCTTTGAGTAGTAAGCCCACTCGCTATAGGATAATTCTTTAGACTATTGCCAGTATAAAATTGTAATCCTGGTTGTGTCGTCGTCACTTCTAACGTACGGCCACTTTGTGGATCTTTTATCTGTGCCGCTAAACGAAGTTCGTGATTTGTGGTGGCTGGCAATACAAAACAAAGATCATAGCCATTGATTGAGGTCTGATCTAAACGCTCACCCAAATGGTGTGGTTGACGAAAATCAAAAGGACTATCACTGACTTCCGCTATTTGACCCGTTGGAAGTAAATCCTTATCAGTAACCACATACTGATCTGAAAAAACCTGTAGCACATGATTTAATACCGTGCCACACCCAGCGCCCGCTAAATTCCAATAAGTGTGGTTAGTTAAATCAACCGGTGTTATGCGATCTGTCTTCGCTTCAAATGAAATTTTTAATTCATTCGTTAAGGTTAAACTATAGGTCGTTTTTACCTCCAGAGTTCCTGGGTAACCTTGATCACCCTCTGGGCTCGTATAGTTAAACCTAACACTAGCCTTATCACTCTGGATCAAAACGTCAGGTTGCCAAATGACTTTATCAAACCCTTTATTACCACCGTGTAAGTGATGTGAATAACCTTTATTCTTAGTTAAAGAGAAGTCGCATCCTTGATAATTAAAACTTGCATTTGCAATACGATTTGCAACTCTCCCTATGGTTGCGCCAAAATAAAAATCATGGCTTAAGTATTCTTGTAGTTGATCAAACCCTAAAGTCAATTCGTGTACAGTACCTCCTAAGCCAGGTATTTTTACTGAAGTTAACGAAGCACCATAGTTCATGACACTAATTGACATACCGCTGGGATTACGTAGCGTATAGTGATCGACCGTTTGACCATCAGGTAACTCACCAAAAACGCAGGGTTGACAAAACATTTCGGGCATAATTTCCTCAAGATAAATGTGGCCAAGATAAATGTGGCATTGTTGTTATTGGGATGATTGCGCCTGGGTAGGTAATAACGGTAGCAGCTAATCGGTGACCCCATTGAACTGCTTTTATAGGTTCTAACCCTAGCAAACGTGCTGCTATATAAGCTGCATTGAATGAATCACCGGCGCCAGTGGTATCCGTCACTTTCTTAATCAAACAAGCAGGGACACTTTTTTTCCGGCTAATAGTATCAACTAAAGCAGGATTAGCACCACATTTAACAACCACCTCTGTTATTCCTTTTTTTAATAAGCGCTGCGCACAAGCTTCTGCAGTAACATCGTCAAATAAGGCCTGCTCATCAACCAAAGTAGGTAAAGCGATATCTACCCATCGCAAAGTTCGTTCCATGGTTTCTTTTGCAGATTCGCGATCAGACCAAAGGGAAGCGCGATAGTTCGTATCAAAAATTACCTTGATACCTTGTTGTCTCGCTTTTTTTAATAGTTCCCATACGTGTTCTCGACTACTTGGATCAAGGATAGCTAAGGTAATTCCAGACAAATACAAGTAGTCCATTGAAAGCAAACGTTGTGATAAAGTGATTGCTGCATCATTTTTGAAAAGTTCCCTCGCCGCAGAGTTTTGCCGATAAAAATAAAAAGTTCTTTCTCCTGCTTCATCGGTGCGAATTAAATAAAGTCCAGGTAATTTATTGTCTAAACGGCAAATCAGATTGGTATTTATCCCTTCCTGCTGCCAGTTTTCTAGCATGCTATTACTATAGGGATCACAGCCTAGAGCGGTTACATAATGGACATTAAAAGACTCTATAGGGAGTAAGCGTCGTAAATAAATAGCAAAGTTCAGTGTATCGCCTGCAAAGGATAACGCTAATAAAGTATCATTTCGGTGCGAAAGTTCTAACATCGCTTCACCGATCACCGCAATTTGCTTCATTTTAGATACCGAAATATTTTTGAGCAATTTTTAAGGCTGGCCAGTAGTCACTCTAAAAGTGCGTTATAGGTCTTTTTAGGTTTTGTCTCTAAAATTTGCTTAGAAAAAAAGGAGAACGTATTATCGAGTTCTGCACAGGACAAAAAATTGTCGGCACGGGTCCTGCCAGCGAATGTACTTTTTTGCTGGCTTATGCCACAAAAAGAAGTCGCATTCATTGTCACCCCTTCCGCTTTCTAATTTTTGTCCCTTGCAGAAATTACCGAGGATATACCGCTCGTACTTGAAGATGCGAACTTTTCGAATTCGCAGCGAGCGGTATAACCGATTACTTAACGGGCGAAAGCAAGCTTCCGCCCGTTATTCAAGAGGAGAAATCGCGATTCTCCCCTTGAAAATCCCCATCGCGCAAAGAAAGCACTTGAAAATGCGATCTCGCATTTTCAAGTGCAATGGGTATAAACATGCTTACACTCACCGATATTCTACAGCTGAATCGTATTATACCAATTATTGTAATCGATAGGGTAGAACATGCAATTCCTTTAGCTAATAGGCTGGTTAATTCGGGTTTTACCGTATTGGAAATTACCCTACGGTCATCTTGTGCCTTAAAAGCTATCAAACAAATAGTTGATGAGGTTCCAAAGGCTATTGTGGGTGCAGGTACTATCATTAATCCACAACAGTTATCTCAAGCGAAAGAAGCCGGTGCAAAATTTGCAGTCAGTCCTGGTCTTAGCAAACAACTTATTTCCGAAGCGAAAAAACAAAACCTAATCTATCTTCCCGGTATTGCGACTCCTTCTGAAGCATTATTAGCTTATGAGTTGGACGTAACGCACCTTAAGTTTTTCCCGGCAGAAAGTATGGGGGGAATAAAAACATTATCCGCGATTTCGGAAGTCTTGCCGCTGTATTTTTGTCCTACTGGTGGGGTGAATCTTGATAATCTTATTAGCTATCTTTCATTACCCTGTGTTTCCTGTATCGGCGGAACATGGATAGCACCTCGTTCTCTTATTCAAGCGAATGCCTTTGATGAAATTGCGCAACGCGCTAAAAAAGCTCAAAATCTTTTAAAAAAACTGCACTAATAAATAGACCTCTTTCAAAACCCAGTTATGGGCTTGAGTTCGAGGAAAACGATTTGGGAGGACCGGAGTTTACTAAAGTCAATGAGGACCGCAGCAAATCGTTTAACAATGAAATCAAGTCTATAACGCAGGTTTTGAAAGAGGTCTAATAGAAAATTGCTACTTTCCAGTCAGTGGCATTGCTAAATAGAATCTACTAGACTGATAGGAGTTTCGTGTTAGAAGTAAAATGGTAATTAGGTACGTATTTGTTATAGGATATTTAAAGGAAAAGGACGATGCAGTCTCGATTCAATCAAGAGAAAGGAAATTATTCAAATTTTATTCAATTGTTTCTTTATTGCCTATTACTGTTTATTTTCCCTATAAAAGGATTAACAGCAGTAATACCTAGCACGATAATCCCAGGACAAGTGGAAACACAATTAAGAAACACCATACCATTACCCATCGTTAAACAGACGAGTAGTTCCGCTGTCGTAATACCGCTTACACCACCTATAGCAGCTCCCATACCGGCGGGGATGCGTATGCATTTTGTTCTACGTTCAATCCGTATTACCGGATCGACTGTTTATACACAAGAAAGTTTACAAGCCTTTTACGCTCCCTATCTCAATAAGAGAATCAGCTATCAAGAGTTGAAAAAGATTGCCTCTGACATCACGTTGAAATATTTAAGAGATGGCTATGTAGCCTCACATGCGTACATACCCATACAAAATCTAACATCAGGTCATGTACACATAGAGATCCTTGAAGCCTACATTGCCAATGTGAGTATTCAAGGAAAAACCCACGGCATAGAAAAATTTCTTACGACTTATGCTGACAAAATAAAACAATTGCGCCCTCTACAACTAAAACCCTTACAACATTATATTTTATTGGCAAATCGCCTGCCAGGCGTCAAAGCGACGGTACAAATCAATCCACTATCAGAAAATTCTGCTGCACAAAATCTGGTTTTTGTTATCCAGCAACGTCGCTTTACACCTTACGCTATTCTCAATAACAACCAATCCCGCTATTTAGGGTCACAAAATTTATTTGTCACCGCTAATATGTATTCCTTACTCCAAGGCGGAGATTCAACCTCCATAACAGCGGCCACAGCTCCCTTTGAGCCTAGAGTTTTGCAATATTATTATTTATACCACGTTATACCTATCGGTACTTTTGGGAATCACTTAGATTTTTTGGCTGATTATGCACAGACCAAACCTAACGTAGTTGGACAGCAATTTTCAAACACATCTGCCCCTCTAACTAGTTTAACGGGTAAAGTCGGTGACTTAATTGCTTATTATTATCATCCCTTTATTCTACAGACAAATCAAAAATTAGAAGGTCGTTTAGCACTCGGCTATTATAATAGTCGATCAACTGGTTTTAATGACCCTGTTAATGGACCTGAGGATGTTAAGGTACGTCTTCCATCCTTGCGTGCTAAAGCCATTTATGAAAGAGCTAGACCTAAATATGCTGACCGAATAGAAACAGAAATAAGCCAAGGAATACACACCTTGGGCGCAGGAATAGCTCCTCCCCCTTCCAATAACACCAATAACCCATCGATTGATTATACTAAGCTTTATTATTATGTGACTCACGTACAAGTGCTTCATAAAGCTTTTTCAATACTGATTGACTCAATGGGTCAATATGCTTTTAATCCGTTGATTCCCTTGGAAAAGATTCCCTATGGTGGTGGAACGCCATTTGGACGAGCCTATGATCCCTCTGAAATTATCGGCGATAATGGTATTATGGCAGGAATAGAACTACGGTACAATACCTTCCCACAGTCTTTTAAATCTATACAATATTTTACGCGTTATGATATTGGTAAAGTATGGAATAAAAATGTTGCACCCAGCTTTTTCTTAAACAGTGTATACAGCGATGCATCCTTATCCGCAGGCCTACGCTTAGGCTTAACAAAAGATTTCAAACTTGAACTTAGTATCGCTAGGCCTTTAACCAATCCGGTTCAAGCACAAGAATTGAGTGGTCATAACGGAAAAAGCATGCGCTTTTTCTTTAATTTTAGCTACACACCCTTTTGACAAAAAATTAAGCTTTAAAAGTAGGATTGAAGAAGGTGAAACCTCTTTCAATCCTACACGTAAACAATAAATGTTATTTTTAGGGTAGCGCTATCAATTAGCGACCAAGAAGATTTAGAGGTAGCGTAGGTAAGCGTATGCCTCCAGGTAATGTCGTTCCTACACCTGGCAGGGCAAATGCTCCCCCAGTCGGTAATTGAATACCTATTAGTTGTCCATTACTTCTTATAGCCTCAGCACTTAATGTTCCTATTCCTGGTACTGTTGCACTTAAATCTGCTACGTCAGCTGGCGTGAGTGCGTTCACTTGTAGTCCAAGTGTGTTCAGTGCCGAGGCGGTCAAGTTCAGACCCCCATCACTGTTCAATGAGAGACCAGCTAAGTTTCCTCCTAGTAAGCCAGAAGTTGTAGTGCCACCGCTAGCTCCTCCAGCACCTGCAGCTCCCGGCGCTCCTCCTGGTCCACCACTACCACCACCGCAGGCTGTGAGTAAAGAAATACTAACTACCCCTATAAAAATAGGAAGACCTATCCTTAAAAGCTTCATAATGACTCCTTTTGAATATCTATTTAAGATTTAAATATGAGTCTTTATCCTAGAAGCTTAAGAAGATAGAGTCAAATTTTAGAAAGTACTTCGTAGTTTGCTTTAATAGATTTTTTTTACTATAGTCTGCTCGCTCGATTTTTTAAAAAGTCGAGCGAGCAGTATCCCCATAGAAAGATTTCTTAGAACTTTGCACGCTACAAAAAATGCATTAGGATGAAGTAAGCTATTGAAAAAACAGTTAATTTTTGGTTGAAGCGATAGTAAAGCATTTTTCGTCATTGCGAGCGCGAAGCGCGCGGCAATCGGGTGAAACGCTTCATTTTTTCTGGATGGCCACGGCCTCACTAACGTTTCGGCCTCGCCATGACGAGCTATTTTTATTTTTTGTAGCGTACAGAGTTCTTAGAATAGCAGGTGGGTATGTATAAGGAAATTATCAGAAAACGACATTATGAAAACGGTCATTTTAGATCTGCTATAAATTTCTGTACAATAAGTCCCTCTAAACCGAAGAAGGAGAACAGCCATATGATTAAGCAACTATTAGATAATGTGCTTAATGATGATTTACAAGATAACTCTATGCAACTACTTGATAGACAACTGAATGAAAATCATCTATTAAAACATCCCCTGTACCAAGCTTGGTCAGCAGGAAAACTTTCATTGACAGACTTGCGTACTTATGCTTGTCAATATTACCACCATGTTGAAGCTTTTCCTCGCTATATCAGCGCAACACATAGTAACTGTCAGTTTTCACATGCACGTCAGGTATTATTAGAAAATTTAAATGACGAGGAAGGAATGAATAGCGGAGAAAGTCACCCTGCACTATGGCTACAATTTGCCAAAGGTTTGGATTTAACTGAAGAAACAGTAAAAAATAGCGAGCCACTTCCTGAGACTAAACAATTAATCGAAGATTTTTTATCGCTTTCACGTGCTTCTTATGAAGAAGGAATAGGCGCTTTATATGCTTATGAACGCCAAATTCCACAAACAGCAGCCAGCAAAATCGTGGGACTCAAACAATTTTACAATATTGATGATCAAAACACATTAAAATTTTTTCTAGTCCACTTGGAGGCTGATGTAGAACATTCTGAAGCAACAAAAATGCTAATACAATCGCTACCCTCAGCAGAGAAAGGTAAGGCTGAAAAAGCGGCTAAAAAGCTAGCTCAATCGGTATGGAATATGTTAAGTGGGATACAGTCACAAACGATTGGAATGAATGTAAACTGCGAAATGTCTTCCGTATAAACTGTCCGAACTTGCATCATCGTGTCAAATAGACTCAAAGCAATTGAAATTGTGGTGTTTGCAGTTTCAATTGCGAAGGGGTGTAGTGTCCCCTAATCAGAGACAGAGATACGCCGAATTTTTCCGCCCAGTTGAGATAACTTTTCTTCTATACACTCATAACCGCGATCAATATGATAGATCCGATTAACGATAGTTTCACCTTCTGCGGTTAACCCTGCTAACACTAAGCTTGCAGATGCGCGTAAGTCAGTTGCCATCACTTCTGCTCCAGTTAGTTTCTCAACACCTTTACAGATAGCAACATTACCCTTTAAGATAATATTCGCGCCCATGCGCCGCATTTCTTGAACATGCATAAAACGGTTTTCAAAAACAGTTTCTGTAATGCTGCCCGTTCCTTTTGCAGTAATATTAAGCGCCATAATCTGCGCTTGTACATCGGTAGGAAAGGCTGGATAGGGCGCCGTGCTCACATTCACCGCTTTTGCTCGTCTGTTACGCATATCAAGCTCAATCCAATGATCGCCAACCACAATGTCGGCACCTGCTTGACGCAAGGTATGAATAACAGCTTCTAAATTATTGGCGCGTATGTCCTTTAAACGAATAAATCCTTGGGTGCAAGCTACGGCAATGAGATAGGTAGCTGCTTCAATCCTATCAGGTAAAATTCGATAATAACCTCCTGTTAGCTGATCAACACCTTCAATCGTTATGGTATCTGTTCCGGCATCGCTAATATTCGCGCCAATACTATTTAAAAAGTTAGCGAGATCAATGACTTCAGGTTCACGTGCTGCATTTTTTATGACAGTCGTCCCTTTTGCTAGCGTAGCGGCCATCATTAGATTTTCCGTTCCTGTCACGGTAATCGTATCAAGTTTAATTGTCGCTCCTTGCAAACGTCCTTTTGTTTTTGCTTTGATATAGCCATTTTCAACACTCATCTGTGCCCCCATGGCTTGCAGGCCTTGGATATGTAGATTAACTGGGCGAGTTCCAATTGCACATCCACCGGGTAGAGAAACAATGGCTTCACCGCAACGTGCTAATAACGATCCTAATACTAAAATAGAGGCACGCATCTTACGAACAAGCGCATAAGGAGCATAGGAATCGATAAGATCGCGAGCACTGACTTCTAAACTCATACGCTCACCAATCGTGAACTGAGCGCCCATACCGCTGAGAAGTTCCACCATGGTAGTAACATCTTGTAAATGGGGAACGTTAAATAAGGTAATTGGTTCTTCTGACAATAAGCAAGCCGCTAAAATAGGTAAAGTCGCATTCTTAGCACCAGAAATTCGTATTTCACCTTGTAAGGGCGTTCCGCCATGAATAATAAGCTTATCCACCATTTAACTCTCTATTTTATCGGGATGATGGTCTCTAGGCCCGCAAGTTGGATTATCGCCAACATCTGACGAGGTAAATGGACAAAATGAATTATCTGGGATCGACGACGGAAGTTTCTAGTCCAAGCAATCAATAAGGCAACACCGCTACTGTCACTTTGAGCGACTTCCCCTAAGTCAAAAATAGTCAACGTTTGTTCTCGATCTTTTAAGGCAGATTGGCTTTCTTGCCATAAAAATGGCACTGTCTCGAAATTTAACTTTCCAGATAAATAGTAGGTATTAGATTGCTTTTGAAACACAGGAGTTTCCTTGAGTTCAAGACGGACGGCTGGCGAGGAACGACTCCCACAATTGTTGCCGCAGGAGAACGGTTTAAGGAGAGCAGCCAGAGGTTTAATAAAACCAAGTAAATTACGCAGTTTCGAATGCGGTCTAATGTTTTTATGCTGCAATGAGGGCTCAGTATTCATCAGCCATTCTGTGCATTGTGTTGCGCAAGTTCTTGGATCAGACCATCCATACCTCTTTCCTGTAACTCCTCAGCAAACTGAGAACGGAAACTCTGTATCAGGCTAATACCATCGACACTAAAATCATAAAGTTTCCACTGGTCGTTTACTCGCATCAGGCGATAGCTGACGTTAATAGCAGGCCCGCTATCACGAATAATATTCGTATCAATTTGTACACGCTGTCCATTAAAACCACCTCGCAATGGTAGAAAATTCACTTTTTCATCGGTATATTGTGCTAAGGCACTTGCATAAGTACGAATTAGCAGAATAGTAAATTGCTGAGTAAAGGCTTGTCTTTGCATTGGAGTCGCTTCTCGCCATGTGTCCCGACCTAATGCCCTACTTGACATATTAATTAAATCAACATGAGGTAGTAAAATTTGGTTAACGATCTGATAGACAAGCTGTGGCTTCGTTTTTAAGGTAGCCTGGTTTTGTTGTAAGGCGCTAATTAATTGATTTGATGTATTTTTCAACAAATCAAGTGGCGAAGAAATGGCCCATACTACTGTACAAAACAGTAAACCAATAAAGAATACAATTACTTTTTTCACTGTTTCCCCCCTGAGCCCTTTAAGCTAAAGATTAATTGTCCGATGAGATCCTCTAAAATTAATGCCGGATGTGTATCTTGGATAGCACTTCCGTTTTTTAAAAAAGTCTGATCAAAACCGGGTTTAAGACTAATATAGTTAGCCCCTAGTAACCCCTGTGTTAGAATACTCGCTGATGTATCGGCTGGCAATTGTCGCTGATTTGCATCAATTCGCATCGTTACAACAGCCTTAAATTGTGTACTATCTAGTGTTATTCCAGACACTTGGCCAATTTTAACTCCTGATAAGGTAACAGGTGATCGAATTTTAAGCCCCCCTATATTGTCAAAATTGGCCGTTACACTATATCCATCACTTCCAACACTCAAACCACTCACCTTAAGCGCTAAAATGAGTAAAGCGATAATGCCTATTAGCATAAATAAGCCAACCCAAACTTCTATTATTCTATCACGCACTTACCAGCCCCCCATCATCACGGCAGTTAATATAAAATCTAAACCTAATACCGCTAAAGAAGAATAAACAACTGTACGTGTTGTAGCACGCCCAATCCCCTGCGCCGTTGGCACCGTATCGTATCCTTGAAACACAGCAATCCAGGTAACGACTATTCCAAACACGATACTTTTGATTATTCCATTGAGAATGTCATCATTAAAATCAACAGAAGCTTGCATAGCACCCCAAAAAGTACCACCATCTACGCCTAACCATACAACGCCTACCAAGTATCCACCCCAAATAGCAATCGTGCTAAAAATAATGGCGAGTAAAGGCATGGCAATAAAACCAGCCCAAAAACGAGGAGAAATGACGCGTCGAAGTGGATCAACGCCCATCATTTCCATACTTGCTAGCTGCTCAGTTGACTTCATTAAACCAATTTCAGCCGTCAGCGCTGATCCTGCACGACCAGCAAACAATAATGCAGTTACCACTGGACCTAACTCTCGCACAACACTTAAGGCCACTAACTGACCTAATTGTTGGCTTGCTCCAAATTTATCTAAGGTAGTATAGCCCTGCAATCCCACGACCATGCCAATAAATAATCCAGATAAAATGATAATAAGCAAAGACAATACACCAATAAAATATAGCTGTTCTATCAATAAGGGAAAGCTTTTTTTAACGTGTGGTCTACGATAAAGAATATGCCAAAGAAATAACCCCGAGCAACCAAGATTCGTTAAAAAACCAAGTCCAATTTGACCTAATAAGCTTAACTTATCAATAAACCACTTTCGAAACTGTGTAGATTTACTTGATTTCATTGTTGAACGTCTGGCTCCGGTCCTCATTTACCTTTGTAAACTCCGGTCCTCGCCAGTCGTTCGTCTCGAACCCAAGCAAATTCCACAGTTTCGAAAGTGGTTTAATTATCCACATCATATATGCTCATTAAACAAAGCTTGCGCATAGTCGACAGCAGGATAGTGAAACGGAACCACGCCATCAGGTAATCCTTGTAAAAATTGTTCAAGCTCTGGATTTTTATTAAGCTGCAATTCTTGAGAAGTCCCTTGAGCAATAATTTTTCCGCTAGCAATTAAATAGATATAGTCAGCAATACGCATTACCTCTTGCACATCATGTGAGACCAAAATTGTTGTCATACCTAAGGAAACATTAAGATCGCAAACCAATTTAATAATGACACCTAGCGCAATAGGATCCAGACCTGTAAAAGGCTCATCATACATAATAAGCTCTGGATCAAGTGCGATCGCTCTGGCTAATGCAACACGGCGCGCCATTCCTCCCGATAGCTGACTAGGCATCAAATCAGCCGCTCCTCTCAATCCAACGCACTGTAATTTCATTAGCACAATATCACGAATCATAAATTCAGACAGTTGTGTATGTTCCCGTAAAGGAAAGGCGACATTCTCAAAAACATTTAGACTGGTAAATAACGCAGCGCTTTGAAATAAAATACCCATTTTATGGCGAAGTTGATAAAGCTGGGTTCGCGGCAAACGATTAATTAATTTATCATTGACAACTATTGTTCCGCTTTCTGGCTTAAGCTGCCCGCCTATTAAACGTAAAAGAGTCGTTTTACCGCAACCACTCGGCCCCATAATCGCAGTGATTTTTCCTCGTGGAATAGTAAGGTCGATATTTGAAAAAATAGTGCGTCCATTGCGTTTAAAATATAAGCTGCGAATCTTGACTAAATTGTCCAATCAGTTCCCTCCTTTTCTCACTTTTTCAATTAGATAGTCAGTGACTTGTAGGAAGCGAGCGGGATCTCCACCTACTAAGCTTGGGTCAACTTTATATCGATTGTCTATCACCAAAGTAGGCGCAGTAAAAATTTTATATTCTTGCATCAGGGTATCACTTCGCAATAATTGAGCATCAATACCAGGAGAAAAACTAGCCATACTTTCAAATTCTTGTTGTGTAACGCCTTGTTTTATAAAAAAGGCTTCTTGTAGTTTAGGATCGGATAAATCTTGGCCATCCACATGGATAGCTTTAAATATTGCGGGTGTTAACCGCTTTTCTACACCTAACATCTTGGCAATATAATACGCACGCGCTAAGCTTCTCCAGCTTGGCTGAAATATAATAGGTATGCGTTCAAATTTCACATAGGCTGGTTTTTCTGCAAGCCACTTTTCCAAAGCGGGTTCGAAATGATAACAAGCGGGACAAGCGTAGTTAAAAAACTCTTTGACCTCTACGACAGTTTCAGGACTTGATTGCGGAGTAATTTGAGAATGAGAGATAAGCTGATAATCTTTACCTGCCTGAAAATTAGTAGGTGAAGCTGTTTTTAGCCCATTATTAACTTTCCCACAAGCAACTAACATAATGGACAAAACCAGCAAGCACAGACCACGAAACGTCAATTTAATCATACGGCCCTCTTTATTTAATACATCAAAGTGGAAAAAATGGGCAAGCATAACACAGCTTAGGGAAAAACGTTAAATGCGTATGGATTAGCGCGCTCTCACACAAGACGGCGTCCTAGAATCGAGGGGAATTACTAGCCCAAGGTACTACTTTAATAGAATATACTACCTTCACACCCCGTAGATCTAAAAACCTTTGGGAAAATTTATATTTAAAATTAACTTTTTCAAGCGCCATAAGGAAAATCAAATTTTCTTTTTTAAGAACAAGACATGATTGTAATTTATTATCGGGTAGAGGATTAAATTTTTTTGAAGATAGCTTGAGAGGTTTCCCTCCTCTCTGTATAGATATTATTTGGCCTTTACTGACCCCATCCATGGGATTAATGTTAGTTTTTTTAACTGAGCCCTCCAAATTGATTTTATTATTAACGGGAAATGCTATAATTTTTTTTTGATAGGTTGATATAATCTTTTTGCTTATCGAACCCGTGTATTCTGAGCCTGGCATTTTTTTCCTCTTTAAGTTTACCTGTTAGGTAAAGATGTTATTAACTCTTTGATTATTAACATACTTTTGTCAATTTGGAACATTGAAATCATCCATTACAGATAATACTATAGCTTAGAGGATATGTAAATTTTGCAGTTCAATAAGTTAAAAATTAAATTTAAAAAAATTATAAAATCCTTTGCGTTTGTTCATAAAAATTTCTTCATAGAAAAACAATAAGGATATTTAAATATAATACTGGATTCTTATTAAATTATTTTTATGGAGATAATATATGTGGACTATCTCAAATCAAATACGTTATCAAATAATCGCCCAATATCGAGGCAATAGGCTAATGGTTAATATTTTAGGAAAAAATTTGTATTTCATGAGAAGTGCACATCAAATTTTTAATAATCCCGATCTCTTAAATGGATTTTCACAGAAAGAAGCCGCTCTTATTGGCTATATTGTCGGCGCTGAAAACAAACACGGTATACTCACGAATGAGTTTTAGCGCTGCCCTTTAGGATTTCGTATACTCTTCGCACTTGAAGTTGTTGTTTGCAACTTCAAGTTTTTTCTTTGTATATTTTTGGGGAAAAATAGCCATGAAGCAAGATCAAGCTAGTTTAAGGAAAAAAGCAGCTTATGCAGCATTAGATTATATTAAAATAGGCCATATTATTGGTTTAGGAAGTGGTTCCACAGTCAATCACTTTATAGAGGCTTTATTGCCTATAAAACATAAAATTGAGGGTATCGTTGCCGCTTCTCTTCAGACTGAAAAACAGCTAAAACAACAAGGTATTCCTGTTTTAGATCTGAATACGGTTGACAAGTTATCACTTTATATAGACGGGACTGATGAAGTCAATTCAGAGTTACAGCTAATAAAAGGAGGCGGCGGCGCCTTAACACGCGAAAAAATTATCGCCGCAGCTAGCCAATATTTTATTTGTATCGCCGACGAAAGTAAATTTGTTAATTTATTAGGACAGGGGTCGCTTCCTATTGAGGTTATCCCTATGGCACGTAGTTACATTGCTAGAGAAATCATCAAACTAGGTGGATTTCCTATTTATCGTGATAAATTTATTACCGATAATGGTAATGTTATTTTGGATACACAGGGTTGGGATTTTACGGATCCCATCCGTTTGGAACGATTACTGAATAATATTCCAGGTATTGTTAGCAACGGCTTATTTGCACAGCGCCCTGCCGATAAACTATTACTTGCCACAGAAACTGGTATTAAAGTAATAGAAAAATAAAGACGACGGTTATTGTTAATAACGGTAAAAATCAGGTTTATAAGGACCTTCCCCATTCACACCGATATATTCAGCTTGCTCAGCGGTTAGCGTTGTTAGTTTCGCGCCAATTTTATCTAAATGTAAACGTGCTACTTGTTCATCAAGCTTCTTTGGTAGCCTATAAACCTTTCCTTTTTCATATCGATCAGTATATTGCCATAATTCTATTTGAGCTAAAACCTGATTAGTAAAAGAGTTTGACATAACAAAACTTGGATGCCCTGTCGCACACCCCAAATTGACTAATCGCCCCTCAGCCAAAAGTAATAAACGCTTCTTATCAGGAAAAATAATTTGATCGACTTGAGGTTTAATATTAATCCAATTAAATCCTCGTAGTCCAGCGACATCGATTTCAGAATCAAAATGCCCAATGTTACAAACGATAGCAAAATCCTTCATCTGCTGCATATGTAATACGGTAATTACCTCTTTATTGCCTGTCGCCGTAACAAAAATATCGCCTTGACCTGCTGCTTCATCCATGGTTACGACGCGATAACCTTCCATAGCCGCTTGTAAGGCACAGATAGGATCAATTTCAGTAATCCATACACGCGCGCCATAGGATCGTAAACTCTGTGCACAACCTTTGCCTACATCGCCATAACCGCAAACGACGGCAATTTTTCCTGCAATCATGACATCGGTTGCTCGCTTTAATGCATCGATTAAAGATTCTCTGCATCCATAAAGATTATCAAATTTAGATTTTGTGACGGAATCGTTGACATTAATGGCGGGTACTAAAAGCGATTTCTTTTCCTGCATTTGATAAAGTCTATGCACTCCGGTTGTCGTTTCTTCAGAAACCCCTTTAACAATCGCTAAGTGCTTTGAATGTTTTTCATGCATCAATAAGGTGAGATCGCCACCATCATCCAATAATAAATTAGGCCGCCAATCGTTAGGTCCGATTAATGTCTGCTCAATACACCACCAAAATTCCTCTTCTGTTTCTCCCTTCCAGGCAAAAACAGGAACGCCTTGGGCTGCCATCGCTGCCGCTGCATGATCTTGTGTGGAAAATATATTACAAGAAGACCAGCGTACTTCAGCGCCCAGTTCAAGCAAGGTTTCAATCAAAACGGCTGTTTGAATTGTCATATGCAGACAACCTGCAATACGGGCGCCCATTAAAGGTCTCTCCTGACTATATTTTTTACGCAATGCCATTAACCCTGGCATTTCTGTTTCAGCAATGGTAATTTCTTTTCGGCCCCATTCTGCCAAATCTAAATCAGCGACCTTATAATCAATAACCTTACTCTTTATGGCTTCTGCTATCATGTGTGAACTACCTTTTTAAGTGCTGAACGCAGTAGTGCTGCTTTATCGGTTTTTTCCCAAGGGAAATCCACATTTTCGCGACCAAAATGGCCATAAGTCGCTGTTGGCTTATAAATAGGCCTTAATAAATCAAGCATTTCAATGATACCCTGCGGTCTGAGGTCAAAATGCTGGTGGATAAGTTCAATGATAGTCTTATCAGGCAGTTTACCGCTACCAAATGTATTAATAGTGATAGAAGTCGGTTTTGCAATACCAATTGCATAGGAAATTTGTAGCTCACAACGATCAGCCAACCCTGCGGCAACAATATTTTTTGCGACATACCGAGCGGCATACGCTGCAGAGCGATCAACCTTGCTTGGATCCTTGCCAGAAAAACAACCACCACCATGCTTAGCCATACCACCATAGGTATCAACAATAATTTTCCGTCCCGTCAAACCGGTGTCTCCTAAAGGGCCACCAATGACAAAACGTCCCGTGGGGTTGATAAAATATTGCGTGGTTTTTGTCAGCCATTCCGATGGGAATATGGGCTTAATCACTTCTTCAATCAGTGCTTCTTTTAACTTGTCATAGGAAATGTCAGGAGCATGCTGCGTGGAAAACACTATCGTTTCTGCAGCAATAGGGTTTTCATTTTTATATCTCAGTGTAACCTGACTTTTTGCATCGGGCCGTAGCCAAGGTAAAATCTTATTTTTTCGTAATTCTGCCTGTCGCTCCATAAGACGATGCGCGTAGGTAATTGGCGCCGGCATGAATACGTCCGTTTCATTGCTAGCATACCCAAACATGAGACCTTGATCGCCTGCGCCTTGATCCGCTTTATTGAACTTATCAATACCTTGTGCAATATCAGGCGATTGTTTGCCAATCGCTGACATAACAGCACAAGATTCCCAGTCAAAACCCATAGAAGAACTGTTATAGCCAATTTCTTTAACAGTCTCCCTAACGATTTGTTCTACATCAACCCAGGCCGTGGTTGTCACTTCACCAGCAACTAATACCATTCCTGTTTTTACAAGGGTTTCACAAGCGACGCGTGCATGCTTATCTTGCGTTAAAATTGCATCTAGAACCGCATCGGAAATTTGGTCCGCTATCTTATCAGGATGTCCTTCCGATACAGATTCTGAGGTAAATGTTGTGTAATTATCCACTTTTATGGCTCAATTTAGTAAAACAGATGCTCTGTTTTGTCCTTACAGAGAAAAATAAAGGGCCCTATAGTAGCGAATTTGTTTTAAAATTGCGAATTCCAATTTTACTCGATGGTCCTGGCTCTCCCAGCTCCATTTTTCCTCTATTTTGTATTCCCATCAGGCTCTTTCATATACAACGCGGCTAACAAGGCAATGCAGAAGCCAATCGGTAAAATTAATAAAGCACGATGGTAGTCGCTAGGACTATAAACCCTTAGCTGATCTACTACCTTACCTTGCCAATCATAATCCATTAACCAACCAAATAACGGTTGAAAAACAGCATAGCCGCCAATGGCAAAAAAAGAGACGACGCTAACGGAGGTCGCTGTTAAGCTCTTAGTATTACTTTCTGCGACTAAGGGGTAACTTAACACTTGGCTACTAGTAAAAAAGCCCAAGGCAAAAAACAAGAACAAAACTGCGCTTAAAGAAAGTAGTTTTAGAAAACATATAATTGTAATCGTCAATACCAAAGATACCATGGCGCCTAACACCATAAGCTTTATTCGTTTTTTGATTTTATCTGAAACCCAACCCACAACGGGGCCACCGATTATTGTCCCTAAAAAAAGCAAACTTGGCGCCAAAGAGGCCTTCGTTGCGGAAAAATGTACCGTTTGCTGTAGAAATAAGCTGCCCCAAATAGCACCTAACAAAGCGATAGGCAAATTTGTTAACGATGTATAAAGTCCACAAAGAAGATTTTGTGGATTTAAATAAGCCAAACCCCAACTTTTTAGAAGCCCTAAATTGGTTAATTCATGTTGTAAAGATTTTTGATCTTGCTTTAATCCTGGAGGACAATCCTGAACGAAGTAAAAAATAATGGTAAAAATGAGCAAGCCCAAACAAGCATCTAGTAACAAGGTATCACGCCACCCCAACGATTGAGCCAGAATAGTCAACGGGGTTTGTGCAACCATCCCGCCCAGCATAGCCATTGTTACAATCAAACCCGTTACTAAAGCCATCTGCTTTGCTGGAAACCAGCGTGAAGCTAAACGAATACTACTTAAAAAGCAAAAAGCGCTGCCAATACCACTCATAAATCGAAATAAACAAGCTAAAAAAAATGAATGGATTGTTGCAAAGCCAGCTATCCCTAAAACACATAATAATAAAGCGGATAAAATAATTAAACGTGTAGAAAATCGATCGAGTAAAGCGCCGGCAATCGGCAAAAAAACCAAATTAGCATAAAAATAATAAGCAGACAATTTCCCTAGTTTTGTTGCTTGCAGTGAAAAATCGCGCATCAGATCGGCACTGATGGCGTTAAACATATTCATCTGGATAAATTCATAAAAAAAGAAAAGTGCCGCAGCAAAGCAGACAACCCAAGGCAACAGTTTTTTATTCGTAGAAGTCGCACAATTCTGAGTTTTCATAGCATATCTCAAGAGTAAGATTGGCAATGTGTTTCACATAATAGACAAACTACTATAAAAGAAAAAAAGAGTGGCTGATAGGTTCTTGCCTTATGCAGGTCAAATCATAATTATTATGTTGCTATCTTTCTCACAATAGACCAGACTAAACTTAGTTTACAGCATTTTCATTATTATTAGGCCTGTGGTATGGTGCGGGTCCTGCCAGCGGGTACTCTTTTTTTCGCCTTACGTCGAAAAAAGAAGAGTACCCTGCCGTCACCCGCACAAGACTATGGCCCTGATAATAATGAAAATGCTGTAATTGAGGGGATTAACGATGCGAGCCATCAATATTCATGAAACAAAAACTCACTTTTCTAAGTTGGTTGATGCCGCTATTTCAGGTGAAGAAATTATAATCACTAAAGTAGGTACGCCTGTTGCAAGACTCATTCCTATTTCTAAAAACAGATCACGATACTTTGGTGTACTCAAAGGGAAACTCAAAATTGCTAATGATTTTGATGCGCCTTTGCCTGATAACATACTTTCCAACTTTAAAGAAAGCTAAACCCATGCGTTTACTATTGGGCACCCACATATTTAAGTATGCCACGTTACGCTACTCGAAAATTCACGGTTTCTGTTTCATCTTCGCTGAGTAACGACATCCCCTAATGTAAAATGCTTCCTACATACAGCGATATAACGCTCGTTACCGCCTATCTCAAGCTGTTTGCCTTTCATCACTTTACGATGTTCTGAATCAATGCGCATAGTCATAATCGCCTTACGTCCACAGTGACAAATCGTTTTTATCTCGCTGATTTCATCAGCAAAGATAAGTAAATACTGACTTCCCACAAAAGGTTCACCACGGAAATCGCTGCGTAAACCATAGCTTAAAACAGGTATATTTAATTCATCTACGACGTCAGTTAACTGTAAGACTTGTGCTTTTGTCAAAAATTGTGCTTCGTCGACTAAAATACATCTTAATTTATTAGTTTTTTTTAGTCTGCTTTCTATATATTGAAATAAATTATCTTCTGCAGTAAAAGAATGGCTGACCGCCTCTAAACCGATACGCGAAAAAATATGTCCTGTTTTACGGGTATCGATATCGGGAGAAAATAATAATGTTTCCATTCCACGTTCTTGGTAATTATAGCTCGCCTGCAACAACATCGTACTCTTGCCAGCGTTCATCGTTGAATAATAAAAATAGAGTTTCGCCATATTGATTCAGACAGATGAAAGATGGATTCCGATCCATAGACATTTTGTGATAAAAGCTACAATTGCAGTTTATAATCCTATGCAAGTACAAAAATCATAGGGGGAGGTGGGTCCTGCCACTGGATGCGCTTTTTTTTGTTGGCTTACGCCACAAAAAAGAAGCTAGCCTCCGTGTCACCCACCTCTTTTTCAATTTTTGTATTGTACATAGTTTATAATATCTGAAACATGTTAAATAAAGAAGGAATTCATTATGTCACTGACTCCATCTTCAATGCTGGCGCTTGGCACAAAAGCAGCCAATTTTGAGCTCTTAGATACCAAAAGTGGAAAAGTTTATAGTTTACAAGCACTCAAATCAGCAAAAGCCACCGTTATTATGTTTATCTGCAACCATTGTCCTTATGTCAAACATGTACAAATGGAATTAATTAAACTAGCAAAGGATTATCAAGCGAAAGGAATTACTTTTATTGCCATTAGTTCCAATGATGCAAAAACGTATCCTGAAGATGCCCCTAAAGAAATGGCAAAACTCGCAAAACGCCTAGCTTACCCTTTCCCCTATTTGTATGATGAAACCCAAGCCATTGCAAAAAACTACCAAGCGGCTTGCACACCGGATTTTTTCGTTTTCGATAAAGACTTATTATGCGTCTATCGCGGTCAGTTAGATGATTCCAGACCCGGAAATAACATTCCAGTCACGGGCAAGGCCATACGATCTGCCTTAGATAATATTTTGGCTGGATCGCCAGTCGATTCAAAACAAAACCCGAGTATGGGATGTAATATTAAATGGAAAAATTAAAAGAACTAAGGAGATGGATTAGCTCCATTAGACGATGGTTTATTTTCAGGTTTTGCTGATTTTTTAGAAAAAATGAAGATAAAGTTTTTAAAATCAACAAAATATTTCACCCTAGATGGGGGAGTTATATTTTCTTTTTGCTGTTGAGAAGATGAGTGACTACTATTGGAATTGGATGTGCAATAACTCTTTTTAAATTTTTCTAAGTCATCAATTTGTTGCTTGATTGTAGTTAGCTCATGGCTATGAAGAAAAATATTTACATTTTCGTCCATTGCCATCATTTGGTTAACGTGTTTTCTTGTATATTCAATATGATTACTTAAAATACGTTCTTTTTCATCAATCTTTAATTGATTAAAACTATTTTTAGTTATTTTCAGGGATAGTAACAGTGACTGAAGACGGTTTAGTTTAGCCAAGCAGATTCTCGTTGCAATATCATGAGAAATCTTGTCTATCAGTTTAGCTTTAGATTTCCAAGGTAAAAAAATAATCCCATAGTTAAATAACAATTTATACCAAGGTGTTTTTGAGAAAAATTCCTTAATCGCGATTTTAAATAGTATACCAGAACTCTTTTGTTCGATAGACGAATTTAGTTTTTTTAATGATTTTTTACCGAAAAAAACCCCTTCTCTTATTCTTTCAAGGAAAGATTTATCTTCTAATAATAAACAAGTATGCGTTTCTAGATTCTTAAGTCGCTGAGTAATTTCGATTAGAAATGTCTCTAAGCGTCTGTATAACTCTTTATCAGTAAATTTTATACCTTGTTCAGAAAATTCTTTTCCCTTTTCATTCTCATTACCTGCAGTACCTAATTCTCCTTCCTCTGGGTCATTCTGTGGATTATCCAATTCGTGAATAGGGAAATTTTTCACCCCATTCAGCTCATCTATTCTTTGAGTAGATACTTTTGGATCTTCTTCAGGAAGATTCTCTGTTGCTTTTGCTTTTATTATACCATCGGTATTTGTACTCAAATCTTCAGCGGAGAATTGACCCGCAGTATTATCAGCCTTAGGCGCTTCATCTTCTGATGCTTGTTTA
>JAZKJD010000007.1:0-83080 GCA_040384585.1 Pseudomonadota bacterium | reverse complement strand
GCAGTCTGGTAGCTCGTCGGGCTCATAACCCGAAGGCCGTAGGTTCAAATCCTACCCCCGCTACCATTTTACTGTGTTGAAGGCCCCATTTTGGGGCTTTTTGCTTAGGATATGCCGTCATTCAGCGAATGACGCGACACACCTCTAGAGGAAAGGGATAACTTAAATGAGAGTGCCCTTTATAAGGCAATGAAGAATAATTCGGCAATAAAAGCACTGATTCTACCGACGGTTAATGCCCTGGGTTATGAGCTATGGGGTTGTGTTTATCTATCTCAAGGCCAGCGCCGCATACTACGCATTTATATCGATAATGAGCAGGGGATTACGCTAACAGATTGTGAGCGAGTCAGCCGTCAGATCAGTGCAGTATTTGATGTGGAAAACCCTACATTAGCTAGCTATAGCTTAGAGGTTTCTTCTCCTGGTTTAAATCGACCCTTATTTACAGAGGATCAATTTCAGCGTTTTGTTGGATATCGTGTCAGTATTCATACGGATATATTGATTAGTAATCAACGAAGGTTTAAAGGGCTATTAAAGTCTACAAGCGAAGAAGGAATCATACTAGACCAAGATGGGGAAGCCTTGGTATTAACCTGGGACAATATCATGCATGCGAATGTGTTGCCTGAGATAATTTAATAACCGGAGGCAGGCTATGGCGATGAAAAAAGAAATTTTATTAGTGGCAGAGACGGTATCAAACGAGAAAGATGTTGATAAAGAGCTTATTTTCAAGGCGATAGAAGCGGCTTTAGCGACGGCGACTAAAAAGAAAGCGGGCAAAGAGATTGAGGTTCGCGTGGTCATCGATCGTCATACGGGTGACTATGAAACATTTCGTTGCTGGTCCGTGGTGGCTGATGAATTAAGCGAGTCTGATAATACAGACGAAAACCTTTTTGAACCGTTGAAGCAAATTCACTTAAGCGAAGCAAAACAGCGTAACCCAAATAGTAGAGTAGGAGATGTTATAGAAGAACGTATGTCTTCCGTAGCATTTGGACGAATTGCTGCGCAAACAGCGAAACAAGTTATTATTCAAAAGGTCAGAGAAGCGGAACGTGCTAAAATAGCCGAAGCCTACGAGAAACGCATTGGTGAATTATTGCCGGGTATCGTAAAACGTATTACGCGAGAAGGTTTAATTCTTGATTTAGGGGCTAGTGTAGAAGCGTTTATTCCTCGTGAAGAAATGATTCCTCGTGAAGAAGTACGCATTAAAGAAGTTGCTGATCGTTGTTTGCGCGGTTATTTATATGCCGTTAATCCGCAGATTAGGGGTCCTCAGCTATTGATGAGCCGTACATGTCCTGAAATGTTGATCGAATTGTTTAAAATAGAAGTGCCAGAAATTGGCGAAGAACTCATTGAAATCAAAAGTGTTGCGCGTGATCCGGGCTCACGTGCAAAGATTGCTGTTAAAACCAATGATGGCCGTATTGATCCTATCGGTGCTTGCGTAGGAATGAGGGGCGCACGTGTACAGGCAGTATCCAGCGAATTAGCGGGAGAGCGTATCGACATTGTCTTATGGGATGATAATCCAATTCAATTTGTCATTAATGCGATGGCTCCTGCTGAAGTGGTCTCTATTGTTGTGGATGAAGATACACATGTTATGGATGTGGCGGTACAAAAAGAACAACTATCGCAAGCCATTGGTAGGAATGGACAAAATGTACGTTTGGCAAGCGAATTAACGGGTTGGGTGATTAATGTTATTACGGTAGAAGACGCCGATAAGAAACTTGTTAAAGAGTCAGAGAGTTTACAAAGTCTTTTTATGGAGCAATTAGGCATTGATGAAGAATTGGCACAGGTACTTGCTCGTGAGGGTTTTACCAGTTTAGAGGAAATCGCTTATGTTGCAGAACACGAGCTACTTGATATTGAGGAGTTTGATGAAACCTTAGTGGAAGCGCTGCAAAGCAGCGCAAAAGAAGTCCTTGCAACACGCGCGGCAACATTGGCTAAGCATGATGAACAGAAAAAGCCATTCGAAGTGAATCAAGACTTGCTTTCATTGCAGGGAATGACGGAAGAAGACGCGGCTATCTTAGCTAAACACGGAGTCTCATCGCGTGAGGCTTTGGCTGAGTTATCGGTAGATGATCTATTGGATATTATCGATTTAGAGCGTGGAAAAGCGGGTAAGCTTATTATGGCAGCGCGAGCACATTGGTTTGAAGAAGAGAAAAAAGGTGCCGGGTAGAAATACTATTACTGGCAGGAGAGGCATAGTATGACAGATAATACCAGAGATAACGTGATAAATAAGATTCCTTCTCATGAGCATGAAAAAGAGGTCTCTAATAATAGTCCTAAAAAGCTTATTACCTTAACACGTACTCGTAAAAGCAACAGTTTACTGAAAGTTAAAGATACTTCAGGTAAGGCAAAAACTATCAAGATTCAAGTGCGGAAAAAGAGAACTTACGTTAAAAGTAATGAGGGTTTAATCGATGAAGAAACAAATCGTGTAAAAGAGGCAGAAGAAAAGGAATTAGCGGAAACACAAAAGAAAGCGGCACAAGAACACCTATTAGCAAAAGAAGAGCCATTAGAGAAAACACCTATTGCTTCCCCGCAATCGCTACCAACTGAATCAGTGGCAGGTGGAGATTTGAAGAGAGAGCATCCGATCGCTCAAGAAGGAAAAAGTCTAAGCGCTTCTGACATAGAAAAAAAATCGAAGCCTGCCGAAAAATCAACGATAGCATTAGCAGCGAATAAAGAAAAAATAGAGCGAGAGAAAAAGCATAAAGTTCGTAGTTTAAAAGAAAAGGAAATGGCTAAGTATCGGCATAAGAATATTTATCTGTTGGGAGAAGAAACAGACGATGAGTTTTGTTATCGAAAAAAAGGGGCTAAGCACAAAAGGGCCGATCATTTTCTCCAACAGCAATTTGAAAAACCAACTATGGCTGTAAAATACGAGGTGGGTATTCCTGAGATCATAACGGTTGCTGAGCTGGCACAAAAGATATCCGTAAAGGCGGCAGAAGTTATTAAATCCTTAATGAAGTTGGGCGTAATCGCGACGATTAATCAGCCGATTGAACAAGATACGGCCATTCTTGTTGTTGAGGAAATGGGCCATATCGCTAAACCTATTAGTGCCAATGCCTTAGAAGAAGGTTTAGTTTTTAGTACGCAACAACAAATGGGAGAATTGCAGGCGCGTCCTCCTGTCGTCACTATTATGGGCCATGTTGATCATGGAAAAACCTCTTTATTAGACTATATACGGCGTACGAAAGTAACGCAGGGAGAAGCAGGGGGTATTACCCAACATATTGGGGCTTATCATGTAGAAATTCCGAAGGGAATTATCACCTTTTTAGATACACCTGGACACTCTGCTTTTACTGCCATGCGTGCAAGAGGTACACGAGTCACCGATATTGTCGTATTAGTTGTTGCAGCAGACGATGGTGTTATGCCACAAACGATTGAAGCTATTCAGCATGCTAAAGCTGCTAATGCACCTATTGTCGTTGCTATTAATAAAATCGATAAGCCTGAAGCAGATATTGATAGAATAAAAAACGAACTATCGAAGCAGGGTCTCATTCCTGAAGAATGGGGCGGCGATACTATGTTGATTCCTGTTTCAGCCAAAACAGGCGCAGGCATTGATGACTTACTGGCTTCCCTATTAGTCCAAGCCGAAGTGTTAGAACTTAAAGCGCCACAAGATGGACCAGGGCAAGGGATTGTTATTGAATCTCGTTTAGATAAAGGAAGAGGTCCTGTTGTAACCATATTGGTGCAACGCGGAAAAATTGCGAAAGGTGACCTTTTATTGGCGGGAGTAGCGCATGGCCGAGTACGTGCTTTACTCGATGAGCGAGGTCAAGTGGTGGAATCAGCAGGTCCTTCTATGCCTGTAGAAGTGTTAGGATTATCAACGGCACCCGTAGCAGGTGATGAAGCGGTTGTTGTTCCCGACGAACGTAAGGCGCGTGAAATTGCTCTATTTCGTGAAAGTAAATTACGTGAAGGTAAGCTGGCTCAACAACGTGCAGTGAAAACAGAAGATATTTTTGGTCATCTTGGCCAAGGAGAAGTTAAGGTTCTTAATATCATCTTAAAAACAGATGTACAAGGTTCTGCAGAGGCTTTACAAGAAGCATTAAATAAATTATCGACTTCAGAAGTCAAAGTAAAACTAGTTTATTGTGGAGTGGGTGCTATTACTGAATCGGACGTTAATCTTGCTTTAGCTTCTAAAGCATCGATTCTAGGCTTTAATGTCAGAGCAGATGTTACTGCTAAACGCATTGTTGAGCGCGAAGGCTTAATTATGCATTATTACAGCGTTATTTATGACCTGATTGATCAAGTAAAAAGTGTCATGAATGGTCTATTATCACCTGAAATCAAGGAAACTATTTTAGGTTTAGCAGAGATCAGAGAAGTTTTTCGTTCTGCTAAGCTGGGTGTTATAGCAGGCTGTATGGTGACGCAGGGTCTTGTACGACGTAATGCGTCTATTCGTATACTCCGCGATAATGTTGTTATACATGAAGGTGAATTGTATTCATTACGTCGCTTTAAAGAAGATGTAGCAGAAGTGCGAAGCGGTATGGAGTGTGGTATAGGCATCAAAAACTTTAGTGATATCCGTGCTGCAGATATGATCGAAGTCTTTGAACGTACCACAGTCGCAAGAAGCATCTGATGCCAAAAGAGTATAGTCGCATTACGCGTATTGCGGATTTAATTCAAAGGGAATTAACGGTTATTTTACAACAAGAAATAGCCGATCCTCGCTTGCGATTTATTACTATTACTTCGGTTAAAGTTTCGCGAGATTTGGCTTTTGCCGATATATTATTGACTCAGCTTGATCTTGCCTTGCAAGGCCAACAGACTACGAAAGAAGTGACTATTAAATTACTTAAAAAAGCGGCTTCGCGTTTACGTTATGCATTAGCGCAAAGGCTTAAGCTGCGTATTGTTCCTGCATTACGGTTTTTTTATGACGATTTAGAAGTCAAACGCCAGCGATTACATAATTTAATCGATCATGCGATCGAAAAAGATAAAGCAAAACGGTCTGGATAATAAATAATATTCCACAATAATAATCTTCTATGCATTTTCAACATTCTCATCCCCTACTAAAAACAGCAAAACGTTTAATAAACGGTGTTTTATTACTTGATAAACCCAAGGGGTTGACTTCAAATCAAGCATTACAAACCGCCAAGCGTTTATTTTCAGCAAATAAAGCTGGACATACCGGTAGTTTAGATCCTTTAGCAACGGGGTTACTGCCCATCTGTTTTGGTGAAGCTACCAAATTTTCACAATTCTTATTAGAAGCTGATAAAGCGTACTGGGTAAGCGCATGTTTAGGAATAAAAACGAGAACGGGTGATGCAGAAGGAGAAGTAATAGCAACACGGCCCGTATTATCCTCTTGCTTTGATAAATTAGAATCTGTTTTATCTGATTTTCGTGGAGTGATATCACAAATTCCACCTATGTTTTCCGCACTAAAATTTAAGGGTAAGCCTTTATATGAACTGGCACGGCAAGGTATTACTGTGGAGCGCCTTGCTAGGAAAGTTACTGTGCATTCACTAACTTTAGTAGCTAAAACAGATAATAGCATTGATTTAGCAATTAACTGTAGTAAGGGAACTTATATCCGAACCTTAATAGAAGATATTGGTGAAGGTTTAGGGTGTGGGGCTTATGTTCAAGGATTACGTCGACTGGGCGTTGCTAATTATAATGAGGATGGAATGATAAGCTTGGGGGAACTTCAAGAACGTAATCAAGAAGAACGCGATCGTTGCTTATTACCTTTAGATAGTTTATTACCATCATGGCCTTTCTTAAAGCTTTCACAAGCGGCTGCTTATTATCTTTGCCGTGGCCAAGCTATTCTTCTTCCTAATGCGCCTAAAAAAGGGTGGGTGCGTTTGATTTATACGGTGAACGATCAATTTATGGGTGTGGGTGAAATACTTGAAGACGGTCGAGTAGCGCCACGTCGTTTAGTCGAATTACGTTAAACTCCTATTTTAAGCAGGATCTGTATAAATTTTAATCAACTCGACCTTGTTTTATGGTAATTGCTGAGGTCTTTGCTAGGATTAAAGAGAGAAGTATCTGTTATATACTCTTCGCACTTGATTTTTGGTCTGCGTCCTCAATCGGCTCGCAATCCTTATGGTTCATGGTTACCACTTCAGTTGCTTCGTTTTCGTGGTGCCTTGTCAAAAATTCAATTGCTCTTTGAGTATACTTTAATGAGGAGCTCATTCTATGAACAGTCAAATCCAAAACCTAGGTAGTAAACAATGGTCTGGACAAGATCCTAAACATAACCCTGGTCATAATCCTGGTCATAACCCCGGCAATCCTGGCCATAACCCCGGCAATCCTGGCCACTCAAATAAACCACAATGGCCTGGTCATAAAGATAAACATTAAAATGGATTAAGTAAGGCATGGGCAGGGACAGAAAGTGAGTAGGGATGGTCTAGCGACCATCCCTCTTTTTTGTTTGTTAACGACACATCAATCCTGCTTTCTAATCTATTCTGGTATGTGTCTAATGGTATCGAGTGCTTTTTAAGGATAGAACCTAGGATGTTTTTACGCGGGAAAGATAAATGCCAGTTCGCGTATCAACTTTAATTGATTCTCCAATTTGAATAAAAAGGGGAACTCGTACAATTGCACCCGTTTCTAAGGTGGCCGGTTTACCACCACCGCCAGAAGTATCGCCTCGTACACCGGGGTCGGTATCAATGATTTTTAAAGTCACAAAATTAGGAGGTGCCACCGTTAAAGGTGAGCCGTTAAATAAGGTTAACACACAGATATCTTGTTCTTTTAGCCATTGTTTGGCTTCAGCAACTGCCGATGCATCAGCAGCGTATTGCTCAAAGGACTCTGCTGCCATGAAATGCCAGACATGACCATCGTTGTAAAGATATTGGACCTCAATATCAAATACATCGGCAGCAAGCAAGCTATCGCCTGATTTTAAGGTACGTTCAATCACCCGATTATTTTTTATATTACGGAATTTAATGCGATTAAAGGCTTGACCTTTCCCAGGTTTTACATAGTCATTTTCTAAAATGGTATAAGGTTCGTTGTCGAGCATGACTTTCATGCCATTTCGTAATTCATTTGTGCTGTAGTAGGCCATAAGTTCTTGTTTACCGATCTACAATTTAGAATCGAGCTTAAAAAGATGTTCGCGATAATACCGTAGTTCGGCAATAGAGTCTTTAACATCTTCTAATGCTAAATGTTTTGATTTTTTCTTTACACCGTCGGTAATGCCTGGGTTCCAGCGGTAAGCCAATTCTTTCAGTGTACTAACATCAAGATTTCGATAATGAAAATACCGTTCTAAGATAGGCATGCAGCGAGCTAAGAATCGACGATCTTGGCAGATACTATTACCGCACATGGGTGATTTATTAGGAGGAACATGGGTCATAACAAATTCAAGTGTTTGTTTTTCTGCTTCTTCTTCTGAGGTTTTACTGACTCTAACACGATCAAGTAATCCAGAGCCTTTATGTTGTCGCTTATTCCAGTCATCCATGCCAGCCAAGACATTTTCTGATTGAAAGATGGCAAAGACAGGACCTTCCTCTATAATTTCCAATTGTGAATTGCTGATTATTGTCGCAATTTCAATGATTTTGTCTTGGGTGGTATCGAGTCCTGTCATTTCTAGGTCGATCCAAATGAGATTATCTGCTTTAGGCATCATGTAAGGCCCTATAATAATTTTTACTGTCAGTGTGTATTATATACCGCTCGTACTTGAAGATGCGAGTCTTTAAAGATTTGAGCGAGCGGTATACCCGATTACATGATGGGCGAAAGCCGCGCTTACGCGCCGTCATTCAAGGGGAGAATCGCGATTCTCCCCTTGAAAATCCCCATCGCAAGAAGAAAATACTTGAAGTTGCGAATTCGCAACTTCAAGTATAATGGGTATATACCCATTGCACTTGAATTGGCGAACTCGCAATTTCAATCGCGGACACGCTATATTGGAAAAAAACTATGCTGTTGCTATTAATTTTTAGTTTATTGGCTTATCTGATAGGTTCTCTATCGAGTGCGGTTATTGTTTGCAAATATGCAGGGTTACCGGATCCCCGGTTGCAAGGTTCTGGCAACCCAGGTGCAAGTAATGTACTAAGAATAGGGGGTAAAGGTTTAGCAAGCATTGTTTTACTGTTTGATATATTCAAAGGTTGGTTTCCCGTGATAGTGGCTAACTATTTAGGAATTCCACTATTCTTTTTGGGTTGGATAGCCTTTTTTGTTTTCTTAGGGCATTTGTTTCCTCTTTTTTTTAATTTTCGAGGCGGTAAGGGTGTTGCAACCGCGCTAGGTGGGCTATTTGCCTTAGCCTGGCCTATAGGCATGTTTGCATTATTAGTTTGGTTGCTAGTATTGTTTTTGTTTCGCTACATATCATTAGCATCTATTATCTCGGCAATAGCGAGTTTTTTTTATGCATTGTATTATCTGCCTTTTACCGTTTGTATTCCTATCTTTTTGATGAGCGCGTTACTGGTGTTTTCTCACCGTGCAAATATTCGGCGCTTACTAACAGGTACAGAGCCGAAATTACGTAAAGCTAGGGTGTGTTGACAATTGTACGATGATGGCGAAAAAGCGTTGTTTTTCTGCGTTTCGTTACTCACATACGCTGTGTATGCTCCGTTACGATACTCAAAAAACAACGCTTTTTCGCTCATCCTAGCACAATTGTTAACACGCCCTAATTTAAATAAAAAAAAATTAAGATTATAAATTATAAAAAATTGATTATTTATTGGTTTTAAAATTTAAAAAATAAATAAATTTTAACGTTTTTAAAATGCAAGATTTATGTTATCTTAAAGTAGTGTGTGAACATAACGGGAAATTTAAAACTACAATGTAAGTAATAAGGATATTGACATTCATGATTAAACTAAAAAAAGATTTACCGAACGCTAATGCAGCTACCCTTTCCCTATTTGATTTGACTGCTTATCTTAAGTCAATTTCTTCTTCCGATTCAGGCCCTAACACTGCGAGTGGATATGCAAGGATAAAACTGAATCTAGCCATGCAGGCCAGTCAACTTCGTAAAAAGAATGCTTCTATTCAGGGAGGAAAAAATGAAGAGTCTAATGTAGAATCCCCCTTGGAGGATAAAAATTCCCCTGGCAGGATTAGCGATGAGTCTCAACCTTCTTCTTCAGTAGTTCTTAGAAGTGATACTAACGACCAAAGGGAAAAGTTGAGAATTTTTTTAAAAGAAATGGAGACTGCCAGAAAGAAAAATCAACTTATTTATGGAGTTAAGGAAGGTAGTAGTGATGAAGAGACTGTTCCTAAGAGAATAGGCATGGGTGTTTCTGAAACACCTAACTGTTATAAAGAAAATCTTGAATCTACAGTAACGAGGGGTTTCTCCTCAGAATGGGCAGAATTTGGCATTAGTTATGATAACAAAATTTTTTTAAATCCAACATCAATTGGGTTAAAGCAGCTTTCATATGCTTTTAATCATCAAACCATGGGGATTGGAACTTTTTTAAAAGCAGCAGGGAAGATTAAAATAAAAGCGGAAAGAGAGCAAGAAAGTGATGAAGAAAGTGAAACGATTAGAATCTATATCGCATCCTCTAGTAGCGCTTTAATCCTAGAGCCTAATAATAGCGCTATTGTTCTTTTCGTAATGAAGGAATTAAATTTTCCGTTGGCTAATGGAAATTTTTTCATCCAGGAAAAAGACAAAACATTTAAAAAAATAGAAGAAAATTACCTTGCAAATCTACTTAATGATTTTCCTAATGCTGAGAAGAGTGCTAAAACGCTAGAATTATCCGTTGATGATAAATTGACTGAACTTTTTTTGAGTATCGATGATGAGATTTTGAGTAGTAAGAAACTAAGCGTTATAAAAGCGATGGAAACCAAAAAAGAAACGCTGAAGGCGAATATTATTAGTTTATTATTGTTAATTAGAAGAACTAACAGGAATGAAAAAGCTAACAGTGAGGAAGAAACTAAACAAGATATCCCAGAGGGAAACGGCAATGTAGACAATCAGCTAGGGCTTGCTGAAGAGGCAATATATGAATGCTATAATAAAATTATTACCATTCTCCAAGATTTTAAAAATGATTATGCGATCGATCTTAGCTTTGTAAGAAATGAAATTTCTTCTTGGTTTTACTATTTATCAACCCTAAAAATTCAATCGGAAAACAAAATAGAGGCTGCAAATGAAAATGGGTTTCCATCTGAAGCGGAAGATAAAGATAAAAAACAAGACGCTGCTGAGATAAAGTTAAATCTAATAACAGCGGTTTTAAATATTTATAAAGAGCAGCCTGCTAAGATTGCTGGGCGAGTCCTTTCAGAGCAGGGTAATAGCAAACGTTTTATTCAGTTCTATACTGAAAGTCCTCTTAAGACTTGTATTCTACTATTACGTAATTATACCAAGGGTGGAGTTTTACAAAGACTCTTTACTTTCGCTTGGAATCGCCATTATATTTCGGCGGTTGAGAGATTTTTAGCAGCGTATGAGGCAGGCGAACAGGCAGATAATCTTTCTATCAATGCTGTTTATCAAAAATTATTTAACAGACAAGATGATTTAACTGACTATACTGGAAAAAAGGGTACACTCTACGAACGGCTTTGGTTTTGTTCGAAATTGAATGGTGAAATGCAGGAAAGTCAGAATTCAAGGCCACTGGTTTCTATATTAACTAATCCAGTACCCGTGGATAGACATGTTCTCAATATCAATGTCGCAGCGTCTTCTGTAAAAGATGACATTTCTCATGCTCCAATAAAAATAGAATTTTCTGACGAAACTAAGTCTAGTGAACCCAGTGAACCGATTTCAATTGAAAAGCCTAATACAAATGTAAATGTTCAAAAAGGAAGCGTATCATTTTTTATTCCTAGCAGTAATGAATCTTCACCTAACATTAAGCATGTTTCTGACAGTGAAGAATCTCAACCCGAATTGTATCTATCTTCTTCTCCTAAGATGTAAAGTTTTAAGCTTCTATACTTAATTGCACTTGAAAATGCGAGATCGCATTTTCAAGTGCTTTCCTTTTTTAACGCAGCAGATGGCGACGGGAGATATTAGAGACAGAACCTAGAAATACTAATCTAGTTTATCTAAAGGTAAACGAGCGATGGTTTTTATAGCGAGGTCATCTTTTTGTCCTAAACGTAAACGTCGATAGCCCAAATAAGCAATCATCGCTCCATTATCAGTGCAAAACTCATGGCGTGGATAATAAAGTTCTACCTTTATTTTTTTTACCATATTGCCTAACTGTTCTCGTAATGCTAGGTTAGCGGCTACCCCACCAGCAATAATTAAGCGCTTTAATCCTGTTTGAATCATGGCACCTTGTGCTTTTCTTACTAAGGTATCCACCATCGCTGCTTGAAATTCATAGGCAATATCTGCTTTCGTTTGCTCATCTTTAGTATTTGAATCTATTATGTTACTTACAAATGTTTTTAAACCACTAAAACTAAAATCTAGACCGGGTCTATCCAGCATAGGACGCGGAAAACGAAAACGTTTAACGCGCCCTTTTTTGGCTAATTTTGCAATGGCAGGTCCCCCAGGGTAGCATAGGCCTAGTAGCTTGGCAGTTTTGTCAAAGGCTTCACCTGCTGCATCATCTAAACTTTCTCCCAAAATTTCATAGTGTCCAAAGCGTTCGACCCGTGCCAGTAAGGTATGACCACCAGAGGCTAATAATGCAATAAAGGGAAATTCGGGTGCATTTTCCTCTAACATAGGTGCCAATAAATGGGCCTCCATATGATGCACACCAAGCGTGGGAATATTAAGAGCCCAGCCTAGGCTGCGTCCTAAAACAGCTCCCACCAATAGGGCACCCGCTAGCCCGGGTCCTGCACAATAAGCGATACCATCAATTGCAGAGATTTTTAGATTTGCTTCTTTCAGGGTTTCCTTGAGCAGGGGCAATATTTTAAGAACATGATCGCGCGATGCTAGTTCAGGAACTACACCTCCATACTGATTATGGAGTTCGATTTGGCTGTAGATCGAGTGGCCCAGCAGCCCCTTTTCAGCATCATAGATGGCAATTCCTGTTTCATCACATGAAGTTTCAATGCCTAGTACACAGTTTATAGGCTTTTGGTTTAAATTTCGTTGTTTTGGATAGAAACTTTGCATTTTGGCAGATTGCTGGTTAGAATCGGTCCCTAATTTTAACTTTATTTGAGGAAGTACACTACATGCCTGGTGTAACACCTAAACCCGGCGAATCGCTAGAGTCGTTGGTACGCCGTTATAAACGTACTTGTGAAAAAACAGGTATTAACTCTAAAATACGTTCTAATGAATTCTATGAAAAACCATCAGCGGAGCGCAAGCGTTGTCTTGCAGCGGCTGTAAAGCGTTCTAGGAAGCGCGTGGCGCGTGAGAATTCTGTTTTCTTAGTTAAAAAGAAGCGTAAACATTAACATGGATTCTCCTCTCAAACAGCGCATTCAGGAAGATATGAAGCTTGCTCTTCGTGCACAAGATAAGCAGCGTCTGGGTGTTATCCGGATGATGCTAGCGGCAATTAAGGACGTTGAGATTGGTAAGCGCGTTGAGCTGAGTGATGCGGATATTTACCCAATCCTTAGTAAAATGATCAAGCAGCGTCGTGACGCTATTGTTCAATATCGTTATGCGAAGCGTGATGATTTAGTGGATCAAGAACATTTGGAAGAGACCATTATTCAAGCTTATTTACCTGATTCTTTAACAGACGAAGAAATTGATCGCCTAATTTCTCAAGTGATAGAAGAACTAGGTGCTACTTCTATCAAGGATATGGGAAAAGTGATGGCAGTATTAACGCTAAAACTGCAGGGTCGAGCAGATATTGGGATAGTCAGTGCAAAGCTTAAAGGTCGCTTATCCTCTTCCTAGAGTATGCGTATTGTCTTTGTACTGTACAAAAATTAAAAAAGAGGTGGGTGATACGGAGGCTAACTTCTTTTTTGCGGCGTAAGCCGGCAAAAAAGAGCGCATCCAGTGGCAGGACCCACCGGCTATATTTTTTTACTGTGACTAGGCGTATTGTATTTTCAAAAATGATTGCGAAAATATGTCATCAACCCCAATTCCTCAAGACTTTATTAATGATCTCCTATTGCGTTGTGATATTGTTCAGCTGATCGATACGCGAGTCCCTTTACGAAAAAAGGGAAAAAACTACATTGCTTGCTGTCCTTTTCATACTGAAAAAACACCTTCTTTTACGGTAACCCCTGAAAAGCAATTTTATTATTGCTTTGGTTGCTCGGCGGGCGGTAATGCGCTGAGCTTTCTTATGGATTACGAACGTTTGACTTTTCCGGAAGCGGTGGAATACTTAAGCGAACAATATGGTCTAAAAATTCCCAACCATGCTGCTCAGAATCAGACCTTACATAAGGGATCGGGAATGCTTTATCTGCTTCTTGAAAAGGTCTCTGAATTTTATGAAAAACAATTACGCATTGCGCCTGCTGCGATGGAATATTTCAAGCAACGTGGAATATCGGGACAACTTGCTAAAAAGTTTGGTTTAGGTTATGCACCGGCTGCTTGGGATCATTTACTGAAAGTATTTAATGATTCAGACGCACTCATGGCAGCGGGTTTATTAGTAAAGAAATCAGAAGGAAGAGGGTTTTATGATCGTTTTCGTGACAGAATTATCTTTCCTATTCGCGATAAAAGAGGACGTGTTATTGGATTTGGAGGGCGTGTATTAACCCAAAGCGAACCTAAATATTTAAATTCTCCAGAAACGACGCTTTTTCACAAAGGCAAAGAACTTTATGGGCTTTATGAGGTTTGCAAAGAGACTCGTCAGCCTGAGTATGTCATCGTTGTTGAAGGTTACATGGATGTATTAGCGTTGTTTCAAGCGGGAATTCCTTTTGGGGTAGCGACCTTAGGAACAGCGACTAGCCCCGATCAACTTTTACGTTTATTCAGTATTACACAAGAGGTGATTTTTTGTTTTGATGGCGATGCGGCAGGAAAAAAAGCGGCCTGGCGGGTTTTGGAGATCAGTGTCCCTCTATTACAAGATGGCTATTCCTTACGTTTTCTGCTACTGCCTGATGATGAGGATCCGGATTCTTTTATTCGGAAAAATGGACGAGAAGCCTTTATGACTTATTTGCAGCAAGCCAGTTATTTAGGTGATTTTTTATTTGATCATTTATTAGCAGAAGTTGATATTCGCCAATTAGAAGGGAAAGCGCGATTAGCTAAATTAGCAATCCCTCTCATTGAAAAGATTCCCATCGGGGTTATGCAACATAAATTATTCGAACAACTGGCGGCATTAGTGAATATGGATGTCATAACGTTAAAACAAGTCGTGCTCAGAGAGCCAAGTCACTTGCTAAGAAGCCAGAAAAAAAACCCAGACAGTTCAATACGTTATTCTCCAATGCGCATAGCGATTGCGCTTTTAGCACAATACCCACAGCTTGCCAAAACGCTTTCCGAACAGCAGTTTACTCTCCTTAAGACATTGGATTTACCGGGTAGCCCCTTACTGATTAAATTATTTTTATTACTTAAACAATCCCCTGAATTACGTAGTGGAATATTATTAGAATATTGGCGCGAAGACGAACCTAACTATAAAATTTTGAAACAGTTGATTCATTACCCTTTATCTATTCCTACTCTAGGAATACAAGCTGAATTTCATGATCTGCTAAACCATTTAAAAAAATTGGCAATGCAAGGGAGTATCGATAAACTATTGCAGCAGGCGAAGCGATCAGCGCTAACTGAGGAAGAAAAAAAATATTTATATCAGTTAATTTTAGAGACCCGAAGCGAAAAATAGCTTTTGGCAAGTGGCAACACACCCTAGTATTTTCAATGACGAGCGTTATAACAATTAATGTGGAGTTTACTTTATGCGAATAGGTATCCCTAAAGAAATTAAAAACAATGAATTCAGGGTTGCAATTGTTCCTTCTACGGTGCGTGAGTTAAAAAAGCATAACCATCATGTCTATATTGAAACGAATGCTGGGATAGGAATAGATATTTCCGATGCCGATTATAAAGAAGCAGGTGCTGAAATTGTTAGTACCGCGCAAGCCGTTTTTGACAGTGCTGACTTAATTCTTAAAGTGAAAGAGCCGCAACCTCAGGAATGTGGCTATTTACGAAAAGGACAGACTTTATTTACCTATTTGCATTTAGCGGCTGATCAAAAACAAACTACACTTTTATTAGCATCAGGTTGTACAGCAATCGCCTATGAAACCATTACCGATGCACGAGGAGGATTGCCTTTGTTAGCGCCGATGAGTGAAGTTGCAGGGCGTATTGCTATACAAGCGGGCGCACATTGTTTGGAGAAAGCACAAGGCGGTAGAGGTATTTTATTGTCGGGTGTCCCCGGTGTTGCATCGGCAACTGTTGTTGTTTTAGGCGGTGGGGTTGTGGGCAGTAATGCCATTCGATTGGCATTGGGGGCACAAGCGCAAGTAACAGTATTAGATAAATCGGTGACTCGTCTAAAAGAATTAGATTTGCAATTTGGTGGCCAGCTTAATACGATTTTTTCAACGCAAGATGCGATTGAAAAATATACAGAATTGGCTGATCTTTTAATTGGAGCGGTACTTGTGCCGGGTGCAGAAGCGCCTAAAATAGTGACAAAAAATTTGATAAAAAGAATGCGTCCCGGAACAGTTATTGTCGATGTCGCCATCGACCAAGGAGGGTGTTTTGAAACGAGTCGACCCACCACGCATGCAGATCCTACGTATCTAATTGATAATGTAGTCCATTATTGTGTTAGTAATATGCCAGCGGCTGTTCCACGTACTGCTACCTTTGCGTTAACACATGCGACTTTCCCTTATATACTGGCATTAGCTGATAAAGGAATCAAAAAAGCACTGGACGAAGATAGTCATTTATGCAATGGTCTCAATATTCATCAAGGAAAAATAACCCATCAGGCGGTGGCTAGCGCATTTAATATGCCCTATATTCCAGCAGAGGAGGCCTTACGTGCTTAGTTGTTTCATTGACCAAGCTGAAAGATCGACTCCTATTGTTTCATTAATACCGAAACAATGGGATTCATGGTTAGCGAAACAAACACAAGCTAACAAACAATGGCTTTCAGCACTCAATTTTGACGTCAAACCAGGAAGTACGGCATTGCTTCCTGGCAGTGATGGACAGATAAAGCAAGTGTTGATCATTCTGAATGATGAAGCCGATTTTTGGTCATTGGGTTCTCTGCCTAGCGTATTACCTCAAGGATATTATCACTATACCAATAGCCAAAATAAAAATTTACTTCACCGTGCCGCGATGGCTTGGGGCTTAGGTGCTTATGAATTTACGCGGTATAAAGCATCGGCAAGACCATTCGCTCAACTAGTGTTGCCTGTAGAAGCCAATTTAGACTTCTTGAATGCAAAGCTTACTGCTATTTATCATGTTCGGGATTTAATTAATCTCCCAACGGAAGCATTAGGTCCTGCTGAATTAGCAAAAGTGGTATTTCAAGCCGGTAAAAAATTTCATGCTTCTGTGACAGAAATTGTTGGAGATGAACTTTTATCAGCAAATTATCCAGCCATTCATGCAGTAGGTAGAGCAAGTTCGCGTGCCCCGCGCTTGATTGATCTCACATGGGGTGATATCAAATCGCCTAAAATTACCTTAGTGGGTAAAGGCGTATGCTTTGATTCCGGGGGACTAAATCTGAAGTCTGGTTCAGGGATGTTGCTCATGAAAAAAGATATGGGTGGCGCGGCGAATGCAATTGGCTTAGCTGAAATGATCATGGCCCTTAACTTACCTGTGCGTTTACGTTTACTCATACCGGCCGCTGAAAATCTTATTGCAGGCAATGCTTATAAACCCGGTGATATTATAAAGATGCGCAATGGGTTATCTGTAGAGGTGGGCAATACCGATGCAGAGGGGCGCCTTATTTTAGCGGATGCCTTAAGTGAAGCAGATAGCGAAAATCCAGAATTATTGATTGATTTTGCCACCTTGACGGGTGCGGCGAGGGTTGCCGTTGGAACAGAAATCAGTGCCTTTTTCACGGTACAGGAAACGCTTGCCAAGGACTTGTTAAAATACAGTGAAGAAGAACAAGATCCGATGTGGCGTTTACCGCTTTATAAGCCATATCAAAAATTATTAGAGAGCAAATTCGCAGATATGAGTAACTCCAGTACGTCTTCTTACGCGGGTGCGATTACTGCCGCTTTATTTTTACGTGCCTTTGTCAAAGAAAGTACAACCTGGATACATTTTGATTTTAATGCGTATAACGTTAGTGCCAGGCCAGGAAGACCTGAAGGAGGAGAAGCGATGGCTATTCTTACTTTACTGCGTTATTTACTTAAAAAATATCCACCCACCAGCAAGTAAAAATACCTACAATAAGGAAGGCATTTGAAGTTGCACATTCGCAACTTCAAATGTAATAGATATAAATTAATTTCATAAGTAAAAATTTTAAAGCCTATTGTTATCGATGGCTACGTGAAATACATTTGTTTGGTTTTATGAATTGTTTTCACGGAGTAGAATAATATGCTATTTTCACCTGACTGTTGTAAGGATCTTGCCAGCGAAATGGCTATGCTAGTTGCTCGTATGGCTAATTTAACGGATATTATTTTTAGCGCTGGAGCAGAGCAGAAAGTTTTACAAGAAGAATTGCTGGCTGCGGAGCAACGGCAAACAAAGCTAATAGAGAAACTTGATCAACGTAGCGAGATTGAAGACTGGGGTGTTGGAATTGATGGCCTTCATTTATTTTTGGTATTATGTGGTGCACTATATTGGTGTTACAGTCGAACTTGCAAGAAAGAGAAAAAAACAGAAGTTAAAGATAAAGAGTTATTAAGTGAAGCATCGAATGGATCGTTTTCCTGTTATGTTAATGTAGAACGAGATTCTCAAACGGATTTACCTTCGATATTCACAGATTCCGATAAGTCATCTTTAATTCCGAAAAAAGAAGAAAGAAGAACAAGAAGCTGTGATTTTAGTCTATTCCAGACTGGAAGTTCTTCTTCAGATGCGGGCTGCTATTCAATGGAAGATCCTGTTTCGCAGAGTCGAAGATGACCCACTCTACAGAGAAATATTCTAGTTTTTAGCATTTTTTGCAGCGAATAAAGTATTTTCTAATAACATAGCCACCGTCATGGGGCCCACTCCACCTGGGACAGGTGTAATATAAGCAGCAGATTGTTTTGCCGTTTCAAATTCAATGTCTCCATGCAGTTTTCCACTGGGTGAGCGAGTGATGCCAATATCAATAACAATAGCGTTTGGCTTGATCCATTCACTTTTAATAATGTCTGCTTTTCCTATCGCACTGACTAACAAATCAGCTTGTTTTATATGTTTTTTTAAATCACGTGTTGCACTATGGCAAAGCGTAATAGTGCATTTTGAATTAAGAAGTTCCAGCGCCATGGGTTTTCCAACAATAGTCGAAGTACCCACGATCACAGCATCTAAACCTCGTAAAGAAATTTTCTCATATTCAAGTAGGCGCATAACGCCGTAGGGCGTACAAGGACGCAAATAAGGACGTCCTTGGGCAAGCAAGCCTAAATTAACAGGATGAAAACCATCGACATCTTTTTTAGGATCAATACTGTCTAAAATGCGTGGTGTGTGAATTTGGCTAGGGAGGGGGAGTTGGACCAAAATACCATGAATAGCAGGGTCGTTATTAAGCTGTGCGATATGTGACAGCAATTCTTTTTCAGAGATCGCTTTGGGTAAATCAAGCGCTATTGATTTAATTCCACAGTTTCGACAGGCTTCCCGTTTATTGCGTACATAGATTTGTGAAGCGGGATTGTCACCCACCAACACCACAGCCAAACCGGGAACAGGATATCCATCCTTATCAAGGTGCTGAATCTCATTTTTTAGATTATCGCGAATTTTTTGGGCAATGGCTTTGCCATCAATGATTTTTGCCGTCATAGTTGTTTGATAACCTCAGTATTGTGTCACATGGCCCAATTTACGTCCTGTTCTTGGTGTTTTTCCATAATAATAAATATGGGCATTCTGGTAGTCTTGAGTCGTCAGTGTTGGTAATGTACCGATCATATTAGTCATTTTTGTGGGGGTACGTAACACAGGTTTAATTAAAGGAAAATTGAGAATACTGCGCAGGTGGTTTTCAAATTGACTCACATTGAAGCCTTCGATAGTGAGATGGCCTGAATTATGCACACGAGGCGCGATTTCATTGGCGATTAACTGCGTATCCTTAACAAAGAATTCAAAAGCTAATACACCCATATAATTTAAAGCATTAAAAAGTGTTTGCATGTACTGTTCAGCGAGTGCTTGTAAAGCTGGGCTAATAAAAGGACTTTCAGAAAAGCGTAAAATACCTTGTTCATGTGTATTTTTAATCAAAGGGTAATACACCGTTGCTCCAGCACGATTACGAGCGCCAATCAGTGAAACTTCATGTTCAAAGGGAATCCAGGCCTCTAAAATAGCTGGTACGTGCTTGATGGTTTCCCACGCACTTGCCGCCTCTTGACTATCGTGAAGGATCACTTGGCCTTTGCCATCATAACCAAAACGTCGCGTTTTTAAGAGCGCTGGCAAGCCTATGCTAGCAATAGCGGTGTTAAGATTGTCAAGAGAATCAACGACAGCAAAGTGCGGGGTAGGGATGTTTAGTCTTTGCAAAAAAGATTTTTCGGTAAAGCGATCTTGGGCAATTTGAATAGCTTTTTGGTCCGGTAATACGGGTGTATATTGGGCTAATCGATCGAGAATCTCAGGCGTAATGTTTTCATTTTCTAGCGTAATGACATCACATTGCTTGGCAAAGCCTCTGAGCGCTTTCTCATCATGGAGGCTACCGAGATACAGCGGGCTGAAGCGGGCAGCAGGTACATCGGGGCTATCCGTGAAACATAAGGTTTCCAGACCCAAGGAATAAGCACTTTGGGCAAGCAATTGCGCGAGTTGGCCCGCACCCAGAATGCCGACTTTCATACGCGTGGTGGTAATGAGGTAGCCAAGACGCATGCTGTTTGTTGCTGGCGAAAATTTTCTAGGACGTGGCGGAAAGCAGGATCGTGCAAAGCCAAGATGCTGGCAGCCAGTAAGGCGGCATTGGCTGCACCTGCTGTTCCAATTGCCAGGGTGCCGACGGGAATACCTTTAGGCATTTGCACGATAGAATAAAGAGAATCCAATCCTTTTAAGCTCTGCGATTCAATGGGAACGCCTAAGACCGGTAGCAGGGTTTTAGCCGCTAGCATACCCGGTAAATGGGCCGCGCCGCCTGCGCCCGCAATCAATACCTGCAGTCCACGGGCTGTTGCCGTTTCAGCGTAGTCAAATAGTTTATCAGGTGTGCGGTGCGCAGAGATAATCTCCGCTTCAAAAGCTATATGCAAGTCAGTTAACATCTCGGCTGCTGCTTTCATGGTTTCCCAATCAGAACGAGAACCCATTACTATGCCTACGATGGAAGCGTTAGTCATCACATGCCTCTTCAATGATTAAAACAACGGGTATGGGTGAACACCATCGCGATCCCCCATTCATTACAGGCAGCAATGACTTCAGGATCGCGCACTGAACCGCCAGGTTGTATAATGGCTTTAATGCCGGTATGCGCTAAGGCATCGATGCTATCACGAAAAGGGAAAAAAGCATCGGAGGCAAGCACGGCGCCGACTAGCGGGCTCGTGCTTTTCTGCAGGGCAAATGTAAGCGCATCGATACGTGATACATGGCCGCCGCTTAATCCTAGTGTGACATGATTTTTGGTAATGGCAATGGCGTTTGATTTTAAATATTTTACTATCTGCCAAGCAAATAACAGCTCTTCTATGTCTTCTGCACTGACCGTTTTTAGGGTAACGATTTCTAAGTCCGCTGGTTTGAGTTGATGCTGATCGCTAGACTGCAGCAGTAAGCCTCCGGAAATGGTTTTAACATTAAAAGGCGTATTCATTTTTTCCCATTCTGCTAACGCAAGGACGCGTAAGTTAGGCTTGTTCGCAAATAGTCGTAGTGCATCCGGGCTAAAGGCGGGTGCTAGAATCACTTCCATAAAAATCTTACGTAAATGCTGGGCGATGGTTTGTGTGCAGGGGCGATTCAACGCGATAATTCCACCAAATGCCGCTTGCTTGTCAGCATGAAGTGCTAGCTCATAAGCGTGTTCAATGTCGCTTGCAACAGCGGCGCCACAAGGATTGGCGTGTTTGACGACGACACAGGTAGGGGCACTAAAATTTCGTACACAGTGTAAGGCGGCTTCGGCATCCATGAGATTGTTATAGGACAATGCTTTTCCTTGAATGAGGGTTGCCTGCGCAAGGCCATAGCCAAAAGGGGTGTGAAATAAGGCGGCTTGTTGATGTGGGTTTTCGCCGTAACGTAAGGTATCGCGACGTTTTAGAGGCATAGCCCATTGAGTTTGGGTGAGAATAGGATCTTTATTGAGATAGTGGGCGATTTCAGCGTCATAATAAGCAGTATGTGCAAAGGCTTTAGCAGCTAGGGTTTGCCGGGTTGTATACTGGATGCCTTGGGAGGTTTGTAATTCCGTTAAAATTGCTTGATAATCGGCGGGATCATGGACTGCTGTCACCCAACGGTGGTTTTTTGCCGCTGCTCTTAACATGGCGGGCCCGCCGATATCAATATTTTCGACAATTGTTTCCGCGCTTTCACCTTGTACTACTTTTGTTTGAAAAGGATAAAGATTAACGACAACCAGATCGATCCAGTCAAGCGCGTGAGTTTTGGCTTCGCTGGCATGCTGATCGCGCAGCCCTAAAATGGCGCCATGAATTTTGGGGTGCAGCGTTTTCACTCTCCCCGCCATGATTTCCGGAAAACCGGTGATATCGGAAACCCGTGTGATAGGGATGCCGGCGGCACGTAAGGCGTTAGCAGTTCCGCCGGTGCTGATAATATTGACACCAAAGTGATGCAAGCTAGCAGCAAAGTCAATAAGATGGGTTTTATCGGCTACCGAAAGCAGCGCGGTGCGAATCGGGCGAGATAGACAGAGATGGAGCGCTTCAAGTAAAGCCTGTTTTTCCAGCACTTGAACTTTGGTTTTTAAGCTTTCGGGTGTTTCTTCTGGACTAATGGAACAGCGTTTTTGTACTAAAATTTTACCGCCATCTACGATGTCTGTGACTTCGTGTACCGTGCAGCCCGTTTCGCTATCACCGTTAGCGAGTACAGCGTGGTGGACTTGAAAGTCCATCAGGCCAGCATAGCGTGGTAATAGCGAAGGATGAACATTGAGGATTCTTCCTTGCCATTTTTCTGTCAAGGAGCCATCTAAAATACGCATGAAGCCTAATAGCAATATGACGTCGATGCGATGCTGCTGTAAGATCCTATCCAACTTTTTGGCGTATGCTTCGCGTGTTAAACCCTTAGCATCCAGGTAGTGTGATGGCACGTTAAGTGTTTTAGCGCGATCTAAAATAACGGCGTCTTGGCGGTCACTGATGACCAAAGCAATCTTTGCTGGCAAGGTGGTAGTGGCAGCCGCCGCTAAGGCAGGAAGATGGCTTCCGCGGGTTGATCCCAAAATGGCAATGTTAAACATTCTTTTTCTCTTGACCGATGTCATAACGATAATAATAATTTCCTTGAATGCCAGCAATAACTGTGGCAACTTTTTCTTTCGCTTGGCTGAGGGTATCTGCTGTCCCCAATACGGCCAGTGCCCTTGAACCTAACATGCGATAGTGCCCGTGTTCTTTTTCTTTGACTACCGAGGCATAATGCAGTGCATCCTGGTCGTATACCTGTTGCAAATCAAGTATACTCTTCGCACTTGAATTTTCGGCTGCGTTCCCGCTCAACTCGCAATCCTCATGTATTCCATATACACTTCGGTTGCTCATCTTCGCGGCGCCTTGCCGAAAACCCAATTGCTGTGAGTATAGATCGTTAAAGTGCGGCTTATCAGGATATCCGTGCGGGACTAAATATTGACAGACACTGGCTTGGCGCGCGAAAGTTAGGGAAAGCGTATGCAGTTTGGCTGAAGTGATGGCTTCACATAGGGTGACAAAATCTGTTGTTAATAAACCCAGTAAATTGATGGCTTCAGGATCACCAAAGCGCGCATTGTATTCAATCACTTTAATACCGGTAGACGTTTTCATAAACCCACCATAAATTACGCCTTGATAAGGCCCAGCGCATTCTGCTTGTAAAGCAGCAATTACGTTTTCATTGATTTTTTGTGCGATTCGGACATCTTCAGCCGTTAAAAAAGGCAGCAGGTGATTGGCTAAAGTAACACTTCCCATGCCACCGGTATTGGGTCCTTTATCACCCACTAATAATCTCTTATGGTCTTGTACCGGAGGCATATGCGCCAGAGTTTTTCCATCGCTAAAACTTAAGAGTGAAAATTCTGCACCGGTCAATTTCTCTTCGATAACAAAAGGACTGTTCAGTGTCTGACAAAAGCGTTTAGCTTCTGCTAAAGAAAATATATGTTCTCCGGCTACACTCACACCTTTCCCTGCCATTAAGCCATCGGCTTTAAGCACATAGTCATCTTTTAAATCATGCAAAAAACCTTCTGCGTAGTGGTTAAAAGTAGAAAAACGTTGGTAGTGCGGCAGACCGCTTATCCCATATTTTTTCATCAGGTCGCGGGTAAAGCCTTTGCTGGTTTCAATTTGTGCCAGTTTTTGCGTGGGACCTACCACCGCGATACCCTGGTGTTGTAAGGCATCGGCAAGGCCTGATGCTAATGGTTTTTCTGGTCCAATAATGACTAGGCCAATCGCTTTAGCTTGAGCGAAAGCCAGTACGTTTTCCTCTAGAGTGCCTGCTGTGGCTAGAGCAGCAATACCAGGATTCAAATGGGTACCGGCATAATAAAGATCGCTAAGACGAGGGCTGCGGCCTATGGCTTTAGCTAACGCGTGTTCCCGCGCACCACTACCGATAATGAGAATCTTCATACAGGTTTCCCACAAATGTAGTTGCCGTCAAGACACGCTTTACAAAGACCCGTCAGTTGATGTAAATCCCGCCGCCGTAAGACCGATTCCTCGAGATCGGCTACGCTTTGATACAGTAACAGGTCCACGCCAATCGCCTTTGCAATCGCATTTTCACTGTCATGCTGATTCGCAATTAATTCTTCGTGCGTAGGAATATAAACACCATAATAGCAAGGAAATTTGACGGGGGGACAGGCTGAAACCAAGTAAATTTCTTTGGCGCCTGCTTCACGTACCATCTTAACGATTTCAATGCTAGTGGTACCGCGGACGATGCTATCATCGACTAACAAGATCTTTTTGTCCTTTAATTCAGTGATTTGGGGATGAAGTTTGGTTCGTACCGATTTAATGCGCTTTTCTTGGGTAGGCATAATAAACGTACGGCCAATAAAAGGATTTTTATACAATCCTTCGGAATAACGCACTCCCAGTGTATTCGCAAAAGCAAGCGCGGGGGTATTCGAAGTGAAGGGGATAGGGACGACTACATCAGGCATTTTATCAGGATATTTTTCCTGCCAGGCATGGGCGAGATTTTCTCCCATGCGTAAACGCGTACGATACACGCTGAGATTGTTAAGAATGGTATCGGGCCGGGAAAAATAAACATATTCAAAGACACAGGGCCGAAAGGTCGGGGTCATTAATTGTTTGCGGAAAAGCTGCCCTTGCAGGTTAATAAATATCACTTCACCCGGCGCTACATCCCCCAAGGATTTAAAACCTAAACTATAGAAAGGGATATCTTCTGAAGCAAAACAATAATCACTGCCCATATCACTTTTACGTTCTCCCATCACTAGGGGTCGGATGCCATTAGAATCGCGAAAAACGACCAGACCAATACCGACAATGGCAGTAATGACGGAATAAGCGCCTTTTGCCAAGCTAAAAAGTTGTGTGAGCGCAGTACAAATATCGGTAAATAAGGTTTCTTGGTTGTTTGTTGGCGGCTGTTTAGCCAGAACGCTGGCAAAATAAGTCAGCAATAGTTCGGAGTCACTGAAACTATTGAGGTATCGCCGTTCTTTTTTAAGTACCGTTTTTAGTTCATCGCTATTGATAATGTTGCCATTATGTACCAGCGCCATGCCATACGGATACGTCGTTGTTAACGGTTGTGCCTCAGCCAGAGAATATGCACCATTGGTGGGATAACGGAGGTGACCAATTCCCATATTACCGGTTAATTCTTGTATATCACTAGGGAGAAAGACTTCACTGGCGAGGCCACGGCCGATCTTAAGATGCATGCGCTCATCACAAGTTAATATGCCAGCAGTATCCTGGCCGCGGTGTTGTAGATGCAGCAAGCTTTCGTAAAGCTCTAGTGCAACGGGTTTGTGGCTAAAGAAGCCAACAATTCCGCACATAATGTATTCTCCTGGCAAGGTGGTAATGCTCTGTACCGTACAAAAAATAGGGGGGGTGGGTCCTGTCACTGGATGCGCTTTTTTTTGCTGGCTTACGCCACAAAAAAGAAGCTAGCATCCGTGCCACCCACCTCTTTTTAAATTTTTGTACGGTGCGGAAGTGGTAACATTTGGTTCGTGATGATTTCATAGAGTTTACGGTAGCGTGCACTAACGGCAGTGATAAGGTCTGACGGTGCTTCGGGTAAAGTAGTCACGCGATAGGGGTCACATCGTTGGCGATACCACAGCCGTAGCATTTCTTTGTCATAAGCCTGCGGTTCACGGCCTTCGGTTAATGCGGTTTGCCAATCCTGTATTTCCCAATAACGACTTGAATCAGAAGTCAACAATTCATCAATTAAGCAGAGCTCATTATTTTCATCTAAGCCAAATTCGAATTTGGTATCAGCCAGTAGCAAGCCTTTAGCGGCTAGTAGATGGCTGGCAAAGTGAAATAAAGCGAAAGCAGTTTCTTCAATTTTGGCCCATAAAGTGGAAGTCAGGTAAGGAATGTTAGCTAAGTCAGTGCGTTGTAAGGGCCGATCGTGTTCTTGTTCTTTACTAGTAGGTGTTAGGATCGCTTGAGCTAGTTTGTCATTTTTTCTTAGCCCGTTGGGTAAGTGGTTACCAAAAATATGACGTTCCCCTTGTTGATACAAGGTCCACAACGAAGTATTCGTGCTACCGGTAATAGTGCCTCTTACTACCACTTCAATGGGTAAAACGCGGCATTTTTTGATTTGCATGGCTTGTGGGTGAGGAACGGCAATCAAGTGATTAGGTATGATAGCCGCCGTTTTGTTAAACCACCATGCGGACAACTGATTTAAAGCAATACCTTTATCTGGAATATTACCAATGTGGCGGTCAAAGGCACTGAGCCTGTCTGTGCTGACTAATAATAGCGTTTGACCCAGATCATAGATATCGCGAACTTTACCGCTTGTTTTAAGGAAATCAGTTTTCATCTAGCCACCCATCATGCGCTAAGGGATTTGCTAATACGGTTTGATTTTCAAGAACTGTTTTGACTTGATGAATGTGTTCCGGAAGGCAATCAATCACCCACACGATCTTACGGATTAAGGTAAGATCAGATAGATGTAGGCGTTTACGCAGCGCGTTTTGTTTGCTTAACGTCTGGCTATCTTCTCGTTCGCGCACAAAATAAACCAGCTTGCTATCGGGTTTTGTTACCAGACACTCTTTTTGTCGGTTAAATAATTCATCGCTGCTTGTGATAATGGCATCCAAGCTTATTTTATTCGTATCCGGGGGCAGGGTAACCTCCCAATGCACTCGTTTTTTCAAGGAAACAGCAAGTCCCATTGCTTGTAGCGTGGTTTCAAGAGAAATGGCTTCATTGTCATGAATCAACAATGCTACCCAATAGTGTAAAGTTGCTGGCGGGGGTCCTGCCAGCGAATGCACTTTTTTTGCTGGCTTACGCCACAAAAAGAAGTCGGATTCACTGTCACCCCTGCTGCTTTTTTGTACTGTGCAGAGAAATCTCTGTAGAAAGAAGTGTTGAAAAATAATATCTCCCGCTGGTGTACGTTCAGGATGGGGCATCATGGCCAGCACATTGCCGCCAAAATTACTGACGGCTGCTAAATTATGGTATGAACCATTGGGGTTAATAGGAAATTCCGGAACAATATCGCCTTTCGCGTCACAGTAGTAGTAACACAGCGCACCGGCTTGTTGTAAGGCTTGATATAAGACAGGAGTGACTAAAAAGCGGCCTTCCGCATGGGCAACAGGAAGGTGGATGGGGGTGTCATTTGTTTCGGTTTTGATATACACCCAGTCATTATAAAAACCGCTACCTATTACATTAGCTTGTTGCATGCGGTGGTTGTGTGTTAGGGCCATGGCAACCTGATGATCCTCAAAGCCTGGCACTAAGCCACTTTCAATGAGAATCTGTGCGCCATTACAAATACCAAGAAGTGGTTTACCGCGAGCGGCTTCTTTTGCCAGCAAGCGCATAAAAGGATCTTTCGCGGCGATGAGGCCTGAACGTACTCGGTCTTCATAAGAAAAACCGCCGACGATCACAAAGCCATCCAGGCTGGACAGGAAGGCAGCCGAGCTATGCCAGAAACAATCCACGGGCGTGAAACCATTACGCAGTAAGGCCAGTTTGGTTTCGCGTTCGCAATTGGAACCTGGGAATTGTACGACGCCTATTTTCATAATAATTGTACGTATTGTTCGCCGAGCATAACCTGTCCAATGGTATAAAGAGTAAAGTGGTTAAAAGTACGGCGGATAAAATGGTGGATGTCATGCACATGGTTCTGATCGACAATGAGGACATAACCTATCCCCATGTTAAAGCTGCGATACGCCTCTTTTAAGGTGAGCTTGCCAAGTTCACATAGTAAGTCAAAGATAGGTAAGCTGGGCCAACTGTCACGATGAAGGGTAACACTGCACTGTTTAGGTAAAACCCGCGGAATATTTTCGAGTAGGCCGCCACCGGTAATATGTGCCATGCCTTTGATAGGATAATGTTGTAATAAGGCTAAAACTGGGAGCGTATAATTAATATGGGGGGCTAGCAACATCGTTCCCAGTTCCGTTGTGAGAGGAAGTTGACCTACCTCAAAACAAAGTTTACGTGCCAGAGAATAACCATTGGTATGTAAACCGTTTGAGCCAAACCCTAGTACGGCATCACCTGGTTTAATGTCGCGACCATTAATGATACGTGGCTTGTCGACGACGCCGGTAATAACGCCGACTATGTCATAGTCCTTGCCCTGATAAACACCGGGCATTTCCGCGGTTTCTCCGCCCACTAGGGAGACGCCGGTCTCAAGGCAGGCGCGGCTGATACTTTCAACGAGCGTGACGACTTCATCAGGCTCAATATGACTGCTACCAATGTAATCCAGCAAGGTTAGCGGTTTAGCGCCACAGACCAGGATGTCATTGGCGGTAGCACTTAAAAGGTCATAGCCCAAGGATTCATAACGATGCATCATAGCGGCAATCATGGGCTTGGTGCCAAGACCATCAATGCTCTGTACTAAAACAGGATGTGTATAGTGCTCATAAAGTGACTGCAAATCATAAAGTGCAGAAAAACTTCCCAAGTCAGTTAATACGTGGGTATCAAAGGTTTTTTTAATGGGATTTTTGATACGTTGCACGATTTCGTTCCCGGCATCGATATTGACTCCAGCACTTTTATAATCGATCATGTGCGTAAGTTCCGTAAACTTGTGGTAAAAATCTGCTTTGCCTCTTTTAGATCAAGAGCCGTATCGTGATTAAAAACGAATTCAGCTTTTTGCGTGGTGTGACCAATAAGCTGGTAATAAACATTATGTTCTGTAAAAACGGCGTTAACTTTTGGCAGATTTTTGCTAGCCACTTCCAGCACAAAGCCACCTGATTCGCTAAAAAGAGAAGTGGACTCTGTCAGGGTGAAACCTATTTCATGCTTAAAGCTCATGTTCATTAACGTAAAAGCGATGCCCCCTAAATCAATGATGTCTACACTTAACAGGGTTTTGAGTTGGATGAGGGTAAGGATCGCTGCACATTCTGTGGCTGCCGTCGTCGCATTAAATACGGGTAAGGTCGTACCGAGTTCGCCAAACAAGCGATAGTAAATGCTGCCACCCAATTCCGGCTGTGGTTTTCCCACTCTGATGAGTAGAGTATTGACTTGTTTGAAATGGGGTGTCATGACGAAATCAATGTTTTCCAGTACGCCTAAACAACTAATAACGGGGCTGGCGGGGATGGGGCCTTGTGCAGATTCGTTATAAAGTGAGACGTTACCACTGACGACAGGTAGCGTGAGGCTGTGACAGGCATCTTTAATACCGGCGATGGCAGAGACAATATCATGCATTTGTTCGGGATTCTCAGGATTCCCAAAACACAGACAATCGCTGATAGCCGTGGGCCGGGCCCCCACCGCCACGACTTTACGGGCGCTGGTGATCACAGCATGATAAGCCGTAGTATATGCATCTATTTTGCCATAACGGGGATTGTGGGACACACTCAAGGCAATACCCGTTTTTTGAATTTCCTCGGGGTAATCGGGTGAATTAAAAGGCGCTAACACCCCGGCTGCTGCTTCACCGCGTTCCAGGATGGTGCGGCCTTGAACTTGTTTATCGTAGCATTCAATAATAGATTGGCGCGCAGCCATGTTTTCGTGAGCTAGCAATCTTAGTAGCGTTATTTTTAAATCTTCAGGTGGTAAGAGGGGCTCGGTTAGAACAAGCGGGGGCTTTTTTTTCTGTGGCCGGTCATAGACAATTCCTTGGGTAATATCGTGCGCTTTCGCTAGTACTACGATGCCCCCTTGATACATCACCCGGTACTGCTTGTCGGCGCGGATCTTACCAACTACGCTTGCTTGGGCACCACGAGAAACGCGGGGTAGTTGAAACTCATCATTGTAGTGTTGCAAAATCAGCTTGCTTAATTCAGACGGGACGACCCACATATAACGTTCTTGCGTCTCAGCACACAGAATAATGTGTGGCGGTAAACCCTCTGTGCTGGTTGGCACAGCATCCAGATAAACGTCAGCACCATAGCCACCGCTATCCGCTAATTCAACGCTGGCACAGGCAACTCCACCGGCTCCCAGATCTTTAAAACCTACTTGATGCAAGCATTTTCTATCAGCCAATTTTTTAAATAATGCATAATGCGCTTTCAGAAGATGTCGCCCCAAAAAGGCATTCGGTTCTTGTACTGCCCCTTTATTTTGTTCGACATCGGTTTCAGTCAGTTCTAAAGAAGCGAAACTGGCACCACCAAAACCGCTGTTATCAGTAGGTTTGCCTACTAGTATAAGTTCATAGCCAGCGGCATCTGGGGGCGTATAAGAATGGATGATCTGGTCTTCGCGTACTATCCCTAAGGTGACCACGGTAACCAGGCAATTCTCTTGATAAGCGGTATCGTAAAACACATCGCCGGTGAGATTGGGTACACCGATTGGATTGGCATAGCCAGCAATTCCTTGTACTACTCCTTGATCAATGCGTGCAGTATTCGCATGATGAATATCACCGAAACGTAAGGTGTCGGCTAGTGCAATGACTTCAGCGCCCATGCAACAAACATCGCGCACGTTTCCGCCTACGCCGGTGGCTGCACCTTCATAAGGCACGATTTGCGAAGGATGATTATGCGATTCATGACTGATGACGATACCATAACGATGACCTGCATGATCCGTCGCAACAGCGACGATTCCCGCATCTTCTTTAGGACCTAGAATAACCTGAGGTGCTTGCGTGGGTAAGGTTTTTAAGTGGTTACGGGTACTTTTATAAGCGCAGTGCTCCGATCCTTGAATTGACCACAGTACGCATTCAGTCAAGGTAGGAGGGCGATTGAGCAGAGTTTGAATTTTCTTGGCTTCGGCAATTGTCAGGCCGAGTTTTTCCCTTTGTAGAATAGCGGCAATTTCGCTATCGGGTAAATTCGCAAAATTAATCGCTTGAATCAATTCTTGCTGACCTGCTTATAGTTTATTTTAGCGAAGCTGGGAGTGTAACAGATTCCTCTTCTTGCTTCAAACGTGATAATTTGTTGGCATTATTGCCTTTTTTCACTCATCCTAGCACAATTGTCACGCACCCTAATATTTTTAAATAAAATGAGAGATACGGGATAAGGCCATATTCTATGTTAGATCCCAAGCTTTTACGTAACGATATTGAAATGATTGCTAAGAAATTGGCTAGGCGCGGCTATCAATTGGATGCTGAGCAAATAAAACAGTTAGAAAATCAACGGAAGGTACTAGAAACTCAAACGCAGCGTTTACAGAGCGAGAGTAACCAGCGTGCAAAATCGATTGGTTTAGCGAAGCAAAAGGGGGAATCCCTGTCCGTTTTGTTGGCAGAAGTCGATGATATGAAAAGTCAACGCGAAATCTGTGAAACTCGATTAAAAAAAATAAAAAAGCAGTTAGCAGCGATTTATCTCACTATCCCTAATATTCCCGATCCCACCGTACCGGTTGGGAAAGATGAACATGCAAACCAGCTTGTACGTGAATGGGGAACTATTCCCGATTTTGATTTTCTGCCAAGAGACCATGTTGATTTAGGTCAGCAAAATGGTTGTATGGATTTTGAAGCGGCAGGAAAAATATCTGGGGCACGATTTGTTGTTCTTCATGGAAAATTGGCAAGACTTCAACGCGCCTTAATTCAATTTATGTTGGCAGTACATACTCAGGAACATGGTTATGAAGAGCTTTATGTGCCTTATATTGTTAATAGCACAAGTTTAACCAACACGGGCCAGCTACCTAAATTTGCGGATGAACAATTTGCGCTAAAGGGTGAGCAAAACTTTTATTTGATTCCAACGGCGGAAGTCCCTGTGACAAACCTGGCGCGCGATGTTATTTTTTCGGCCGATGCCCTGCCAATAAAATATGTGACGCATACCCCTTGTTTTCGCAGTGAAGCAGGTTCTTATGGAAAAGACACACGAGGCATGATTCGTCAGCATCAATTTGAAAAAGTAGAATTGATTCGTTTTGTGAAGCCAGAGGACTCATCGTTAGCATTAGAAGCGATCACAAAAGAAGCGGAGTCCATTCTACAAAAATTAGTATTACCTTATCGAGTTGTTTCTCTGTGTACAGGCGACTTGGGTTTTAGTGCTGCTAAAACCTATGATTTAGAAGTATGGCTGCCTAGTCAAAATAGGTATCGTGAAATTTCATCCTGTAGTAATTTTGATAATTTTCAGGCACGTCGTTTGCAGGCTCGTTGGCGCAACCCCAAGACGAATACGATCGAATTAATCCATACCTTAAACGGATCGGGTTTGGCGGTAGGCCGTACCTTGGTGGCGATTATGGAAAATTATCAGAATGCAGAAGGAAAAATACGTATTCCCGAGGTATTAAAAATGTATGTCCAAGAAGATTTTATTTAGAAGAGCAATGTATGCAAAGCTTGGATATAAAACAAACAGGCGTTATTACCTTAAGAGTTGTTTTGTTATCGATTTTTTTGGCGATGCTTTTGGCTGCCTCTAGCACCTATTTAGCCTTAAAAATTGGAATTTTGCCTTCTGCTTCTATTCCCGCTGCGATATTGGCGATGGCGATACTGCGTTTTTTTAAAAACACGAGTATTTATGAAACGAATCTCATTCAAACGGCGGCCTCAGCAGGTGAGGCGGTAGCGGGTGGAATTGTTTTTACCATTCCAGCGCTAGTTATTATTCACTACTGGAATCATTTTCCCTATTTAGAAAATGTTGCTATTGCCTTATTGGGTAGCTTACTTGGAATTTTATTCTCTATTCCCTTACGTAGGATATTAATAAAAACACCACAGCTTTCTTTCCCGGAAGCAAAAGCGATTGCAGAGGTTTTACAATTAGCCAAAAAACAGTCATTTCATATCCGTGAAATGATGTTAGGTGCTGGCTTAGGAGGGTTATTAGAATTAGCGCAAACAGGACTGAAAGTCATTGCCAGTGCCGCTGAAAAATGGATAGTCATAGGGCAGTCGACGATAGTAGGTTTTGGCGTAGGTTTTTCTCCGGCGTTAATTGGTGTAGGTTACTTGATTGGATTTGATGTGGGTTTGAGTCTAGTGTTAGGTGCGCTCATTGCTTGGGGAATTGCGTTACCGCTTTTAAGTACGTTTACGGTATTGACAGGACCTTTTCATTTGGCGGTAAGCTTGGCAAACGGTAGAACAGATAACCATTATATTGGTTTAGGCGCCTTGCTTATTGCAGGACTTTGGACCCTACTCAATTTATTAAAGCCTTTTTACCAAAGTTTACGCCTATCGATACAAGGCTTACTCAAAAAAATTCCAAACAAGTTGCCTTCCTCTACTGAACAAGATATCCCTACCGTTTATTTACTATCGGGTTTGCTTGTTCTTATTATTTGCATTTATTTTTTATTTGACTATTTATTTCCTCTGCAAATTTTCATGTTGGGTGCTCCCCATTTTTTTATTCTGGGTACTGTTTTGTATGTCTTGGTGATAGGTTTTATTTTTGCCGCTATTTGTGGATATTTTTCTGGTTTGGTTGGTGTTACAGCAAGTCCTGGGTCGGCTATTGTAATTGCAGGACTCCTATTGATAGCTATTATTTTACGTGCATTGCTTGTTTTTCAGGAACATCAATTCATATCAGCAGAATTACTGACAGCAGCCGCTATTACCATTATGATTGGCGCTGTCGTTGCAGGAACAGCGTGTATTGCGAATGATAATATACAAGACCTTAAGGTAGGTCATCTCATTGGTGCAAAGCCGTGGCAACAACAGATTATGCTGATACTAGGCGTTATAGTCGCGGCTTTAGTGATTCCTTATGTGATGGAGCTTTTGTTCAATGTGTATGGCTTGACGACGATACTGCCACACCCAGGCATGGATCCCACACAAACCTTAGCAGCACCACCCGCCGCTATGATGGCAGGCTTAACCCAAGGGGTGTTTAATCACGATTTACCGTGGAATATGCTGGGTATTGGTGCATTGATCATGCTAATTTTTATTATGCTGCACTTATTAGGATTTAGAAAAATTTCTTTATTAGGCGTGGCAATGGGAATTTATTTACCCTTAAGTTCTTCTATTCCTCTATTTATAGGAAGTTTATTTGCATTTTTTATAAAACAAAAATTCCAACACCAATTGCTGAATGTCGAAGAGGAAAAGAGATTACAGATAAATCGACAGCAACACTATGCCGTATTGCTAGCCTGTGGCTTGGTAGCGGGATCGGCATTAATGGATGTATTACTCGCTATTCCTATGTCAGTAACAGGTAATCCCGCTATTTTAGCTATCATGCCTATTAGTAGGGTTGGGTTGGCAACAAGCTTGGGTTTTTTCAGTGTATTGGGATTGGGTTTTGTATTTTATCGAATCAGTTTTAGAACAGGTTTATAAATTACTCTTTTACTTCAACATTGTTGCATTGCTGCGATCTTGGATTGCGAACTGAACAGGAATATGGAAATGGGAAAAGTGCGTACCTTGATGAAAAGCTATACGGATCCTAATCTGTATCAATCGCTTATCAAAAAAATGGACAAGAATGCGATACACTTTAAAATTCCAGAAAATAGAATTCCAAAATACTGCCAAAAAGACTTGATTCTGGATTATCTTGCAGAAATCGAAACAATCAGAAAAGATCTGACTTTTTATCTCCTAGAAAATAAGGTGGAAGTACATTACTACTGCTTATTAGCAAAGCCATGCGAAAAAAATCCTATTGCGCTAGTGGAGAAATATATCCAGTACGGTGAGTTACTGACTTATACGAATAAAATGCGATTATTAATGCAAGCAGCGTTGCTTGCATCGATAGCTGTTGCTTCACTTATCACGATACTGCTGCTTATTTTTATTCCAACTTTAGCGGCCTCTATTCCGCACATCATTATTCCCCTATCCATAATAGCTGTTTGTTTTAGCACTATTTTATTTTGCAGTGTAAGCTTACCAGAATATTTTCTGATAGCGGTTGCTAAGCGAGGTCTTCGTGAATGCGAAGAAAAATTAAATAATATCTGTAACTCTCGCCAATCCTATTTTAGGTCTTTTAGGCGGATTTTTTCTAGTCAGGACACCTTATCCCAGAGTCAAACTGAATCTCTGTCGCTAAGCGCATGCGATCCTATGGAGATTCCACCCTCAACTTCTTCCGCTTATAAAGCAGGAAAGTTTTTTTTGGCTTCTCCTGAATCCGATAAGGGTCTACGTGTGTTAGCAGATGAGCCGACTAATGATCCTTTTGAGCCATCTGCTAGTTGTTTATCTGAATGAGGGTAAGGTTCGGCTAAAATCTAAGGCCATTGGGTGAAGGTGTTACGCTTGCGCTTTGACAGGGCTTTTTGAGTGGTTTTAGACGTGTTGATAGAATCATTGTCACTTTGCTTAAAGATCATGCGCTAGCACCTTTTTGCATGCGTGCCACAGAACCTCTTGGTATGCGTAATGGAAATAATAGCTGCCCGCCGTGCGGCGGGCAGTAAATCGGTACCTAAGTGAAGTTGCTCTACTAATTCTTCTGGAGAAGTAATCACTTCTTTAAGCAGCGTCTGCCAATGTTCTTGCATAGCTTTTTATCACAGAAGTTTCGCGGTAAAAATTTTGAGTTATTAGAATAAGGGATTATTGAATATCAGACACGCATCAATACGTCCCTGCAGCTCTTAATGAACATCCCTGTTCATTAAGGCCTTCTATTCAATAATCCCTTATTCTGCACAAGCCTGTTTCATCTATTCACGAAACTCGTATTTTTTATAAATGCTGCTTATCCCAACAACTAACAGCTTATGGACAAACTACTGTTGTTCCATTAAGTATGCACGTAACAGCATTAAGCGTCACAGGAGCACCGCTAGTAAATAACTGAGGACCGGGAGCCGTGCCCGCAATTGCTAAAGTCCCACCATTCATTGTTATCGCGGAAGCGCTAACAACATTAAATATACCTACCTGTTCAACTGTTTCCGCGTTTGTACCTACCGTTATATTACTTGTATTAATTGTCACTGTAGCAGCAGTTGCATTATTTGTATCGATTCCTCGATTTGAGCCGACAGGTGTCCCAACTGCCCCAGAAACAGAAATTGTACTGTTATTCAGCGTAAGAGCTGTACCTGAATCATCTATATTTATTCCCGTCGTAACAGGACCAGGACTAAATGCAATGATTGAACTAGACTCAATAGTGAACTGAGATCCAGAAGCTAGATGAACTCCTGTCCTAAAAGGATGGGCTAATGTACCAATCTGGCTACCCGTAATCAAAACATTAGTGCTGTTGATGCTTCCACTCACCCCTATGCTACCCGTAATGGACGGGTTTTGCTGAATAATAAGATTTTCTTATGTTGGTATTTATCATAACTATAATTTGCAAATAGTCGAATATTATCATCAAACCAATAGTCTAATCCTGCCGCACCACCAAATATATTATCGGTATTAGGAATCGCAAAAAAATACGTGCCTACATAGCCTTTTAATGGCACTTGTCGGAAAATTTGATAGCCCACTCGAGCATCAGCACCATTGCCTATTTGTTGAATGGCATTCCCACTATTGAACACACTATTAATAACGCCCGTATGACCGGTAAAAACAGGGGTGCTTACATTGAATTCTCTTATACCTAACTCATTGCTACGTCCTGCTACCGGAATATACGCATTAATCCGCGCATCCCAACGACTTCCCATGACTTCCAAACCCGGATTGGTTATCCAAAAACTACTATTGTTCGCTACGCGCGTGCGTCCGGCAAATACATAGGCGCCTACTATCGCTGCATCATTCTTGATCCAGCGATAACCTAAACCGAGATCACCAACCCATTGTTGATCACTACCATAGGCACCTTGTGGATCTACATAGAGATTATGTTGACTGTCTCCATCCAAAGAAAGCATTAAATCAGCTTGACCTACTGTATACACACCGGTATCCGCATTCGCTGCAAAGCGTGGCGGTAAGGGCTCGCGTGCATGTGTACTCGGTATAAAAAAAATAAAAGAAAAAAGTAAAGGGTATAGCTGCTTAAATGCTTGCATATTCCTTTGCATGGTCTGTATTCCTTTAATTAATAATTACGCTTTTTTAAACAACCAATCACTCAACATTTGGTAGCCTGGTTTCCAGAAAATGTCAATATTCGCACTTTAGAAACTTTAGAAGGCTGGCTTTGAAAACAAAATATGTTTATTTCTAGCGTTATGGATCGCGTGAACCGAGCGAAGCAAAGTATTTTTTATTATATCGAAATCTTTTATAACAATTACAGCCATCATTCAATTTTAGGGTATTTATCTCCTGTTGATTGCAATAACGGTTTTATCAATCTCTCCCTTCTTAGGGTCTAATAAACTGTTGCAAGATCAGTAATGCCGGTGGAGAGTGGTGAGGTTGGGGGTTGACTCAGGGTAGTTAAACGAGTTTGGATCGTTAAGAAATAGGCAGAAATCAGCTGAAAAAAGATGGGATTGATATTCCCCGTCAGATTGACTACAATCTGCGGTTCAATTATTGGGCCGTTAGCTCAGTTGGTAGAGCAGTAGACTTTTAATCTATTGGTCGATGGTTCGATTCCATCACGGCCCACCAGTAAAATCAAGGACTTAGATAACTTCTCCTCATTAAACTACTCCTTTGTGGGGCAGTAGTGGGGCATTGGGGGCAGGTTGCTGGTTTAAATACTCATTACGTTTAATGAGTTGCTTGACACTTAAATTATTTGGTTTAGTCCGTAAACACGACAATAAGCCGCGCTGATGCTTCATTAATCACAAAACGTCGTGGCATAACCTTGTTTTTTACTAAAAGAATGTTCATCAATCCCCAGTACGATAGGACAGGGAGAAGCCTTACGTTCCTGATGCTCAAGTGGGTAGCGTTTATGATACCAACGTTCTAGGGTGGCTTTACCTAACTTAAAATCCTTCGCTAACGCTTGCTGGGATACGCCTTGCGTGTGCTGATGGAATACTTGTTTTTGTAAACGTTCTGTCGCTCGTTGATGTTTTCCTATTCCCGGAAACCGTTGATTAAAATAACATCCACAAGTGCGACAATAGAATTTATGCGCTTTACATTCAAGACTCGTTCGCCTAGGACCTATCGTTTCATGCTGTACTTGACGTATAAAGCTCGCTTTCTTACGTAGATCCTTGCTCTGACAGCTGACGCAACGTGGCTTCTTATGATAAGTCACCTTCAGTATTAATGAGTTGCTTCCCTTCACTTCCCGCAGTTTAAATCCGGGTAAATTTACGATACAATTTTTACTGGCATCTTAATCTCTTTTATCTTGGTTTTTTCAACAACTTAAGATGATTTTATGCGATTAATTTGCCCCCTCAATTGGGGAGAACCTTTTATATTTACATTGCTCTAGAAACAGGACTCATAAAATATTTACTGTACTCAAAATCCTTAGCTTGGTTAGGCTTTTTTGTCATTGGGTTTTGACTGGAGCAATCCGTACTTACCCATTTGTCATTACAAGAATGATCACGCGTGATAGACCAAGCGGATAATCCGTTTATTTTATTCGCGGCTGCAAAGGCTTTGAGCAGCTTAACATCGCCAGGTAATGCAAAATTTTGAGGTACTTGATCGTTACTGGTATCGTTAAGACCAATCATGGGCGTAACCTCAATGCGAGACCAGAGCGTAGCATCGGACTGATCAGGATAAAGTGCTTTTAATTGTTTAAATGTATTGGTAGCGGCTTTAATGGCGTTTTCTCCCATAGCAGAACCAAAGTAATCACCATAGTCCATGGCCATAATATTAACGGCGTAATCCGATAGACCATTGATTTCTGCTCTTTTTAAAACATTTAAACCTAAATTTTCTACCAGACCTGTTGGCAGAACCGGGAGGGTAAAACTAATTTTAAGATCCGTATAATTATTTTTCACGCCTTGGATGGCCTGCATGAGTCGATCTAATTGTGCATTATTTGTTTGTATATTATTTTCAAGATCGAAATCTAAAGAGGTGGGCTTGTAGATGCGAACAATTTCCTCATAGACTGATTGTAAATCCACAGTGGACTTACAAGCTTGTGATAGGTATTCACCATTCAGACCGCCTAATGCAATACTGAGATGAGCACCTTGTTCTCGCAGTTTTTTAAAAACTGGCATGCCAAACCCTTGTTCTGGATCTTCTGAAACAGGGTAACCAGCCCAAGTTCCGGCGCACTGTCCACCATCCGAAGTGATAAAGGATAAGCGCAGTGCTTTTAAGCCAGGATTTTTGAGTAAAGGTAATAATCCTAAAGGTTGCATGCTTTGACTGGCCGGATCCCATTGTGTAATGCTGGATAAAGCAACATCCACATACGGTTTGTAAGGAATTGTCGTTGCCGCTGAGGATTGTACTGTCATACCTAATAAACACAGGGCAGAGAAAATAAGCGATTGTACTTTACCTTGTTTCTTCATATGAAATATCCCAAAAAATTTAAATCATTGGCTTTATCACACGAAGTTTTGCTAAGGTGACAATGATTCAAGTATGGAGTAAAAGAGGTCAGAAAACACCCGCTTTATCTAGTAAAAGGATAGTGTGATCTTGCTATAGATTTTCTAAAGGCGTTAGGACTTTTAGAGAAGAAAAAGAAGAGCGGTATGAAATGGCTAAAAACCTCTAAATGGGAGACCCGAGAGTAGCGGTAAACAACGACATGAGTTTTTTAACATGTCTTTCCCATGTATAGTGGCTCGCTCGACATTTAGCGTTGCTGGCTATTTTCTGAAGCAAATTGGGGGTCTTTGCTAAACTTAAAATTTTCTCAGCCATATACTGAGGTTGTTCATTTTCAATTAAAAAACCTACCTCATTTGAATTAATCAACTCAGGAATCGCTGTATTATTAAAACAAATAGGCACGCACTCGCAAGCCATCGCCTCTAAAATAGAGAAACCAAAGCTTTCAAATAACGTCGTCGATATAAAAATGTGGCTTTTAGAAAGATGTGCAAAAACTTCTTTTTCATTGAGATGACGATAAATGATTGTGACATAATCGTTTAAATTTTCTTTTTGTAATCGAACATCCACTTCTGCTTTCATATAGCCGGTACCGATTAAGGTGATATGGAAATCGAGACCAAAATCACGGCAATATTTAATAACGTCACATAAATAGAGAGGTGCTTTTTGCTCAACAAACCTACCCACTGAAATAAGACGAAGTGGCTGCAAGTGATCCCATTTATTTTTGTTTAATTGCTGTAGCGAAGTCTGAGCAAGATTTATATTCGCTGCTAATGGTATGACATGACAGGTAGAAAGTCTTAGCTTAGGTGATGTTGCCAGTTTTTTAGTATGCTTTGAAGGACAAAGATAAGCACTAGATAATTCTTCTAATATTTTTTCACAGACTCTTTTTTTGCTTATAAAAGCAGTTTTACTCTGATAAATGGTTTGAAGATGTGGATTATAATAATTGCAGCTTAAATGTACGAAGGAAATGATATGTGACACTAATTTTTTTTGCAACAATTGACGTGCAACACGCGCATTATGGACATCTTGTACAAACACAATATCATAGGGAAAAAGCAAGTATTGAATACTACTCGCAATAATATCTGCTCCCTCTTTGTCATTTTCTACAACCCCATCACTTTTTCCATCGATATGGAGAATAATACTTCGTTTTGTTTGGATTTTTTCAAGCGCTTTAAATGGAGATGAAAAGTGAATTTTTATATAGTTTATGATGTTTAGCACATCTATCTGAATATCCGGATCCGAACTTATTAATTCAAATATTTTATTAACGTATCTTCCTAAACCGCCTATATTAAAGGGATCAAATTCGCCGGTTAAGAGTAATATTCGCATTTGTTACGTACCTTGACTATGACTATAATTCGAATATCTATACCGCTCGCACCTGAAGATGCAAATCTTTTTAAATCACAGCGAGCGGTATACCCGTTTACATGGCGGGGCAAAAGCCAAGCTTTTGCCCCGCCATTCAAGGAGAGAATCGCGATTCTCTCCTTGAAAATCCCCATCGCGAAAAGAAAGTACTTGAAGATGCAAATTCGTACCTTCAAGTGCAATGGGTATATACTCTTCGCCTTTCAAGTTGTGTTGTTATATATCGGGGCTTCGCGTTCTCATGTATTCCGTATATACTCTGCTCGCTCGCCCTCGTGTGCCTAACCACAACGTGAAATCCTTTGGGTCTATAATTTATTATTTTATTTGTATAAAATAAAATGTAAATATCTTTATAAGTACAGTTAAGTCGTTCCCATTTTAGGATTGCCTGTATATAGCTGTAGTTTCATAAAATAAGTCAAACTATAATTTATTATATCAATTAGGTTCTGTCCCTATGGTTCCTAGAAAAGCTAGGTGAGGGGTGGACCCCGAATCATTTCATCATTACCTTTCTTAAAAAGTAATCAATAGGGGTATTTTATTATTCGCATGATGAATAACTATAAATTAATTATTTTTGATTTTGACGGCACGCTTTGTGCGACACATGAGGTGATATTTTTTTGTATCAAACGTGCTTATAAAGCATTCAATATGACTCTTCCTGACCATAATTTCATCGAGAGAACAATTCGAGCCGGTTTTGGCACGGAAAAAATATTACGAGTGCTCAGTCCAGAATTAAGCTATCCTCAAATCCAGCATTTATTAGATAGCTATGAAGCGATCTATTTGGTCGAAGGTGAACAAGAAAGTGCACCTTTCTCAAAAGTAGATGAAGTATTGGCTAAGCTCTATTCTACTGGTTTTATACTCACTGTTGTTAGCAATAAACCGGTTATTGCTCTAGACGCTGCGCTAGAACGCTTTCGGATAAAACAATATATTGCCATGGTCATAGGTGACACTAAAACGCTACGAAAAAAACCTGACCCTATGGCCTATGTTGATTTTATCAAGCCAAAATTTAACGAGGTAGATCCGAAAGAAGTCTTAATGATTGGAGATACGTCTGTAGATTTACTATTCGCACAAAATATTGGAGCAAATTCCTGTTGGGCAGAGTATGGATATGGTGATGAGAAAACGTGTCGTGCACTGAATCCAACTTATACTATTAGACATTTAACGGATATTTTAGATATTTTACTCTAGTTTCTGTCCCTAATGTACCCTTGTCTCCGTGAATTATCGATGAAGTGGTCCAAAAAAGCGGAAGGCGCCCAATAAAAAACCTTTCTGCAAAAGGCCTATATTAAAAAATTTGACTCTATAAGAGTTTGATATTCTTAATCAATTCCTATTTTGCAGAATGGCTAGTCTAATTCTTAGCAGGATTAGAATCAACTATCGTATGCATCTGCAACGATTCTTACCGTGATTAGGGTATCGGGATCCGCTGGCGTGGTGGTACATAAGCCCAAAAGCAAGCACTGCACTTGGGATACAGAAATAGAAAATGATAACGTATATATAAATTTCACCGCAACACTATAGGGGACGATGCTAACAGGTGTCGACAATTTCGATATTAGTGCCCTTGATGTCGTGTCAGTAATTGTAGTGAGAACAAAAGGGGGAAGGGTGTCTTTAACCTTTTTTTCTGTAGCAAATGAAATAGTGTAGATTCCTGATCCAGGCGTGTGTGTTATCGCCGGTAAAGCAATTGATCCTTCGGTACCTAAATAATGTGCTATTTTACCTGCACCAGTGATAGCAAGGATTGCGAGTAATTCTGACATAATCTCTCCTTTATTTTTAATTAACTAACAAATTTTAATCTAACGTTTCTTATGGTTAGTATCATCACAAATTTTAGCATTAGCAATCCACATTATTTGCTATGGCTACTCACTTATTTAGCGATTTTTTACGAATAGATTGTCATGATGAACCGCCATTGGTAGTAAGGATCCAATGTTTCTCCAAAATAGCTTCTGATTTGTTCCACAACATATCTTTGATTGAGACTAACCTTTCCTAGATAGATCGGAATCTCAAACGAGGTATAGCGCGTGTTACATTTATGACAAATACGCTTTCTCTTATAGAGTCTTCCCGATTGTATTTTGCGTGAGTCATAGACTTTTGTTTTTACATAACCACATTTCGCATTGATACATTTCATACTGGACTCCTGAAAGTTGGATTTGATTTTTATCTACAAAACTCTTTTTGATGTAAAAGTTGGGCACCTTCTGTTTTTTTGGATCACTTCATCGTAATTCCCAAAACCAGCCGCCTACCATGCTTTGTTTCTTAGTCATAATTTTTAGTTGATCTTTAGCACGACGAACCGTCCGCCAAGCATGGCCTGCTTGATAGGCGGCCGATTGTATTTCTTTAACTGAGCGAGAAGAAATGGTCAGTAAATCTAAGAGAAACGTTTTGGCTTCGTTTAAAGCACTTTGGTCTTCGAAATCTGATTGAGGTGCTGTCATGACCTCATAGGCCTTTGTATGGATGATTTCGTTTTCCCACACGATTTTAGAGCTTTCTATATTATTTTTTAAGCGGTAGGCTTGAATAGAAAAAGCAAAACCTGTTTTATCATTACCAATATTATTTTTCATTGGCAAAAATAAACGTCTGTCTTCATTATGGGGATCCATTGCCACCAGATAGGTCGCACGTGCTGCAGCGACGAAAGCCAGGCTTCCGCTGACACGCATGAGAGGATCCGTATGCGCGCTTTTATTGAGATGGGAAATGCCGATAATCGCAATATTGTACTGTGCTGCTAGCTTGCTAAGTGGAGATAATAAGGATCTGACTTCTGAGTTTTTATGACTGTCTATCATTCCTAGATAGGCGGAAATGGGATCGATAACGACTAAGGAAATTTTTCCATTGGTTTTAATCCAATATTCTAATTGTTTTAAATCCGTTTTTAGATTAAACGGTCTATGAAGTCTTCCTTCCTTATCATGGCTTTCCAAGTCATCTAAAATGAATATTTTTGTCAGATCGGCATTCGCCGCTTGTAAGCGCGGTTTTATGGTATCTTCTGGATTATCTTCAGCGGAAAGAAAGATAACTTGGCCAGGGTTACAAGCAGTCTGTTCAACAGGCCATAGCCCCCCAGTGCTGATAATAGCCGCAAGGCTTGCTGTAATTTGCGATTTTCCTAAACCAGGATTACCGGCAATAATGGATAATTTACCTTTTGCAATATAGTGTGGCCATAGCCAGTCTATTGGTTTTGTGGGAATGTCGATAAAACAACGATAGATAAGTTTGTGTGTGATCTTCTTTTCATTCTCTAAGCGATTGACTCCGTTTTTGAAAATTTTAACCAAGTTTGTTATACTTTCTAGTGATACAGTGGGCTGTAGAGAGTCCAATAATTTTTTTAATTCTCTACGCTGAGCATGTTCTTTAACGATAGTGGCATAAGTCGCTATATTTGCCGTACTTGGCGTATTTTTAATGAGTTCAAAAACATAGTGTTCACCCTTGATTTTTTTGAGTGCGATAAAGTTTTTAATTTCTTCACTTAAAATAAGCGCATCAATAGGATCCCCTTTTTCCAATTTTTTAGCGATTAATTGGAATAAGATTTGGTGTTCATATTGATAAAAATCCTTGAAACTTAACTGATCGCGTACTTTTGGCCAACTAGCATTATTTAATAGTAAGCCACCTAATACGGCTTGTTCAGCAGGCAGTGAATAAATGCCGAAAATCAGAGAGGGTGACTTTTTTTCGTTAAATCTCATCGCTTACTCCTTGTTTAAGCTAAATGATTTTTTGTCATTCAAGCTAGGGTGTGTCGTCATTTGGTACGATGATGCTTATAAACCGTCGTACTTTCTGCGTTTCGTTACTCACAACCCTGCAAGTGGGCTCCGTTACGATACTCGAAAAACCACGCTTTCTGGCTCATGCTCGCTAAATGACGACACACCCTAATGTAGCAACTTCACAGCCTTAGAAAGGTTTATCTTATTTTTTCGCAAGTTTTCAATCAGTGTTTTATTTCCCTGATGTAGTATTTTCTTCAACTGTCTAAATTTTTTTTCATTATTAAATCCCAATAACGTAGCAATGAAATCCCTTGTTGTTGTCCCTTTTTTTATAACTTCTGGGAAATTTCCCATAGGTTTATTTAAATCAAGCCGTTGTCCTTGGCGATTTCCAATAAAACTTTCTAATTTGATTCCAATCACTGTTCTTTCAATGAGATCAAAGATATTGATGAGATCGGTAGTGTTATAGTGATTTTTTATCAAATCGGACAGGGATAAACGTCGGGCTGGAATTCTTTTTTGTTGCTGTTTTTGATAGAGACGAAGCCTATTTATTCCGAAAATAAGCTTATTGTTTTCATCAACACAAATGGGTCTTTCTGGATCCATGGCATCTATTTTTTTATCGCCTGTCAAATCAGTATAAGAAGATTTAATTTTTTGAACAGGAATGTGTGATAATTCAATATAATATCCCATTGTATTTGTTAACGGTGTATTAGCGCGCGCTACATGTTCAGTTATCTTTTTTGATGTTAATTCATCCCATTTAACTTTATGTTGAGTTGCGCGTGCAATTTCTAGGGCATACTCAAGAGGAATTTGAATATTTTTGTTTAACCAGCTGTTCACTTGTTCAGGGCTAGCCCCAATTATTTTAGCTAATTTTCTTTGTGTTCCAAAGATTCGGGCTGCTCTTAATAATGCCAATTCCATTTTTTATCTTTTCCTTATCTTTTTTTGTATAAATTTCATGTAAGGAAATAGTACTGAAGAATAAATGAAATTTTTTTCATTTATTTCAATGTAGATTGGAACGTAAATAAAAATGATTTTGGAGAATACGAATGAAATTTGCGAGGCAAGAAAAAGCAAAACTACAATGTTCTAAATTGAATCAAGACGAAGTTAATAATAATACTTTCATTACTTTGATCGTTGTCAGTAATCGTCTAGCTTTTATCCTAAAATACAATGAAGAAACTGACAGTTTTGAAAGAAAATATAGTGCTAGCGGATTAGTGACGGCGCTTTCATCTCTTGTTGTACAGTCTTCAGGACTGTGGATCGGATTTCCTGGTGTTTATTTACAAGATTATTTTGGAATGAAGTCTATTAAAATTCCTGAACCTGATCCCTTAGACAAAGCTTCGGCTTCTGAATTAAAAGCAGAGCAGGTCATTCCTATGAATATTGATAAGGAAACCTATTGTCTCTACTACAATAGTTGCTGCAATGCTGCATTTTGGCCACTCTTTCACAGTATGTCTGATAGAGCTATTTTTAACCCAGAAAGCTGGGAAGCCTATAGTCAAGTCAATTTTCTTTTTGCTGAAAAAATACTTGAAACACTTAGAAAAATCAGTGATGGATTGAAATCTGATTCTCCAATTCCTATCGTTTGGATTCACGATTATCACCTTTTATTGGTTGCAAATAAGGTAAGGCTACAAGCAGAAGAAGAAAATCTAAAATGTAAACTAGGATTCTTCCTTCATATCCCCTTTCCATCGTACGATCTTTTCAGACTTTTTCCCCATGATGACGAAGTTTTACAGGGGATGCTTGGATGTGATTTGGTTTCTTTTCATATTGAAGATTACGTTGTGAATTTTTTGGATTGTTGTAAGCGAAGCTTAGGATGCAGAATTGATATAAAAAATAGCTTGGTGGAATATAATGGACGTATCGTTCGAGTTCGATCGTTCTCAATGGGTATCCCCTTTGATAGTTTCGTGCATTTAGCAAAGAAAGCCAAAAAAAGTTGGGAAAATGATGAACAACGTATCATATTGGGCGTGGATCGACTTGATTATACAAAAGGCCTTGTTCATCGCCTGCGAGCTTTTGAACATCTTTTAGAAAAATGGCCGGAATACATAGAAAAAGTTACTTTACTTCAGATAGTTGTGCCCTCGAGAATTGATATAAAAGCATACCAAGAATTAAAAGAAGAGCTTGATAACCTTGTTGGTAAAATAAATGGGAAGTTTTCAAGCGTTTCATGGAACCCCATTCGTTATCTTTATGGTTTTGTTAGTCAAGATAAACTTGCAGGATTTTATCGAGATTCTGCTATTGCTCTTGTGACTTCTTTAAGAGATGGTATGAATCTTGTTGCTAAAGAGTTTGTAGCTTGTCAAATTAATGAACCTGGAGTCTTAGTGCTTTCTTCATTTGCTGGAGCTGCAGAAATGCTTCGTGAAGCATTGATTATTAACCCTTATGAAATAGACAATGTTGCCGACATACTTCATAGAGCACTCACTATGTCTACAAATGAAAGGGAGATTCGAATGTTTCATCTTAGAAAAAGAGAGAAACTTCATGATGTGAATCACTGGATGAATTCCTTTTTAAAAGCCATGGGAAATTTTTTAAAACCTGATTATTTATTTAACAATACAGGGAAATAATGATGGCAAACATTGAAAAAAGAATGACTCACACCGGGAAAATGAGTTTCCGTGTCAAGGTTAGGCTCAAAGGTTTTCCTACTCAAACCGCTAGCTTTCGACGTTTAACCGATGCCCGTAACTGGGGTCAGCAAACTGAAGTCTTTTTGCGCGAAGGTCGATATTTTAAAACTTCTGAAGCCAAGCGTCATACTTTAGCGGAAGCGATTGACCGTTATGTTAAAAAAATTCTTCCTGTCAAGCCTAAGAGTGGCTTTAGCCAGACTGGACAATTGCAATGGTGGAAAGAGACGTTAGGATTTTATACGCTTGCAGAAATAACGCCCGCTTTATTAGCCGAACAACGTGATAAATTACTTGAAACAAAAACCAAACGTAAAGCGTTTCGTACGCCCGCTACCGTTAATCGATATCTTGCTGTGTTGAGTCATGTTTTTACTGTTGCTATAAAAGAATGGCTCTGGGTTGAGGAAAACCCTTTACTCAAACTTGCTAAACCTAAAGAACCGCGAGGCCGTGTGCGTTTTTTGTCGGATGAAGAACGTCTTCGATTATTAGAGGCTTGTAAAGCGAGTGACAGCTCGATCCTTTATAGGGTAGTGGTGTTGGCTCTTTCTACCGGCGCTAGGCGTATGGAGCTTTTAGGTTTGTGTTGGGAAGATGTCGATTTGCAACGTGGTGTAATCATCTTGCATGAAACTAAAAATGGAGAGCGACGCGTACTAACTTTAAGTGGTCATGCATTAGCCTTAATGAAACAGTATGAAAAAACACGTGACCTACGTTGTGATCTTGTTTTTCCTGGTAAGAATCTGAAAAATCCCATTGATATTCGTTCTCCTTGGAGAACTGCTTTAAAACGTGCTGGCATCGTTAACTTTCGTTTCCATGATCTCCGGCATAGTGCGGCTTCTTATCTTGCCATGAATGGTGCCAGCTTATCGGAAATTTCCGAAGTGTTGGGTCATAAAACATTGCAGATGGTTAAACGCTATGCGCATTTATCCGAAGCGCATATTAGTAAAGTCGTTGCTAAGATGAATGAGAAAATTTTTGCTGGGTATGTTGCTTATAAGCAGGGTTCATTAAATAACTAAAGTAAATGTAAAATTCGGTTTATTGTTAGGGGAGAGAAAAAAAGAGGATAAAGAGGCGAGTCGCCTCCGGTCCTCGACTATCGTTTACCTTGAACTCAAGTCCATCACTGGGTTATGCAAGTGGTCTACTAATGAATTACTACCATCACTAACAGCTGGCGCGACTGGCTGAAAGAATACACCTTGTAGTAATGATTTACGCTGTGGTACACCCAACTGCGGCATCTGCCAGTATTTAGGTGAAGTGTAGTTAGGTAGTGGGGGGAAATGACACTTACGATCAAACCCAAAATTATAGTATCGACTATCACTCAGATCTATTTCTTCATCGGAGGTTATGAGCCTATCCTCAGAGCTAATATACCACTCAGCTAGTTTTCCAAGAAACATACGTGATGCAAGCAATGTTGGATCATAGTCAACTAAGTGAACAGTTCTTTTTTTACTTAAAGTCTGACGAAGTGATGTATTAGCTTCTTTCAAGTCAGGCTTATTATTCACTTGAGCAAATAAATCATTAATTTCCTTCTTAGTCATCACCATTTCATCTGGAACATTTGTAGAACACTGCTGATCATTGGCCACTTGTTGGCCGCGACTAGGTGACAGATGCAATTCCATATCCTGTAACCATAAATTAAATTTATTAAAGTCAAAACTGAAACACCAAGAATTCTCGGACGGCATATCCTTTAGGCACAGAGCTTGCCACTCTTCTATCTTTTTTGATTTTTCTTTTTCCAAAAACGCTTCATAAGTGACCAAATCGCCATCAACGTACAACGAATTAGAGCTTCCCTCTCCTAAGGCAACACACGTGGAGATTTCTTCTATCCTATCGATGTCTCGTTTGCCTCGAGGTAAATTGAATTCCGATATCAAAGCCTCAACTATTTTACTACGCGATATGCTACAAGCCTCGAATGAATAATAGGGATCAAACATCGTGTAGCAGTCATCAATAACTATACAATTCTGTACCTCATGTTCACCACGCGGATGCTTATAACGATAATCTTTATGATTCGAGACCTGAACCAACTGCAATGTTTTCTTTGCAGAAGCACCAGGAGAGCGCCGTGATAAAAAAGGATATAAGGGATTTCCCGAATAGGGTTTTCGTGGATTCTCAACTGGCAAAGGAGATATAACCGTTATGTATAAAGGGACACGACCAAATAACTGATTAAATTTTTCATTTCCTAGCATACTTCTAATTCCGAACCATATGGCAAGTTGAGAAAACATGGCACAATCGATGGTGGTAGGTCCCTGCAATAATTTATTTAGTGCTTCTGCAGGCGTGACACCCGAATAAACAATTATCCAGCGAGCACTAGCATTCTTTGATATAAATGCCCACTCTGGGGGCACAGAGAATAATCTACTGTTTTTTTCGCTCTCTACGACACCCTTCGAACATAAGGACGCTAAATCTGTAGGATAATGCAATCCTAAGCGTTCATCGCCAAAATAGTCCTTTCTAGCTTGCTTGCTGAGATTAGCTATTGCCATAAATTTTTTAACATTATTCAAAAAGATATCCTGCAAATCATCTTCTGTCGTAGTAGACGGCTTCTTTGATAATGAATTTAAATATTCCTGTAATTTTTCTGATGGGGGGTTTTTATATAAAGATTTAAGATTCCCAGTATCCTCTAAAAAACTAAAATAATCATCATTTGTTTTTTTTGAGTCATTTAACATTTTAACTACCTTAAGTGATTGTAGGTCTAAGCATACCGTATATCGTTGCTACCACTTTTAAAGCATATTTTCTATACTAGACTTGTTTATAAGTGCAATTGCTAGTATGTACTTTTATAACATAATTGTCTAGATACCCATTTTCATTCTATGAAAAGGAAGGTTCAATGAATATCGATAAATCTATTTCTCCTTCGTCTACTCGCTACATCCCTATACCAAGTTGGGGAAAATACCATGAGTGGCCAAAGGTTGGCGGTTTACGCAATCTGATCTTTAATCGACACAAAAATGGTTTTGCTAAGGTGATTAAAAAAATCGGTAAACGCGTTTTAATTGATGAAACTGCTTTTTTTAACTGGGTTAATGAACAAAATAAACAAGGAAGCTAAAAGATTAGCAAGCAGTCAGTACGGCCAACAAGTCGAAGTTAGCCAGCAAGAAAGTTTGGACAAGTTGGCTAACTTGGGAGTTTTGATTTTTCAATGATTTTACTAGGGGATAAGCCGACAGAAACAATCGCTGTTGCTTGCCAAGGTTGGTCTGAGACCAATTTTACCCGAATGCAACAAGCAAATGACCATGCTTCTTCCTGCGAGTTGGTTTTTTTTTAACAATAATTTCAACATCACGATCTAATTTATTTAAAAAATCAATGAGACGTTCAATAGAAAAATCATCTAATCGTCCACAACTTAGTGCAGAAACTTTGGGTTGATCGATGCAAAGAACTTCAGCGGCTTCGATTTGTTTTAAAGAACGTTTCGTAATAATATGATTAATCTGTCTAGCAAGCTCTGCTTTTGCTAAATATTTATCTGCATTTGGTAAGCCAACATCAGCAAATACATTACCACTTGATTTCGTAATTTCTAACTTATCTTTGCTTTTATGTGCCATAATCATCACCTCTTACTAACTTCAGCGCTTAACAGTTTTAACCGTTGTTTAATGACATCGATTTCTTCTTTAGGGGTTTTTATTCCCCTTTTTGATTTTTTCTGGAAGCAATGTACTATATAAATAGTATCTCCTAAATTCACTATATAAACAGAGCGATAGGCATTTTTATCGTACTCTGTCGCTATTTCATAAACACCAGATCCACACCCTTTAAATGGTTTTGCTTTACTATAGTGTTCTCCTTTCTGTGCAAGATAAAGCGCATAACCTATTTCCTGAATTACCTCTTCTGGAAAGTCCATTAAGTCTTTTTTACTGCTACCCACCCATTCTAATTCTTTCATAAATAGCCTTAATATGCTAATATTAGCATATTATAAAAAATAAATCCAACCCTATGATGCAAAATTCTAAAGAAAACACATTATACCTTTAGTCTGTTATAACGTTAGTCTGTTACAAGTAAAGAGCGTTCCCTAGGAGCTGTCACTCCTAGCCTATGTAAGGGGCAGTAGTGGGACAATTGAAAATAAAAAACTACCGTAAGTAACAATAAATAACAGGAATAAAAACAAGTAAACTATTTTGATTGAATTGAAATTATTTGTCGTATGTTGTTGGTATTCATAGTATGAAATTGACTTTTAATCTATTGGTCGATGGTTCGATTCCATCACGGCCCACCAGTAAAATCAAAGATTGAATTAATCTCATCACCTTAAATTATTCTGTCGCTGCGCAGTAATGGGGTACTCAGGAAAAACTATAGCAAGATCATCTTAAGGATAATAAAAAGTGTCTATTCAAATTCATAATCTTTGCACTCTACAAAAAATGCATTATCTTGAGTTAAGCTATTGAAATAATAGGATTATTTGTAGTTTTTGATATAAATAATTGATAGCATTGACGGCGTTAAAAGAAAGGCTCGCTGATTAAAAAATAAATTCATATTCTCGCTTAAATTGACGACGTTCTTCGTCTTCTACCCTTAAATTTCCACTGCCAGGAAATGCTTGGCTTTCTCCATGGGCTTTTACATCCTTTACCCAACGCTTTAAGGTGGAAAACCCTATTCCCAGGTCTTGGCTTACTTGAATACAGCTTAGCTTTTTTCTTAATACTAAATCGACTGCATTCACTTTAAATTCTTTATTATATTTTTTACTCATTTTTTCACCTTCTCTAAGTAATATTCTACTCAGTTCTTGGTGTCCGAAAAACTATAGCAAGATCAATCCAAGCTTATGCAATTGACAACACATCCTAATTATTAAAAAAATTATTTTTAACCATAGTACTCCTGGAAATTATATTAGCTTTCGGATATTGTTTTCATATAGTTATAAGTTTATTATATCCCCTTTACTTTAGAAATATAATAATATGCGATTGGTTACTAGTGTAATAGAAGACGTCCATACTCTTGGAAAAGCGAAGACATTACTTTACGAGTATTACATAGAAAAACTAAAGTGGGATATACCTACTGATAATTACTCAGGAATAAGGATTAAAAAAACATACCAACAAAAAAAATTTGTTGATGATTATGATGATTATTCTATATGGTTTTCGGTTACGAACGAAAATGATGATGTGATTGCTTGTGCGAGGCTTTGCAAAGAGGATACCGGAGGGCTATTAGAAATTGAACGTTATAGTGAGGCCAAACAACTGCTTCGTCCTATTTTAAATTCAAAAAAACAACTTAATTTAATTGAATTAAATAGAGAAGCAATTTTACCAGATTATCCTGACAATAAAGTTATTAGTTTAGTATTGTTAAATTTTATTTTTAACTATTGCCTAAAACATAACTATTCTGTTCTAACTACCACTAATATCCCAGAGTGGTTAACACTCTATAACTCTTTACCCCTCACAAGATTATATCATTGTCAGTTTAGATATGCAGCGACAGACCCAAGTCCAGTAGAAGTTTATTTCATAAAATATAGAAGCTTAAACAGTGTTCTGACTAAAATTAATTTTTTCCTGGAAAATAGTCATTTCTGTACTGTTAAAAATGAAACAGAAGCTTCAGAAAAAATGTAAATAAAATAGAAAACTTTCAAATGGAATAAGTTACCTATGCCCGTTAAAAACTAAAACGCTAGGTTCTGTTTCTAAAGTGATGCTTGTCGTCATCCGCAAGGTGAAAACAGCGAAAAAAATGGAGTTTACACAACGTAAATGACTATTTTTGAGCTGTTTTTTTTAATGCAGCAGATGGCGACAAGGGTATTTTAGAGGCAGAACCTAATCCATTTGTGAAAACAGGTAATGTATTATGATTAATTTTAATGCTTTTGAATCAGCACGTAAGAGGTATACTAAAAATTGCATGCCTTTTTTGTATGAATTACGTAATCTTGCCCAAGATAAGAAAATGTATCACGGGTTAAAAATACTTCATAATATTCCTTTAACTATAGAAGCTGTATTGAAAATAGAAATCCTTTTATTGGGGGGGGCAGAAGTTACGGCAAGCTGTATTAGTAGTTTGTCTCCAAGCCTAGATGCAATAGATATATTAAAAAGTGCAAATGTTGAAGTTCAAATAGAGCATGATTTCAAAAAAACTTATGATTTTCATTTGGATTGCTGTGGAGAGCTGCTCAATATCTCCCCTCCTGAGATCGGTGCAGTAGAGTTGACTCAAACTGGAAGTGCCTTGTATAAAAAAGCAAATTGCTTTTATCCTATTATTTCTGTTGATGATTCCTTTCTCAAATTGTTGGAAACAATGTTAGGAACAGGAGATGGGTTTCTTAGAGCTTTAATGTATAAATTTGGTCATGACATTTACGATAAAAAATTTATATTATTTGGATTTGGAAAGGTTGGTAGAGGCATAGCACACTCACTAATGAAGTTTACTGATAAAATAGTAGCAATTGATAGGAATGAAGAATCTATGGAAGTAGCTTTTAAGTGTGGAATTAACTATATAGATAGCACAAATAGGGAAATAATTGCTAAGGAACTAAGAGACAGCTCTTTTATAGTTTGCGCAACTGGCATAAAAAATTTAATGACAGATTTTTATTCTTTTAATAAGTTTGATTTTAACAAGGCCATTTTGATTAACATGGGCGCATATGATGAATATGGGGATAATTTTCGCGAAAATGAAGTTCTGTTTGAAAAAAAACCTTTCAATTTTTCTATCTCAGAACCAACAACTATGAAGTATTTAGATCCAATTTTTTACGCACATAATTTAGGAATTGAACTGATTTTATCCAAAAAAATAGGCCGCGGGTACAATGCCTTTCCAAATGATTTAGCTAGAGAAATATTAAAAAAGTGGTCTATTATTTATCAGGAAGAGTTTTTTGAAGTAGAAGCATATTTTCACTAAATTTTGTAGGAAATGTTAATGAATAAAGAGAATTCAAAAAATGATATAAATACTAATATAAAAGATTATTTAGATAATATAATAGAACAGATTCCATATTTTATTTTTTGGAAAAATACAGATTCTGTGTACCTTGGATGTAATCAGAAGTTTGCAAATCTTGTTAATAAAAAATTACCACAAGAAGTTATTGGTGAGACTGACTTTACTTTAGATTGGGGACAAGGGGAATCTGAATTATTCAAGTATGGAGACCAGGAGGTGATGAATGGGAATTCTAAAGTAAATGGGGAAGAAGTCCTTATTAGGCCTGACGGCTCTCGAATTACCATGTTGGTTAATAAATTACCCATGCGCGATAAACATGGCAACTGTATTGGAATTCTAGGTACATCTGTAGATATTACTGAACGAAAAATATTAGAAGAGAATTTGAGGCTTTCCAAGCAAAAAGCAGAGGCAGCAAATCAAGCAAAAACTGAGTTTCTAGAAAACATGCGTCACGATATTCGAACCCCTTTATCGGGAATTGTGGGTTGTGCGCAGTTGATTCAAATGCAAGCTGATAATCCAAAAAAAGTCACTGAATATGCCGATGATCTGGTTCAATCCAGCGATGCTTTATTGGAGTTTTTAAATAAGATATTAGAAAGTATCACTGTGGCTAGCGGTGAAATTCCCTTGTTGAAAAAAAGATTTAATCTAAAAGAAACATTAGAACAAATTGTACGCTTGAATCGATCCAAAGCGACAGTAAAAAAATTAGCGTTAACATTAGACTATGACGATAAAATCCCGACTTATTTGATCGGTGATGCTGTGCGTGTGCAACGGATTATATTAGAACTGCTTACAAATGCCTTAAAATATACTGATAAAGGTGAGGTTAAAGTCAGCGCACGTTTGATGAAAAACAAAACGCGCACAGATGAATTAATTATTGAGCTCCGTGTCAGTGATACAGGGATGGGTATTCCTCGTGATAAACAAAACGAAGTCTATACGCGCTTTACACGTTTAGTTTCTGCCTATAAAGGAATTTATCCAGGAACAGGGCTGGGCCTTTCCGTGGTTAAACAATTTATCGATGACTTAAACGGTGAGATTCGTATCGAGAGTGAGGTAGGAAAGGGTACAACGTTTATTTGTTTAATTCCGTTACAAGAATCATTATCAGTAAAAGATGAGAATGGGATAGAAGAAGTCGTGTCGTTTGAAAGCGATACGCGTTTAGTCGATAAAAAAGCAGTCACGATACCTACTTCACAAGAGAATCCGGTGACGACAGGAGGTCAAGTATTAGTAGTGGAAGATAATCCAATTGCTGCAAAAGTGGCGAAGGGTATTTTGTTAAGTTTTAATTGCCAAATTGATATCGCGCCGGATGGAAAAACAGCGTTAACCTTGATAGAAAAAAATCATTATGATCTTATATTGATGGATATTGGCCTACCGGATGAAGAGGGTTGTGATATGACACGTCGACTTCGTTTAAAACAATGGCAGCGCAATCCATCGGTCCCCATTATTGGACTAACCGCACACGTAGATGAGGACAAGAAACGCCGTTGTCTTGAAAATGGAATGAATGCAATCTACAGTAAACCATTAACCCCCGAGAAAGCTTCTGGAATCCTTAATGCGTTTCTATCGCACTCACAAGCCTCTGTTTTTAAAGAAAATCAGGCTAAATCCCCCGATAATTTACAATTACTGCCTCTTTTAGATAAAGAGAAGGCATTAAAATTACTGGGTAGTGAAAAAACACTTCATGAGTTATTGGCCTTACTAGAAAGTGGATTGGTAAAAGAGATAGCAGAACTAAAACAACACCATCAGGACAATAATTGGCCGGAAATACGTGCGTTAGCACATAAATGGAAGGGTGGGTCGAGTTATTGTGGTGCGAGTCGCTTAGATCAAGTTTGCCAAGAAATAGAAACGGCATTGCAAGCAGAATCGCGTGAAGAAGCTGAGGTGCTCTATCAGCAGTTACTTCAAGTCGCTGAAGAAACCAAAAAAGCCGCTAAAAAAGTGATTTCTTAGGTGCTGTCTCTAACAGGGTGATTGTCGTCATCCGCAAGGCGAAAACAGCGAAAAAATTCGATTCTATCACGGCACTTTCAGTTTTTCATCGGTGTTTCTTCTAAAACCACCATGCCTTTTAGTAGGTTAAACGCTTCAAATAATTGGTAATCACTTTTTACTAGGTCGTTTGCCTCAATGGTAGTGGGCATTTCAAAGATTGTTTTCGGTGTGGTATTACCATTTTGTAGATGTCCTTTTAATTCAGACTCATGGAGATAAATCGCCTCAATAGGATCCTCGTCCAGTGTATTGATTTTTAATTCGTCTAGTGTGATATCAGGGAGAATCCCAGATGCTTGAATCGATCGACCGGACGGCGTGTAGTAAAGGGCTGTGGTTAATTTAAGGGCGCTGGTATCGTCGAGTGGAATCACTGTTTGTACAGAGCCTTTACCAAAGCTTCTCGTTCCTAGAATAACAGCACGCTTATTATCTTGTAATGCTCCGGCAACAATTTCTGCTCCCGATGCACTGCCTTGATTGATTAAAACAATAAGTGGTCCTTGATAGATTTGATTGTTAGGTTTAGCGATGATTTTCATGTTGGCGACGGGTGTTTGTCCATGCGTATAAACAATTAATTGCTTAAATTGCATTTTATTTGGATTAAGAAAGGCATTAGCGACATCGCTTGCTGCTGTTAGTAAGCCGCCAGGATTGTTTCTAAGATCAAGTATTAAGCCTTTAATCGGCGTTTTTTGTCCATGTTGTAGTTGATTCATCAATCTGTCTAAATCTTTTCTGGTATTTTCTTGAAAGCTGCTAATACGAATATAGGCAAAATTAGGCGCCAGCATACGACCTTTAATACTTTGTACACGAATAACTTCTCGTTGTAGATCAACGGTAAAAGGTTTATGTAATCCTTTACGCAGTAACGTAAGATGGATTATAGTCCCTGTTTTTCCGCGCATCTTTTTTACAGCTTCTCGTAAGGTTAAACCTTGAATAGGGATATTATTGATTCGTAAAATCCAATCGCCGGATTTTATACCGGCTTTTTGTGCAGGACTGTCATCAAGGGGAGTGACGATGCGTAGTAAACCTTCTGACATTGCGACTTCTAAACCTAATCCACTAAATTCACCCGTGGTGGCAGTTTCAAGATCTTTTAAATCGTCTGCGTCTAAAAAACTAGAATGAGGATCTAAGCCATTTGCCATACCTTGCATGGCATTTTGTAGTAATTGATGTTCTGAAGTGGATTGAACATATTCACTTTTAATGATTTGTAATTCCCGGTTAAAGCGCAGGACATCTTTGGAAAGTGTGTCTTCTTGAGGTGTTTGGGAAGCCGAGGGTGTTTTTACAGGATCACTTGAAAAGGTAGTGTTGCTAAACCCTAATAAAGTGCTGATAAGCAGTAGAGATAGAATTTTTAGTCTCATCGTCATTCCCTAATCTATAATAGGGGTTTCGTGCTTGATAGATGATAGCTTACCCCTTACTACAGTGTAAGTTACTTTAGTGGATTTGCGAGTTTGAAAGGGGAATTGCTTCTTTATTGCGCAGCGGCTTTAGATAGGGAGGCTTTCTGTTTTTAAGAGATTTTATTCAAGAAATAGTAGATTTTGACCTGTCATTTCTTTGGGTAGTGGTAAATGTAATAAATTCAGTAAGGTGGGTGCGATATCGGCTAATGTCCCATTGCCTTTCTTGCTAATTCTTGCTGGTCTACCAACATAAATAAAAGGCACAGGTTCGGTCGTATGTGCCGTATGAGCTTGTTGGGTTTTTTCATCGTACATATATTCTGCATTACCATGATCTGCCGTAATAATGGCTTCACCACCTTGTTTTTTTAGTGCGGTGATAAGGTCATTGATACACTGATCGATACAGGTAATGGCTTTCTCTGTTGCCATGAGATTTCCGGTATGACCTAACATATCGGGATTAGCAAAATTACAGATAATAACATCGTATTTCTTTCTCTCTATGGCTTCAAGAATTTGTAGGGTAATTTCTAAGGCACTCATTTTCGGTACCCGATCATAAGTAGCCACTTTTTTTGAGGGAATTAATACCCGTGTTTCATTGGGGAAAGGAGCTTCAATACCACCATTAAAAAAGAAGGTAACATGGGCGTATTTTTCTGTTTCTGCAATATGAAGTTGGGTTAAACCTTTTTTGGAAAGATAGTCAGCTAAACCATTTTTTAGGGATTGTTGGGGAAATGCGATATGACTAGGGATATCCGTGGCGTATTGTGTTAAAGAAACAAAATCACGTAAACGAGGGTGTGAAATTCGTTTAAAATCTGAAAAATCAGAGTTAAGAAAAGCACGACTCAATTGTCGTGCACGATCAGCACGAAAATTCATGAAAAAAACGACATCACCATCTTCAATTTTTATTGGGGGCTGATTGCTTGCATGGATACAGGTGGGTTTAACAAATTCATCCGTCTCATCCCGGTCATAGGCCTGTTGTAGTCCTTCTAAAGCAGTTGTTGCCGTATAATTGGCTTTTCCACTCGTTAAACAATCATACGCTTCTTTTGTGCGTTCCCAGCGTTTATCTCTATCCATAGCATAATAACGACCGATGAGTGAAGCTATTTTGCCAAGTCCAAGTTGTTTGCATTCATTTTCTAGTGCTATCAATGATGTTTGAGCATTTTTTGGTGGCGTGTCGCGGCCGTCGAGAAAAGCATGGAGATAGCAATTTTTTATACCTTCTTGTGAAAGCAATCGTAATAACGCGTAAATTTGCTTTTCATGGCTATGGATTCCGCCAGGGGATAACAGACCTAAAATATGGATTGCTTTTTGTGAATGCTTTGCTTTTTTTAATGCGGACAGAAATACTTTATTTTTAAAAAAATCGCCTTCGGCAATAGCTTTATTAATACGGGTTAAGTCCTGATGAAGGACACGACCCGCACCGATGGTAAGGTGTCCCACTTCGGAGTTTCCCATTTGCCCTTCCGGTAGTCCTACCGATAGACCTGATGCCTTTAACAAGGTATGGGGACAAGTCTGAATTAAGTGATCCCAATAGGGCTTTTTAGCCAAGGCAATGGCGTTATAATTATTTTCTTTACGATAGCCCCAGCCATCGAGAATCAATAAGAGAATGGGTTTGGGTCGTTTTGTGTTCGACATAAATCAGTCTAAAAAAGATATTCTTGTACCTTACGACGGTATCGCCAAATCAGCAAGGGGGTGCCTATTATTTCGCCGAATAGGGTTGCCCACCAAATTCCATAACCTTGAGAAGAATAGGCTACGCTAAGGTAAGCTAGCGGTAATGCAATCATCCAAAAGATTAAAATAGAAGTTAGCAGCGTAAATTGAGTGTCTTTTAAACCACGCAAGGCACCAAAAAAAGCGAAGCGTGCCGCTTCAATGAATTGTACTAGTGCGGCTATCAATAAAAAGTTTTTTGCTAAATGGATAATAGTTGCATTTTTTGCATTGTCTAGATCGAAATCAATACGAATTAATTTGTCGGGAAATTTCCAATAAAGCATTGCAATAATAAACATAAAACCACACGCATAGAAAACACCCAGATAGGTGGCGTAATGAACGGCTTTTCTATCATTATTACCTACACTATGACCGACTCGAATCGTAATTCCTTGTGCTAATGCAAAGGTTACAATAGAAAATAACCAGAAAAATTGTAAGGCAACTTGATTGGCGCTCAGGGTATCTTGGCTAATCAGTCCCATCATGATGCTCATCGCTAGAAAAAAACCAACTTCAACGCAATACATTAACCCTAAAGGAAGACCTACCTGAAAAATTTCTTTTAATGCCGGTACCATTTTTTGAGAATCAGGAAGTTGGAGATAGGATCGGTAACTTTTATTTAAGGAAAAATAGACGATGAACCCGATGGCGATAATCCAAAAAGAAAGTGCAGCTCCCCAACCGATACCGGCAATGCCAAGCGCTGGTAGACCAAACTTTCCAAACATCAAACTATAATTGAAAAAAATACTTATCGGAACAAACAATAAACTGAATGCTAAGTTGGTTTTAGTTCGGCCGAGTCCTGCGACAAATTGTAGTAATATGGCGATAATAAATTCAGGAATAATCGCCCAAGTCAGACCGTGTAAATAAGATTGTGCTAACAAAACGGTACTAGGTTTTTGTCCAAAAAATAAAAAAATAGGGGCAAGATTCCATAACAATAGCATGGAAGGTAGCATGAGTAGTAAAGCCAGTAATAGGCCTGCATAAAGTACTGAACGTATTTGCTCGTGGTTTTTTGTACCATAATAACGTGCTACTAAGGTGGAAATCACAGAAAAAGTGCCCCATAGAATGACCATAATCGTGGTAAATACCCAATTTACCAGAGCACCAGCAGCAAGACTTTCTGCACCCAGATGGGCAAGAAATATATTAGAAAAAAAACCGATAGAGGTTTCAATAAAACCACTCATGATAAGCGGTATTGATAACACTAATAAGTGTTTACTTTCAGAAAAAAAATTTTTTTGAACGACTTTTATAGACATTTTTTACTATTTTCAGATCTTTATCGCATTTTCAAAAAAGATTGGTAAGAAAACGGGGTGGCACGGGATAGACTTTCTTTTGTAGCGTAAGCTGACAAAAAAAGGCTATCCCAGTGACAGGACCCCGAAAAGATAGCACAGAATTTCAAGCTATCGTTGCAGTGCATGCGCTTTATAAAGCAACACTAATCCTACGATAATCATCGGTAAAGAGAGTAGTTGACCCATGGTTAACCAATTCCAGGCGATGAAACCAATTTGTGCGTCCGGTTGGCGAAAGAATTCAAGTATAAAGCGAAAAATGCCGTATAAAAGGGCGAACCAGCCAGAAACAGCCATGCGAGGTCTCTTTTTACTAGAGTAAATCCATAGAAATAAAAATAATATAACGCCTTCAAAAAAGAATTCATAGAGTTGCGAAGGGTGGCGTGGTAATTGGCCTGCATGGGGAAATACCATTGCCCAAGGCATATCGGTTATTCTTCCCCATAGTTCTCCATTGATAAAATTGCCAATTCGTCCTGCGCCAAGACCCATCGGTACCAGCGGGGCTGCAAAGTCGGTAATGTCAAAAAAGTGTTTACTCGTTTTTCGGGTAAATAAATAAAATGCTAAAAGAACACCTAATAATCCGCCATGAAATGACATGCCGCCTTGCCAGACTTTAAAGATAATCCAGGGTTGGGCTAGAAAGTTACTGAAATCATAAAAGAGCATATAACCGATACGGCCACCTAAAATAACGCCAAGTGCCGTATAAAAAAGCAGATCGCTGACTTGATCAGGTGTCCAACCACTATTGGGTTTTTTAGCGCGATAACTTGCTAATAACCAAGCCCCTATAAATCCAACCGCGTACATTAATCCATACCAATGTACTTTAAGTGGACCTAGACTAAAAGCAATGGGGTTGATAGAAGGATAAGGCAGCATAATAATGTTAGTCCTGAGAAATGAGTGTGTATTCTTTAGCATAATTGGCGGCATAACGCATCCAGTTATTGCTTGCCTTTGTGATGCCAAGGATAGAAGGTAAAAAAACAACGACGCAGACTAATAATAGCAGGCTAGCGGGTATTCTTTCAAAATAGAGCACAGGTTTTTTTCTTAGTTGCTGACGTATAAAAAAAAGTAGAGCGGATAACCCAATCAGTGCTGAAAAATAAAGACTAGAGCCTAGAAACACATGGTGAACATTATTCGCTTTTATTTCATGGCTTGGTATTAAGGGAATAGGAATATTCGTTAACAGAAGAAACGTTGCCAATAATAGCGGCAAGCCAATGGGTAAAAGTCCTTTTTTAGGAAAATTCCACAGAATGAGAAACGGAATACTTAGCAAGGGAAAATAATACATCCAACCCAAAGGAGAAAGTAAGAGCATTCCTAGTAAAATAATGGAAAAATCAAGATCAGTCTTTTCCTGTGGATCAATCGCAGGGGTAGGACGTAGGAAGTCAATGAGGGCCAATAAAAGCAAAGCAGACAAGAAAAAATAAGCGAAAATCAATAGACCGGGTATGGATAGTAAGGGAGTGTTTGTTTCAGTCCCTCCGATAAGACGTAATAAAAAGCCATAAATAGAAACGTTCCAGCTTGAGGCAGCCCAAACTATCTGATGACAGGCTTGATAATAAGAGTAATACGTATCAATGCCAAAAAATGCGATTGATATTAGGCCGCAAATCAGGATGCTTGCAACAAAGATTAGGAGTGCACGCCATTCCTTACGGATTAAAAAATAAAGCAAAAATAAGCCGATAAATGGCTTTACACTGGCGGCTAGACCTAAAAAAATGGCAGCTTTTGTGCTTTTTTGATCATGTGCGGCACGCCATCCTAATACCAGAAGAGGTAGCAGTAATAAACTAACCTGGCCAAACTGTAGGGTAGCAAAGGTGGGGAAGTAGCTAATAAAACCGATTAAAAGTAACAAACAGCTTGGTAATGAAAAAATAGAACGAGGCTCGAGTTTTTGTTGTATTGCTAGAATACTCAGACACCCTGCTAACATCGAAAAAAAAGTCCACAACAAAAGGGCTTTGGAAAAACTCAAATAAGCCAGAGGGAAGCTGATTAAGGTAAAGAAAGGTGGATTGAGATTTCCCGCTAAGCGAATGATAGCGTGCGGTGGTTTGGTTTGCTTGGATAAAAGTCCGTGCCCGGGTGCAGAGTGTTTTTTATTTTTAATAAAATAAACTGGGGAATAGATATTTTTTCCTTCGATAAAAAGACGTTGTGAATGATAAAATTTACCATAATCACTATAAAGAATGCTGTTTTTTCCTAAGGTAATTGGATAGGTATAGCTGATACAAAATAATCCGCTAAGAATACAGATTCCTAATAGTAATAAAAGAAAATGAGTGATTTTTTGTAGCATAGTAAAAGACAGTAACATCTACAGGCATACCCTAGCAAGGTTCCTTCAAACGTATCCTTTTATTAGCAATTAGTTCACCGTACAAAGGAAAGGGAGGTGGATTCTGCCACCGGATGCGCTTTTTTTTGTTGGCTTTGCGCCACAAAAAGAAGTCGCATTTACTGGCACCCCTGCCGCTTTTTAATTTTTGTAGCGTGCAAAGGCCTGAAAAAAATTTTGATTTATATTTAAGTTATTATTAATAATCTATCTGTATTATAAATTTTCTATATATCATTACTTATTCTAGACAATAATATATGAACACCTATGCGGAAAAATATAAGTTTGCTATCAAATCATTATTAGATTTATTTATTTCTAGGAATGAATCTAAGGTTGAATTGGATTCTAAGGCCATTGCCTATTTAAAAGATGAAATTGATCTGGAATCGTCATGGTTTCGTTTTTTTCTTAAAAAAAATGAAAGAATGGTCAGCGCTATTACTTATATCACACCAACGCTTTTAAAAAGCGTAGTGCCAAGCCTTGCGGGTTACTATTCTTCATATGCTGTCGATCCCATTTTTGACACCATTAAATTTTCGGTGAGTCTTGTTCGATCTTTATTAGAAGCTGTTGAACTTTTAGGTGTTTCTTTGTCTAGCGATATTGCCTCTCTAGACGATTACCATGAGACATTAGATGCTGACCATCTAAAAATTAAAGTGGCAACAGGAGTTATAGTGGCTGCGCTGGCTTGGCGAACTTTATATCGTTCGTTTGAACTTGATAAAGCAATCGCTAATCTATTTGCAAATGCTGTTCGTGCTTTTAGGTGGTTTTTTTCTATTCCTGGGCCATTAAATAAATTTGCTAACGATCCCCTGAAGTCGAGTAGAGCCATTATTATTGTTGCGAGTCTTGTGTGCGATTCAAAAAAAATAGGCAAAGATACTCTACGGAAAGCTTTATGTGCTACTGCTAATACAGAAAATAAAGCTTCAGTTGATTTTTATAAAAAACGTTTGAATAACCTTATTGTTGATACATTGGAAAATACGATCAAAAAAAATAAGCAAATGTTCCCCAATATAGTTAATTCGGTAGAAGATGGAGATATTCAGTATCCCTCAGAGTTTAGGAGGATAGCTGAAGAGGAACTGTATTTTATTTCCTTAATCGTACCCTTTCTTTTATCGGAATATCCTGAGAAACATGCTGATGAAATGATTGAGGAGTTTAAAAAGAAATATCTGGATAATGCATCATCCCTAGATTTGAAGGGTAAAGCTGCATTTTTTAATAAAAATTTGGGATCTGAAGAAATAGAGAACTTATCGGAAGGAGTACCTTTACGATTAGTTGTGACAAACAATTCTTAAAGAAAGGTAATGCTTATGCTGAAAAAAATAATTTATACTATTGTGCCTTCTAAAAATTCTAAATATACAGAGAAATTTGCTCTTGAGTCCGCCGAGAAGAATGGAAAAATAATAGATAAAGATTGTGTAAAAGGTATATATTGGATGACAAAGCAATATTATACGAATAGGGTGCAAGCTATAGATCATAAGAATAGAGTAAAGGAATCACCTGAAATCCTTAAAGATGCGTACTTTAAAGGTCAAATATCGTCTGAATTTTATCAGTGTAGGCTACAGAAAATGTACCACAAGGGTAAGATCACAGCAGCGGAGGTTTCTCTATATGTAAATATGAGTAAACCTAGTGTAGTACCTGTAAGTGTATGTCTTGATAGTGCGATTAGCTTGGTAGTCGAAGAAGGATGGACTAATTTTGTTGGTGAATTAGGATTCCATACTGACGCAACTGGGACATCTAATTTTTCAGATGCAAAGAGTATTGAAGGAGCAAGTAAATTTCTAGATAAAATGATGGCGTTTTCCAATGCCAATGCCAATGCCAACGCCAAGGAGGCTATTAAATTGCAGAGGGATGGTGGGGGAGAAAATGAAGATGCTCCTGGAAACAGAAGATCAACAGGACTCCGCTGAATTACATAGTAAAGCAGAAATTGTCTATCAGGTACGCACTAGTCGCATGAAGGAACTTATTGCGTACTGTACAGACAACATTATTTATTAAGACCTGCTAGTTGCAGTCGACGATGTAGTTGCTGGGAGCTTTTTGCATCGGGTAAGGGGCCTATGACAACTTGATAATATAAGCGCTTATGGATAGGTGTTTTTGCTAGCTTAACTGGCGAGCGTGTCCATTGCTTAACCAGTAACACCAGTTTTTGTGCTTCTTTACGTTGTTTAAAAATTCCTAAGCGTATATAGGGTTGATTTTTACCTTGTGTGCTTATAGAAGATTTAGTAGACGATGTATTTGCTGCCAGGCGAGTGATGCCAGGGGTAATGGCACGAATTTCGACGGGCGCTGTTCCTGCGTCTGTCATATCTAATTTTTTGGCTGCAACGTAAGAGAGATCGATGAGACGGTTTTTGGCAAAAGGACCTCTATCGTTGACTTTTACAATGATTTTTTTTCCGTTACTCAAATTGGTCACTTGTAGGTAAGTAGGGAGTGGAAGTGTTTTATGGGCTGCTGTCATCGCTGCTACGTTATAGGTTTCTCCATTTGAGGTTTGAAAGCGGTGGAATTTCATACCATACCAAGAAGCGATACCCCGTGCATGATAGCCTTTTGCACTTTTTAGTACGTAATAACGACGCCCTGATACCACGTAGGATTTGGGATTGCCTCGTTTACTTAACGGTTCTGCTTTGGGAACGGCATTGGGAATTTTATTGGGATTTATCCTAAAAGTCGGGGGTTTATCATGGCGTAGTGGATAGCGATAGCGTCTTGTTGTGCTGCTACAGGCACTTAATGCCAGAATAAGCGTGAAAAGAAACGATCCTAATAGTAGTTTAAAAAATAAGCTTCCTTGCCAAGCGTTATTTTTTATTATCATGCAGCGGATGCCCTTGTTGGTGGTAGTGATTGATTAATTCGCTTAATTGATAAACGGCCATCGCATACAGCGAACTGGAATTATAACTTTTAATAACTTGGAAATTAGTAAACCCTAGCCAATATTCCTTGCCATGAGTCATCGGTAAGGTAATCAATGTGATTTTTAGCTGTGAAGGTAAAGGACTTTTCGGATAAATATCATATTTTTCAAATCGTTTCACAGTAAAATTTTTCAAAGATGCAGGTAAACGATCAATGCCATGACCTTTAATACACGTGCCTATAGCAATAGGCCCAGATTTTACCCAGCCGTGAGATTTAAGATAATTCGCAATACTGAGAATAGAATCATCGGGATCATTGATAAGATCGCTGTATCCCTTGTGCGATGCATCTACCGCTAAATGTCGATAATTACTAGGTAGAAATTGTACTTGGCCAATAGCGCCTGCGTAGGAGCCTTTCGTCTTCATAGGATTAATGCTGGGATTTTCCCGACTTAACAGCAAAAATTGTAGCAGTTCTTTTTGGAAAAAACTAGCGCGCCGAGTATGACTAAAACTTAAGGTACTCAATGAATCTAATACGCGGTACTTTCCGGTTATCTCTCCATACTTTGTTTCTACGCCTAAAATAGCAACAATAATCGACGAAGGTACACCATAACGTTGTTGGGCATAGTTTAGGGTTTGTTGGTGTTCATTCCAAAATTTGACACCTTTGAGCGCGCGTTTTTCGGTGATAAAAATGGGTCTGTAAGCAGACCAGGTTAAACTTTCTGCAGGTTTAGCAAATAATCTAAGGATAGTGTGATTCGGTTTGACGCTGTTAAATAATGTTTGTAGTTGTTGGCGATCAAAGTGATATTCTTTAACCATTTTATCAATAAAGCTGTGTACTTCTGGTTTATCTGCATAGGCAGAACAAGCGGTTAATGAAAGAACAATTAATAAAGTCAATGCTTGCAAAATAAAACGATTCTTGTTTTTGCTCATAGCATTTTTCCCTTAGTTACCTATTAGCTTGCGATGTGTTTGTATCGACATGAGAATACCAAAAGCTGCAATTAAAGTAATTAAAGAAGTGCCGCCATAGCTGATGAGAGGTAATGGCACGCCAACGACTGGCAATAAGCCACTTACCATGCCAATGTTAACAAAAGCTGCGATAAAAAAGCTCAAGCTTAATCCTCCGCCTAGTAAGCGAGAAAAGGTATCTTGCGCTTTTATACTAATGTAAAGGCCTCGACTAGTAATCCAAAAATAAAGAATCAGTAAAACAAGGCTTCCCATTAGACCAAACTCTTCGCCACAAACAGCAAAAATAAAATCAGTGGTATGTTCTGGCAAAAACTGTAGATGGGATTGTGTCCCTTGTAACCATCCTTTACCAAAAAATCCACCCGCTCCAATCGCAATCTTAGATTGAATAATATGATAGCCTGCACCTAGTGGATCCCTTTCGGGATTGAGGAAGGTTAAAACACGCAGTTTTTGATAAAGATGCATAAAATGCCAGCCAATAGGTGCAATAATTAAAATAAAGAAACCACCTAATAGCAATAGTCGCCAACTAATACCCGCAAGTAAAATAACACTAAACCCAGCGATAGCGATTAATAATGCCGTACCTAAATCTGGCTGTTTTATAACGAGTAAGGTAGGAATGATGACAATTCCTAATAAGATAAGCAAATGTGGAAAAGAAGGAGGTAATGATTTGTCATGCAGATACCACGCCAACATCAATGGCACCGATAATTTCATGAGCTCAGAGGGTTGAAACTGAAACAGCCAAAGATTAAGCCAGCGTTGTGCTCCTTTTCCTATAACACCTACCAGCAATACAGCAGCCAGTAGCAGAAAGCTAATAATAAATATCCAAGGCGCCCAGATTCGATAGACTGTAGGTGGGATTTGTGCAAATAAAATCATAATTAAAAAAGCGACTAACATTCGAATTACCTGTTTACTGAGTAATTCTATATTTTGGTTGCTTGCACTATAAAGGATAAACAATCCGATTATCGCAAGACTTAGTAATCCTATTAGTAAGGGTCTATCAATATGGAAGAGCGCTTTTGATCCCTGTCTAGACAAATGGTGACGATAGGGTTTAAACGTAAACATAGAGAGTGCCATAATGAAAAGTAAATAGTAGTATATACCTCGTTACCTTTGAAGTTGCGAACGCGCAACCTTCTTGTAGAGTACAAAAAAATGGTTGGCATAGGTCCTGCCAGCGAAGCTTGTGAACTCGCAAGCCCAAGTACCACGAGTATATAACCATGCAAATTACCAAGCATCATTTTTTGTGTTTAGCAGGCGTAGTTTTTTTCTACTGGTTTTTAATTGCTCAGGCTTTTGCATTGACCTTTGTTTTACCTTCCCATGGAGATAGCGTCGTAGGCCACGTGCAATGGACACAAGCATTGCCCGGTGATACGTTTAGTAAGATAGGCCGGCGTTATGATTTGGGATATTTTGAGTTAGTAGAGGCAAACCCGACGATTGATCCGGTACATCTTATACCAGGGACTATCATTGTGATTCCTAGCCGTTTTATATTACCACCTGGGCCACACAAAGGTATTGTTATTAATTTAGCTGAACTACGCATTTATTATTATCCACTGCATCGCCATATCGTGATGACTTATCCGGTAGGTATTGGTCGAGAAGGTTGGGATACGCCATTAGGACCTTCTTGGATCGCACAAAAAATTATTAATCCAATTTGGACAGTTCCAGCTTCTATTCGTAAAGATCGCGCTAAAGACGGCGTTTATTTGCCAGAAAAAGTACCACCAGGACCTGATAATCCTTTAGGAGGTTATGCGATACGTCTTAAACAAGCGACTTATTTAATTCATGGTACGAATGACTATGAAGGCGTAGGGCGGCGTAGTAGTGCAGGATGTATTCGCATGTTTCCCGAAGATATTGAAAGTTTATTTCCCAAGGTCAAACGACTAGAGCGTATTTATATCGTAGATTCTCCCTATAAAATGGGTTGGGATAAAAATAGACTTTATTTAGAAGCACATGTACCATTACAGGGGCGATCGGCGTTGAGATTAACGCATCACGCCGCTATAGAGAAGATGATTCAAGTCAATAGCGCTAGAGCGGCCAAAATTCAGTGGAAAACCGTTGATGAGGTTGCCCTAAATCAAAATGGAATTCCTCAAATAATTGGTAGCGTTACGGACTTTTAATTTTATGCGTTGTATCTCTTTTTGTACTGCTGCAAGCTATAAATTGAGCGCATTAGCCGATTTTTTTCGAAGTCGTCATTATGTTGCCAAACTATTTCGCAATGTGTTGTATGTTACTAAGAATAATAAAGATATCGACATATTTTTATTTAATCATGGTTGTTTTGTTACCTGGGGATTGAGAAAGAAACAAGAAGAAAAATTGATAAAAGAAATAAAGCCTTTCTCTGTTGATCCCTTGGAAAAGAATGAAATTGAAACGGACCGTTTTATTTATCGTATTGATAAGGAAACACGGCTGTTTCCACATCAGCGATTTAATGTTGATGTGATTACCTTAGAAGAAGATGAAATCGATAACATACAAATGAAATTAGCGATCTCCTATGGTCTAGCACAATCCATTAAATTAGAATTTTATGAGGAATCGATTCAGAAAACGATACAGACGAATAGTCATATTCCTAGGGAGTTAGCGCAATATGGGAGAATATCACTATCCCGTAAAGCGATATCAAAACGTATTGGCGGAATTTTCTTAACCCGAAGTTCAGTTAATCTTAGTAGTGAATATTTAGATGTTCCTGAATATTTTTGGCGTTACTCTAATCTTGAAGATTTTTATGTGATGACAGAAAAATTCCTAGATATTCCTAAGCGTGTTGCTGCGCTCAATCAGAAGCTCGATGTCGTGCATGAAATTTTAGAAATGTTAAATAGCCAGCTACAATATCGATATTCCAGTATTTTAGAATCTGTGATTATTTTATTAATATTTATTGAGATCGTCGTACAAATTCTACAACATCTCTAAGAAACACCCTGGTAGAAGTCCTTTTTTGTAAAATATTTGTATGACCTCTAGCAAAAACCCAAAAATATGCTATTTTATAGAATCCTAACCTTCTGTTTACTCCTTAATGTAAGAGGAAAATGAACCATGGCTAAAAAGTTAGCTAAGAAAAAATCTGTCGCGACAAAAACTCGTAAAAAAGCTAAAGTAACATCCAGTAAAAAAATACCTATTATTAAAAAGCCTTTCACTAAAACTGAGTTGCTGAAATATTTAGTGGATAGCACTGAATTACCTAAGAAAAAGATAGTAGAAACTCTTGAAATAATACAAGCTGTTATATTTGGACATGCAAAATCAGCTTGTGCGTTTGCTTTGCCTGGGGTGTTTAAAATTACAGTAGTAAAAAAAGGGGCAACTAAACAACGAAAAGGTATTAATCCTTTCAATGGAGAGCCCACTATCTTTAAAGCAAAACCTGCTCGCAAGGTAGTTAAAATAAAAGCGCTGAAAAAATTAAAAGAAGTTGTTTAATTTTTTATATAAGAAAATATAAAGGGCGTACAAACGCCCTTTTTTATGAACTGGATACTTGTTGTCTAGGTTCGCGCTCAGAAATGAAATTAGACCTCTTTCAAAACCCAGTTATGGGCTTGAGTTCGAGGAAAACGATTTTGGAGGACCGGAGTTTACTAAAGTCAATGAGGACCGCAGCAAATCGTTTAACAATGAAATCAAGTCTATAACGCAGGTTTTGAAAGAGGTCTATTGCAAAGAAATACGGCGTGTTGACAATTGTGCTAGGGTGAATTATTCAGAGATAATTTCGTTATCAAGCGTAAGGCTTTCTTTTGAAAGGCAATGAGGCGGCTTTTTGTGCGTTGGAATTCAAAAAAAAAACGGCCTTTAGGATAAAGCTCAATAATAGTTGTTTCACTTATTAAAATCAGTTTGATGCCCGCATCATAAAATATATCGACTAAATGTATGAAAAGCCTGGCAAGGTTATCATCCTGTTCGCCAATAGGTTTAATGTCACTGATAAGAACAGTAGAAAAACGTTTTGCAATGTCTAAATAATCGATTTGACTGCGAGGAACTGTGCAGATAGAAGTAAAATTAAACCAGACCGTATCATCAGTATAGCCATGGTGATAAATGAGACGGCCGTGAATAGAAAGGGGTTGATAAGAAACCTTTTTCCCTTTGTTTAGTGTAATAAACAAGTGTTGAATATGCGCTAGTGTCATGGTCATGGTTAATACGGGGTTATCAAAAGAATTTTTTTCAATACCGGAATATAATCGATAATCATAGGGACTGTCTAAGTGAAAAATAGTCAGGTGTTGTTTGATCTGTGTAATAGCAGTCAAAAATAGCTCGCGTTGCAAGCCATTAGGGTATAAGGCATCGGGCGGGGTATTCGCGGTGGTAACTAAGATAATGCCCTGTTGGAATAAGGCGTGTAGTAATTGCGAAAGCAACATGGCATCCGCTATCTCATGGACGAGAAATTCGTCTAAACAAATGACTTTTGCTGTATGGGCGAGATCGTTAGCAATTCGATTCAGTGGGTTTACTTTTCCTTGTAAGTGCGTTAATGCGCGATGCACATCATGCATAAATTGGTAGAAATGCAGTCGTAATTTTGGAACGGGTAAATGCTTATAAAACAGATCCATGAGTTGGGTTTTTCCTCTACCGACTTCTCCCCATAAATACAGCCCTTTACAGGGTTTTTTCTTTTTTAGTGTCATCCATTTTTTTGTTGATAAAAGCGATGCATAGATCTGTTGAAGATATTGCATTGCCATTTCTTGGTAAGGATCTGGCTGCAACGTTTTTTCATGAATTTTTTGAGTGTAGGCCTGTAGTGGAGTCATTTTGGGACACTGGCTAATGCGGCTATGAGATGTTCACGTAACTCAATAAGGTGTCCATGAAAAAAATGAGAAGCGCCTTTTATTATGATGAGATGGGGTGAATTAGTCTCTAGGCTTTCTATCCAAGAAAATACAGCAGTAGGAGAAACGATCTCATCTTTATCACCTTGAATCAGTAGCCAAGGACAAGGAAAGGGATGCAGTGTTGTAAAAGGAAAATTTTCTATTGGGGGAGCGATGCATACGATCTGTTCTACAGGCCATTTTTTCGCCGAACGCGCTGCTACATAGGCACCAAAGGAAAAACCAGCTAGCCAGATAGCATGGTCAGGGCAGGTAATTTTCAGCCATTGTAGTAGAGTTAATAAATCATCGGTTTCTCCGTTCCCATGATCATATTGTCCTTGGCTTTTACCCACGCCACGAAAGTTAAAGCGCAGTGTACGTAGGCCCATTATCTGAAAGCTGCGTGCTAAGGTATAAATGACTTTATTATTTAGATTACCGCCAAATAAGGGGTGTGGATGGCAGATAACGGCAATGACAGGAGGGTTTCGTGGCGACTCAGGCGTTGTTGTTAGGACTTCGAGCTGTCCTATAGGACCTTCTAACAAAAGACTTGCTTGTCGATGTAAAGGAAAATAGGTTGGATTTGTCATGCTATACTCTTTGGCTGTTAATTTAAAAGTTCTAGCACATTTATGCAAGCATTGACTATTGAAGGCCTAACTAAAATCTACAACAATGGCGTGGTTGCGCTAAAAGGAATCGATTTAAGCGTTAAGCAAGCCGATTTTTTTGCTCTATTAGGCCCGAATGGGGCTGGAAAATCGACAACGATAGGCATAGTCACTTCTCTCGTCAATAAAACGGCAGGACAGGTAAAGATATTTGGCCATAATATCGATACAGAATTAGAGGCGGCAAAAAGCTGTATTGGCCTAGTACCACAGGAGATTAATTTTAGTATTTTTGAGAAAGTGATGGATGTTATTGTCTATCAAGCGGGTTACTATGGAGTTCCGCCTAGCTTGGCAAAACAACGTGCCGAGATCTATCTGAAAAAACTCGATCTATGGGATAAGCGAGATCAGATTTCTATGCGGCTTTCGGGTGGAATGAAGCGACGTTTAATGATAGCAAGGGCGTTAGTTCATGAACCCAAACTTCTCATTTTAGATGAACCGACAGCGGGTGTCGATATTGAAATACGCCGATCCATGTGGGAATTTTTACAGACCATTAATCGTCAGGGTACGACGATTATTTTGACGACCCATTATTTAGAAGAAGCGGAATATCTTTGTAAAAATATCGCTATTATTGATAAAGGGAGCATTATAGAAAACACCAGTATGAAAAATTTGCTGGCGACTTTACATATGGAAACCTTTGTTTTTGACCTAAAAAAACCTTTAGCCGTACTTCCACATGCCACCTCACCTTTTACTATGCGTTTGCTAGATCAGATGACATTAGAAGTTGATGTTGCTAAAGAACAGTCACTCAATAATTTGTTTGGGTTTTTGGAAGGGCATCACATTGAAGTGATGAGTTTACGCAATAAGGCAAATCGTTTAGAGGAATTATTTTTGAATCTAGTTGCAACGAATAAAAAAGAATAAGTTATCTACTGTTCACGGTTTTGGAGAGTTATAAAAAGGTATGCGAGCTAAAATTTATTGGATAGCCTTTATCAGCTTATTACGAAAAGAAATTACACGTTTTTTGCGTATTTGGGTACAAACACTGTTGCCTCCTTTAGTGACTATGACCCTTTATTTTCTCATTTTTGGCGGACTTATTGGACAACGCTTGGGTAATATTGAAGGCTTTAGCTATATGCAATATATTGCACCTGGTCTCATCATGATGTCGGTGATTACAGCCGCCTATAGCAATGTCGTGACTTCTTTTTTTGGCATGCGCTTTCAGCGCAGTATCGAAGAACTCATCATTGCTCCTTTGCCTAATGTTTTACTTTTATCTGGATTTGTTGCCGGTGGTGTGGCCCGTGGTTTACTGGTGGGTTTGTTAGTAACCATACTTGCTTTATTTTTTACCCATTTAGAGGTACACAACGTTTTTGTTTTGCTAGCCATTGTGCCGATGACCACGATTTTATTTTCGCTCGCTGGATTTACTAATGCCTTATTTGCTAAATCCTTTGACGATGTTTCATTGGTACCTACTTTTATCTTAACACCACTGACTTATCTCGGAGGAGTTTTTTATTCTATTCATTTATTGCCCTCTTTTTGGCGGCAGATATCGCTTTTTAATCCTATTCTTTATATCGTCAATGCTTTTCGTTATGGATTGTTGGGAATTAGCGATATTCCCGTGCTGCAAGCATTAATTATTATTTTTTGTTGTTGTGTAGGTTTATTTTTCCTCAATCTTTATCTACTAAATAGAGGGAAGGGTATTCGTACGTGATAAAAGCTTCTCAAAAGACGGTATTACTGGTTAATTTGGGCACACCTAGCGAGTCAACTCCGCGCGCCGTACGAGAATATTTGCTAGAGTTTTTGAGTGATCCACGCGTCGTCGAATTGCCGGCTTGGTTATGGAAACCTTTATTATATGCTGTGATATTACCCATTCGTTCTAAGCGCTCTGCAAAACTCTATCGATCGATTTGGACAGAAGAGGGATCGCCCTTAGCGGTTTATTCAAAAAAATTGGCGGAAAAGATTCAAGAACGTTTAGGCGCTTCATTTAACGTTGTTTTAAGTATGCGTTATGGGCAACCGTCGATACAAGCGGGTTTAAAAAACTTATTACAAAACAATGCCATGGGGTCATTAACGGTTTTACCACTTTATCCACAGTATTCCGCTGCGACGACAGCAAGTAGTTTTGATGTCATTGCCAACGTATTTAAGCAACAACGTGTTCTTCCCTCCGTATACTTTATTTCTTCCTATTTTGATAATGTTTTATATATCACTGCATTAGCAAAAACAATTCGTCAATATTGGGTAGCGCATGGAAAAGATGCCTATTTATTATTTTCCTTTCACGGTTTACCCAAGCGTAGTGTTGACTTAGGTGATCCCTACGAGCAGCAATGTTATACAACGGTGGATTTGTTAGCAAAAGAATTAAATTTGCTGCCCGATCACTATCAATTGGGTTTTCAATCGCGTTTTGGGAAAGCGGAATGGTTACAGCCTTATTGCGATCTATTATTACAGCAGTTACCTGCAAAAGGAATAAAACAACTTGCTATTATTTGTCCCGGATTTGCCGTGGACTGTTTAGAAACCTTAGAAGAAATATCCAAACGTTATCGGGAGATTTTTTTACGGGCTGGTGGGGAAAGTTTTCATTATATTCCTGCCTTGAATGATTCGATAGAGCATAGTGAGTTACTTGCTGGCTTGATTCAACAAACTACGGTTAATCGTTAGAGGAGAAACTTAGGTATCACTTCGATTATTAAAATAATTTAACTAATTTGAGTAATGAAAAAAAAGTCCCTAAGCCCAAGAAAAAAGTGCCTATAAACCATTTGATTATTTCATATTTAAAAATGGCTAATTCTTCCCTGATTTTAGAAAACTCTTCCCTGATTTTAGAAAATTCTTCTCTGAATTCGATGCGCGTTTCATTTATCTCTTTTTTAAATTCGGCACGCATTTCAGCCATTTCTGTTCTGAGTTCAGTATTCATCGTAGCCATTTCTGTTCTGATCTCAGCGCCCATTATAAACATATCTTTTCTGATATTATGTTCTATTATAGACATATCCTTTCTGATATTGGGCTCTATTATAGAGATATCTTTTCTGATATTGGGCTCGAGGATTGATATTTCCTGCCTAAGGTTAACTAATTCTTCTTTCAGATTAGCTTCTATGATAAACACATCTTTTCTGATGTTGGATTCCATCTTAGGCATCTCTTGCCTGAGATTAGAATTATCTTCCTTCAGATTAGCTTCTATGAGAAGCATGTCGTTTTTGATGTTAGACTCTACCTTAGAAATATCTTGTCTAAGGCTAGATTCCATCCCAGACATACCTTGTCTGAGATTAGATTCTACTACTGAAATATCTTTTTTCAGGTTAGACTCGGTGTGCAATAACCCTTGTGCTATATTGGATATATCTTGTTTTAGATTCGATTCGAGTAATGATAGATCTTGTTTTGTGCACACGGTAGCCTCTAGTATTTCTGACAGCAACCTGACTTGGGTTTTTGCTTGAAGGGACGGTACAGCTACCTTTTCTAATTCAGTCACATAGAAAAGGGTATCAAATAATTTTGTTTGCGCCAGCATTTTTATTATTCTCCATTTTTTTGTACTCTAGTAGTCTAGGGCAGATATTTATCAAATACATTAGCTTTAGTGAGAGAGTCTTATGAAAAATTATGAAAAGGATTACCGTCGTACCTTACGGCAGCTATCGGATCGAATCGTCGAAGCACAACGGCCTATTCGTATTTTAGATAGTATTAAATGGGGCAGTGAAATACAAACTGCGTTTTCTGACAAGAAATGTAAAGCGTTGCCGCCGGTCGATGCGGATTATTATAAAAAAAATAATTTTTCATTTGATCTTGAAAAAAAACGGGAAGAATTTCAACATTTAGAACGCGATATTAATCGGCAAGTCGGTCAGTTTAGCTCAGTGGGTAGTATCATGCTACGCATATGTAGAGAATATCGCGATGTATTGCGTTTGTTAAACGCGCGTGGGACAGCAGAATTTAGTTCGATTTCTCAAGAGTTATATGGCAGTGCAGAAGATGCGTTTTATGTCAATGCACCGCGTTTAAAGGATTTAGCAGAAACGGTATCTGCTGCGCTGGATAAGATCAAGGATAAAACAGCCAACGCGCTTGACGAAAAAAAATATACCAGTGAGCAAGCCGCAGAGTTGTTAAATCAGCGTTTAGCGCATTATTTTGTGAATTCAAAAACTGAGCGTGTGAAGGTGAGTGATGGTATTGTAGCGGATGCTGCAGCGGGTTCAGAATGGATAAAAATACGCAAAGACACGCATTTCAGTGAACGCGATTTAAAAATTTTAGAAGTGCATGAAGGTTGGGTACATATGGGGACCACCATCAATGGTTTGCAACAACCCATTTGTACTTTTTTAAGTAAGGGGACTCCTTCATCAACCGTGACACAGGAAGGGTTGGCGATTATTATGGAAATTTTTCATTTTGTTTCATCGCCGTTACGTGTTAAAAAATTGACCGATAGGATTACTGCCATTGCCATGGCGGAAGAAGGGGCTGATTTTCTCGAAGTATTCAATTTTTTCCAAGCACAAGGACATACGCTAGAGGATAGTTACAAAAGTTCTGTGCGTATTTTTCGCGGCAGTTTACCGAATAAAGGGCCGTTTACTAAAGATTTAGTTTACAGCAAAGGATTTATTTTGATCTATAACTATCTACGTTTAGCAGTGCAAGAAGGTTTAGTCGATAGAATTCCTTTATTATTTATTGGAAAAACAAGCTTAGAGGACCAGCGCTTATTATCGCATTTGTTAGATGAGGGTCTAGTCGTTGCCCCTCAATATATTCCGCATCAGTTCAAGGATTTGGCCGCCTTAAGTTGCTGGATGTGTTATTCCTTGTTTTTGAATAAATTAAACCTAGAACTTATCGCCGTGGATTATCGAAATATATTAGAGGGGTGATACTTTAATAATTTTTTTATTTTATTTTGAAAGGGTAGTATTCTTTTGACAAGATCTTATTCCTTCTTCTTTTACTTTAGTTAATACGCGAACATATACTTCTTTTTCTTTAGCTAATATGCGATTAGATACTGCTTTTTCGATGCTTTTTATTTCAATTTTTAGACTATCTAAGTTCTTTTTTATTGTATCTCCTGGAGGAGAGAGACTAGTTATCTGCCCATTTAATTCACTTAGTAGGCCAATCACAATCTTTATGGATTCATCGTATTTTATAAGGGATGATTTATTGCCTTTTCCATATTCTAACTGCATCTTTATAAGATTGAGATCACCTTGTACCTCTTTTATATTTTCTTTTTTTGTATTTTCTTTTGATGAGCCATTAATTTTTTCATACGCTAGTACAGAGCTTACTAACGTAGCCCATTTTTTTTGTAATGAGTATTTTTCATCTTCTGTTAAAAAAGAAGTGATTTCACGTTTTTTATCGAAATTAAGTGTGGCCAAGTCATTGTTACCAGTATCTGAAGAAAAAAGGGCAGTATTGGAAGCATATTTTCTGTTACCTAATTCTATTTCTGAAGTTTTATCTTCATTTTTACAGGGAAAAAACTTTAATCTTTTGACACCTTTTATAGTAAGGTTTGTAACAGATTTTCCTAAAATTCCTCCTGCTACGCTAGATGCATAAATGAGCGCTTCTTTTTCTTTTTCCGTAGTTTGTAAAAAATTGAACACGCTTAAGGAAACCAAGAAATATTTGAGATAGCCTATGATTTCTTTGAGTTTATGTTTTTCTGTAAAAAAATTGGGGATTCTTGAAAATCCTTCTAGGAAAAAATAAATAGAAATGCTAAGTATCCGCTGGTTGGTAGAGGGTTCATCCTCTTCAAACAAAATTCGGGTGATTTCCATCATAAAATGGTAAATTAGGGTACTAGAAATGGCATTAAGCAGCAAAAATGTCATTTTAATACTGTTAATTAGAGATCTTGAGAAATTTTTTCTTTCAGCGATATTTTCTAAAACTTCTAAAACCGTACATGCTTTATAAAGCGCTTCATCTTTGACTGCAGTAACAAATCCAGCTGTCAGCCCACTTGTTAATCCCGCATACAAAGCCCTATCAGTGAACGACGAAGCCGTTGTTGTTTCATAGGGAATGATGGTTTGATTACTCGTGAGGTTAATTGATTCTGTTGTGTTAGAAGTAACAGAAGAATATGTGGCACTTGTGTCGACTATAGAAAGTGGAGACGCGGTTACTGGATTAATGGAAAAACTAGAAATCGTTCGAGTTGATGTCGATGGATTAAAAGTCATGTTAGATACAAGTGGTATGTTTTCATGCGTCGTTCTTGTTGAAGTTACTGTGTTGCCGATAAATACAGGATTACAAATTCTTTTAAAAGAAAACCTTAAACATTTTTTTCTAGAAGATCCGGCTTCAGGAGAAAGACCACTAAGATAAGCACGATATAGATCTAAATCATTTTTATCTATTGTGTGGCGTTCAAGGAATACTGCTGATATTTCTTGAATGCATTTTGTTTGTTTTTTTATAGTAGTATTATCTCTTTCGCCTATAACATAACTGAATTTTCCGAAGGTACTGGCAGCATGAACATTTACCAACTGTTTATGTCGTAGAGGATCAGAAAATTCTGTCAAAGAATCAGAAAATTTTATGATTTCGGAGATGATAGGAAATTCGACTTTGTCACCCTTTTCTCTCACAATAGGAAGTCCTGCTGCATATTTTCCAAGTGTATTTAAAAAACTTTCTGTAGCAAAGTTACCTATATCAGTATTGTTACTTTCGAATGCTGGAAGCACAGCCTTTTCAAGGATAAGAATGGATGCTTTTTCTAGATCGACTAACTGAGCACTACTATATGGTAATTTTGAAACGAGAAAACTTGTAACTGTATCGTACAGCGTTAAAAAAGAATTTAAAAAATGTCCATTCAGAATTTCTTTAGGATCCTTAGGTACAAAGCATAATAAAATACGGTTGATAGAGGATATTTCTTTTTCTTCTATATCATTATTCTCTTCCTTATATCCTAGGCAATTATGCATAATCTTTGCTGCGAATACTAACTTGTTCTTAACTTCCTCTGCTAGCCTGTTTTCTTGAAATGATTTTGCACAGATTGCTTTTTTCATTTCATCAAAAGTATGATCCGAGGCAGAGCACGCTGATAATAAAGTAGCTGCAGTATCATTCATATAAAATAACCTCCAAGTGTAATACATCTTAATGTTTTATTAATAGCGTCAGCAGCCTAGATCGAAAACCTTAAGGAATTATTAACGATAAAAAAATAAATTTTTATCGAATAGATAATAAAAATTATATTTATTTTCTTTATAAATTACTGTGCTGGGAAATTGTACTCTGTGATCCTGCTATAGTTTTTCGGAGAGATAGAAGCGAGGTAAACTTAGCTTAGAAAACAAAAGGTGCATCATGTCCATAAAATACGATAAAGAATAGACCTTCTGCCGCTTTCTCATACGCATCCTGAACGAAGTTTTTTTAAAAATAGAACTGCCTCTCCATTGTCTTAACATAACTCCACTTTCGCAGAAGGTCTACTGTAATTAAACTAAGCAATAATTAGCTACAACAATCGGCACGCCACTTGCTCCATTGGAAATGTTTTTTTTAACTTGACGCTAACTGGCTGCTTGTTTTTTGTAAATATTCGACTAACCCGTATTAATTTTGAAAAATCAATAGCGAACAATTGGAAGCTGATGAGGATTTTAATCTAGTCAAAGAGACGCAATAAATTTATTATAGGGGTTAGAACAGATTGGTTATTAATTAATGCTAAACAAAAGAAGAGATGTCATTGCTGGAAACCCAAGGAATAATCGATAAAGTAAAAAGCGGAAATAAACGTATCCTGAACATACCCTGAAAGAATCTTTTTCAGAGCTTATAAAAAAACTCATAACTAAGCTTAGAGAAGTACTAGTGGAATTTATAAAAGAATATGTAAAAAAATCCTGATATCAATTACTAATATATTTTCTCCTAAGTTAATTCAATTAGTTAATATATTAGCATTAAATATATCTTTTAAGATATAAGTTCAGCTAAAATCACACTTCAATTAATCACAAACAAGGATAACAAGAAGTGACAATTGCCATTCACCAACCCCATGACAAATTTTTCAAACGAAATCTAAAAGAAAAAAGAGTGGCCATAGATTTTCTCAAAACCTATTTAGATCCAGAACTTTATAAAAAAATTGATATTGATTCTCTGCAATTAACTGAGAAAAGTTTTATTGTGCCTGAGTTGCGTGAGATTCATAGCGATATTATTTATCAATCCCTCATTAATAATACCCCGGGCTATTTATTTTTCCTCCTAGAACATCAGTCAACAGAGGACCCCTTAATGGCGTTCCGTTTTCTACACGCTATAGTCGCCTTAAGTTATGAGCATCTTAAACAAGGGCATAAGAAACTACCTATTATCCTTCCATTTTGTGTCTATCATGGCGAAACATCACCCTATCCTTATTCAACTGAAATTTACAGCTGCTATGAAGACCCTGAATTTGCGAGAGAGGTCACGTTTAAGCCTTTTAGACTCATTGATCTAACGGTCCTTTCCGATGAAGAAATTGAAACACATGGCTTAGTTGGCCTAATGGAGATGCTGTTTAAGCATCAAAGAGATAAGAATTTTTTATCCATTATGAGAAAACTGCTTCAATCTAAGCTCATTCAAAATGTAATCAAACAGCTTAATATTTCCTATCTGACGGATATGTTAAACTATATTATAAATACCAGTCAGGATGATAGCGAGCCGCAAGCGGCTCAGCACCTGATTCAAGAATTAATACAGGCTTTTCCAGAAGAACCCGCGAGGAGATCAATTATGACTTTTGCTCAACAGCTAAAAGAGGACTACAAACAAGAATTTATGGGGACACTAGCTCAACAACTAAAACAGCAAGGCCGTGTAGAAGGGCGTGTAGAAGGGCGTTATGAAGGGCGTGTAGAAGGCCGCGAAGAAGGTGAGTACCGTAAAGCGATAATGATAGCTAGAAATATGATCAACATGGGAGCTGATCGAAATTTCATTAAAAAAGCGACTGGACTTTCGGAGAGAGATTTACTTGCTTTAGCAGATTAGGGGTAGGATAGTAAGTACACGGATCAGGGCCACCTCAAACAGCAATAGGTTAACTTCTATATTCGCGTTAAAGAAGGTTCCGTTTTGCGCATCAGAAAGAAAAAACTTATTACGGCCAAAAAACTCTTTAGGAGCGTTAAGTCCAAGCATATTAGCTACCCCATGTCGGTATGGGTGTTTGGCCAAAAGCTTTTTGTCGCCGCTTCTCGTTCCGAGCAAGGTGAGTTGATGGTGGTAGCCACCCACGCGAAACCCGATAATGCGATTGCTATCTATCTTCGCCGCTGGGAAATTGAGCGTCTGTTTCATTCATTAAAAACAGGAGGTTTTCGCTTTGAAGAGACTCACATGACGTCTCTCGACCGCATCGAAAAATTGATGGCCTTACTCACCATTGGTTTTGCTTGGGCCCATAAAGTGGGTGAATGGCGTGCTCTACATAAAAAAGCGATCGCCTTTAAAAAACATCGCCGCTCCTTCCGACTTCAAAATAATCTCTTCCGCTATGGCTTCGATTTCATCCGCGACATGATACTCAATCCCTTTGCTAAAATTAAAGAGTTTAAATTTTCTTTGACCGAACTCATTACCAAATCTACCTACAAAACAGCAATAAACTCAACTGGGCATTATAACTGGTGATTTTTTGTAGCGTGCAAAGGATTTCATACTTTGCACGCTACAAAAAATAAAAATAGTCCGTTATGGCGAGGCCGAAACGTTAGTGAGGCCGTGGCCATCCAGAAAAAATGAAGCGTTTCACCCGATTGCCGCGCGCTTCGCGCTCGCAATCTGAAATATCCCCACGAAAGTTACTGACAAGCAACAAGGGATGGAGTAAAAATTAGGGTCTAACAAAAGCTATAAGGATTAAGAATGCCAATTAACAAATTATTATTTTCACATTTAGTGGAAAGTTGTCCAAAAATTCACATTCGCATTACGTATTTAAATATATTGCACAAGCTAAGTACTCGCCCATTGTGGTTG
>JAZKJD010000006.1:0-55144 GCA_040384585.1 Pseudomonadota bacterium | reverse complement strand
CGCCAGGCTCCTTTATTCACAACCCCCGTTCGATTACCTTCGCCCGGGGGTTTTCTTTTTAACTCCATCAGATATGACAGATATTCTTTTTCATACTTACTCACTTGCGGATTTTTTCTATGAGTTACCGCCAGAATTGATAGCTCTCCATCCTCCTGTTCAGCGTACTAGTAGTCGTTTACTTTGTTTGGATAAAAAAACAGGAAATATCCAGCATAAAATCTTTAAAGATATTTTGCATCTAATGAATCCAGGCGATCTTTTAATTTTAAATGATACAAAAGTCATTCCTGCTCGATTGTTTGCACATAAGTTAACAGGAGGAAAGGTTGAGGTTTTAGTTGAGCGTATTTTAGAAGGGAATCGCATTCTAGCTCACTTGAAATCAAGCAAATCATTAAAATTAGGTACACAGTTACAATTAGAAAACGGAATAAGACTTGAGATAGTAGCTAGGGTTGAAAATTTATTTGAATTAGATTTTTTAGATGAAGTTCATGAAGTCTTAGATCTGCTTAACGAGATAGGTCATATTCCTTTGCCACCCTATTTACAACGATCTGACGAAGATTTGGATCGCGAACGATATCAAACTATTTTTGCACGTACTCCAGGGGCTATTGCCGCACCGACTGCCGGGCTACATTTTGATCGATTACTCTTACGCCAACTAGAGGAAAAAGGTATCGATATCGCATTTATCACCTTACATGTAGGCGCTGGAACTTTCCAGCCTATTCGAACCGAACATATTGAAGATCATCGTATGCATGCTGAAACGGTGGCAGTTTCTTCTTTTGTTTGTGAAAAAATAAAAGAAACAAAGAGAAATCATAAACGAGTTATCGCCGTTGGGACGACCGTGGCTAGAGCTTTAGAAACAGCAGCAATCAGTGGAAAAATCAAGCCATACCAAGGGGAAACACGTCTTTTTATTTCTCCGGGATTTTTATTTCATTCTGTCGATGCCTTAGTCACTAATTTTCATTTACCACAATCAACCTTATTAATGTTAGTTTCTGCCTTTGCAGGTTATAAAAATACCATACAAGCTTATCAGCAAGCGCTTACCCACCGCTACCGTTTCTTTAGTTACGGCGATGCTATGTGGATAAGCGTAAGTGAATAAAAAAGTAATTGTTTTCCTGAAAAGACATATTTTTAACAGTAATGATTGTAATTGTGTACCTCTTCAAAAAATGATGCTGCTACGCCTTTTCTTGCTTCTTCCTGATCTGGGATAGTGAAAAAATACTTTTTACCGTTTATAACCATTCTGCTTACCTCAGTTTTAGCTTGCTTACTTGATGCGCTATCAACAGCAGAGGTATTGATAGCACCATAATTTTCTGCTTTTGCTGATTTAACCTCGCGAAGTGCTAAAGTAGGATCGGCTGTTCTTACTTGAGATTGTGCTTTAACACAAGGGCATAATATTTCTAGCATACTATACATTTTTATTCTCCATAATTATTTAAATGCATTGAGTAGAAGATTTTATAGCGGATTAAACGTTATTAACTATGGCTTTATTCTCAATATTATTTAAGAGTTTGTAATTACTTTATTGTACTTTCGACATGATTAATAGAAATAGTAAGTGGCACGGAATAGACTTTCTTTTTGTGGCATAAGCTGGCAAAAGAAAGTCTATCCCGCTAACAGAACCTAGCGTAAAATTTGCGAAAAACTGGGGAAACAGGTAAATTGCATGCCTTACATTATCGGTTTAATCGAGGAGAGTTTATGAGCTTTTTTATAAGCAATGCACTGGCTGAATCAGCAGCTACGACTTCTGCGGTGTCTCAAGGGGGCGGATTTTCACAAATTCTTATTTTATTAGCTTTCGTTGTCATTTTTTATTTATTGCTGTGGCGTCCACAGGCAAAACGAGCTAAAGAACATCGTCAGTTAATGGCGAGTTTAGCAGTTGCTGATGAAGTGAGCACAACGGGCGGAATAATGGGTAAGATTACAGCACTTAGAGATGATTTTATTACCTTAAAGATTGCTGAGAATGTTGAGGTTAAGATGCAAAAAGCGGCTGTCGCCAGTGTATTACCCAAGGGAACGCTTTAAGTCTTACGTTCATAGATTATGCTTAATAAATATCCCCTTTGGAAAAATTGCTTATTGGTTTTGCTTGTTATATTGGGCTTTATCTATGCTATTCCCAATCTTTTTCCTGAACAGCCAGCCGTACAGATTTCTCCTGTCGCGGCGGCGACCACCAATATGACGCTTCTGAATTCGAAGGTGGAAACGCTTATTAAAGCGGGACAGTTTCATCCAATAAGCCAAGAGAACGATAAGCAAACTATTTTCTTACGTTTTAAAAATACCGACGTTCAACTTAAGGCTAAAGATAGCTTATCAGCTGCCTTGGGCGATGATTATACGGTGGCTGTCAATTTGTTACCCTCCACGCCAAAATGGATGCAAACCATTGGCGCGCTTCCTATGAAATTAGGATTGGACCTACGAGGAGGTGTACACTTTGCCTTGGAAGTGGATCTTAATAGTGTGATTACACAGCGATTACAGGGACTGCTTAAAAATATTAGTGAAAATCTACAGCAGGCTAATATCCGTTATACAGAACTCATACCCGAAAATAAGCAGCTACATCTTTTATTCCGCGATGCCAGTAATCTAGATAAGGCTAAGCACTTGCTAGGGCGCCAATTTCCTGATTTTTTATTGACTACGACGCAAGGAAAAAATCAACCGTATCAACTTTCTTTACAGTGGACGGAGCAAGGACTTAATCATTTACGACAATTGGCTATTGACCAAACGATTAATACCTTACGTAATCGAATCAATGAATTGGGTATTGCTGAACCGATTGTTCAGCAACAAGGTAGAAATCGAATTTTAGTTGATTTACCTGGTGTACAAGATATCGCTAGGGCGCAGCAAGTTTTAGGTGGAACCGCAACGATAGAGTTTCGTTTGGTTGATGTGAACCACGACGCGCGTATTGCACAATCTTCAGGTGTTGTTCCACCGGATTCACAATTGTATCACTATCAAAATCAACCTGTTTTATTGAGTAAACAAGTCATATTAACCGGAAATTCAATTACCGATGCGTCAACTAGCTTTGATGAATCCGGTCGTTCTGCTGTGAGTATTAGTCTAGGGGGCGGTGGGGAAAGCTATTTCCATCGTATTACGGGAGAAAACGTGGGTAAACCGCTAGCGATTGTTTATGTAGAGACAAAAGCAATAGCGAAAACGGTAGCGGGAAAAGTGATACATATTCCTCATAAAGTTGAGCGAGTGATTAGCATTGCAACGATTCAGACCGCATTACCACCCAACTTTCAAGTCACGGGTTTAACGAATACTCAAGAAGCACTGAATCTGTCTTTATTACTACGGGCAGGAGCATTGCCGGCACCTATTTATGTTGTGGAGCAGCGAACTATTGGTCCACAATTAGGCGCAGAGAATATTCATAAAGGGTTTATCTCCATTGTTGTGGGACTTATTTTAGCCGTTGTTTTTATGGCAATTTATTATGGAATATTTGGTTTAATCGCTGATATTGCTTTAGCAATGAATGTCGTTTTACTTATTGCACTTTTGTCTTTATTAGGTATGACCTTAACCTTGCCAGGGATGGCAGGAATTGTATTAACCGTGGGAATGGCCGTCGATGCTAACGTCTTAATATTCGAACGTATTCGTGAAGAGCTACGAAATGGGGTATCACCTCAAGCCAGTATTCATGCGGGTTATGATCGCGCGTTAGCGACCATCATTGATGCGAACGTCACAACGTTGATTGCAGCTTTAGTTTTATTTGGAATTGGTACAGGTTCTATTAAGGGTTTTGCAGTTACCCTAACGTTCGGCTTGCTAACCTCTATGTTAACGGGCGTCATGTTAACACGAGCCCTGGTTAATCTTTTTTATGGTGGTCGTCCCATCAAGCGCTTACCAATAGGTATTTAGTTTTTAAGAGTTATTACAGTGGAATTTTTTAAGAGACAAACACATATCAATTTTTTAGGGTTACAACGCTGGGCGATTGCTTTGTCTTTATTGTTACTATTGATTTCTGTCGTGTCGTTAATGATGAATGGTTTGCATTGGGGATTAGATTTTACCGGTGGTAGCCAGCTACAAATTTCATTTGACCATTCTGTTGAACTGCCTAAATTACGTCAGGAATTACAACAGACCGGAATTAAAGATGCGCTGGTACAAAGTTATGGAACCTCACACGATGTTTTAATTAGTCTTGCTACAGAGCAGACTAGTCAACACGATTTAGCTTCGCAAATTCTCAAAGCACTGCCAGGTGCGCAATTAAAACAACTTGAATTTATAGGCCCTCAGGTAGGGCGCGAATTAGCAACACAAGGTGCCTTGGCGGTGTTTATCGCTTTATTGGGTATTATGGTTTACATAGCCTTGCGTTTTGAGTATCGATTTGCAATAGGCGCGGCGGTGGCTTTGATTCATGATCCTATTTTAATTTTAGGGATTTTTTCTTTATTCCATATTGAATTTAATCTCACAGCACTGGCGGCTATATTAGCAGTGATTGGTTATTCTCTTAACGATACCATTGTTATTTTTGATAGAATCCGCGAAAATTTTCGTAAGTTGCGTAAAAAGTCTGCGATAGAAGTCGTTAACCTTTCAATTAACCAAACGCTATCAAGAACCATTATGACTTCGGCAACTACCCTCTTTGTTGTGCTTTCTTTGTGTATTTTTGGGGGCCCGATGATTCACAGTTTCGCATTGGCTTTAGTCATAGGGATTGTTATAGGAACTTATTCTTCCATCTATGTAGCAGGTGCATTGGCTGTCGCTTTAGGTCTTGATAGAACTAACTTTTTACAAGTAGCAAAGGAAGTGGATCCTAGGCCGTAGGTAATCGAATTGCTTTTAATAATAAACGACAAAGCTTAGGGTTTCCAGCAATAATATGGCCTGTTTCAAAGTAATTTTCTCCACCTTTTAAATCGCAGCTTATTCCGCCGGCTTCTTGAATAAGTAAAACTCCGGCAGCGATATCCCAATGTTCAAGATTAAGTTCTAGTGCGGCATCTAAACGAGCGGCCGCAACATAGGCGAGATCGAGTACAGCTGAGCCTGTACGTCGAACACCGCTGGCTTGCGCCATCATCGTTCGTAATGCCTCTTTATTCAGCGATGTGCCTAGCGATGGAGTTAATGTATTGAGTCCTCGAGAAGGAATAGAAATGCCTAAAAGTGATTCTTCAATGCTAGTTCGATTACTGACACGTAAACGCCGCGGAAATCGTTGGGTATTATTTAAATACGCACCGCAACCGCGTGCTGCTGTAAAGGTTTCTTGCCGTAAAGGATCATAGATAAGCGCATATTCAATACAGTTTTTTTCCTGGTTTTTTATAGCAATGGAAACTGCAAAATGAGGAAAATCATGGATAAAATTGCAGGTTCCGTCCAAGGGGTCAATAATCCATGTATAGTGAGCTCCCTTTATGGGGTCGCTTTCTTCAGAAAAAATTCCATGGTCTGGATAAGCGCCTTTAATGGTAGCAATAATCGCTTTTTCTGCCTGTAGATCGATCTCCGTTACGATGCCACGATTTCCGTTTTTTTGTTGCTTGCGGATCCGATCTAAGCGTTCTAGGCCAGTTAGGATAATTCTTCCTGCTTGCCGTGCTGCACGGTCCGCAGTAGTTAAGAAAGGGTGCATCGTTGATTATTAATATTAAAGGGTAAGAAGGTCTATTCTATCTTTAATTGCATTTTCAAAGTGATACAGAACGCTGGGTGGCACGGGATAGGCTTTCTTTTGTGGCGTAAGCCGACAAAAAAAGTCTGTCCCAGTGACAGGACCCAGTGCAGCTTATCAATTATTTTTACTTTTGAAAATGCAATAAAATAGGAACGATGATACCATGTTTATTTCATTAAATAACACTATAAATGGCTTTTTCTGAACTTTTCCCCCATATCCGCATTGTGTTAGCTAATCCAAGCGACCCTGGCAATATCGGCGCAACAGCGCGTGCTATGAAGACAATGGGCTTACAGCACCTCTATTTGGTTGCTGCGAAAGAATTTCCTCACCGCCATGCTTCAGTAAGGGCAAGCCATGCTCTGGATATCTTAGCGGGAGCGTTTGTCGTCGATAGTTTGGAAGAAGCGATCAAGGATTGTCGTTTCGTTTTTGGTACTAGTACACGTATGCGTGAGCTTAATTGGATTTCCCTAACTCCCCACGCCGCAGCAGAAAAAATCACTGAGATGTCTCAACAAGAGATAGCCATTGTATTTGGATGTGAACGATGCGGACTTAGCAATCAGGAGTTACAGCAATGTCATGTTCAGATCATTATTCCCACCAACCCAAGGTATCGTTCTCTGAATCTTGCAGCAGCGGTACAAATCGTTTGTTACGAACTACGCATGGCCTTTTTACAGAAAAAAGAAACTGTGCTTGTGAATCAAAGAGAATTTGCCAGCGTAAAACAGCTTGAACATTTTTATCAGCATTTAAATGCCGTACTAACTCGCGTCGAATTTTTACAAGTTTTTCGTAGTCAACAGATCATGGATCGCTTACGTCGTTTATTTAGCCGCGCCGAACCCGATGAAACAGAGGTAAAGATTTTACGCGGTATTTTAAGTGCAATTCAGAAAAAACTTCCTTGAAACTAAGAAAAAATCATGAGAATAAAAAGCAATTTATGATGAATCAATTCACAACGCGGCTTATTAAATCCAGTAAAACGACTTCTGCAAGAGTTATGGAAATATCAACGCCTCATGGAAGGATTATGACACCGAGCTTTATGCCGGTTGGAACGCGCGCTTTTGTTAACCATATGACTCCTGACGATCTTATTCATGCGGGTTCGCAGATTATTTTAGGGGGAAATACTTATCACATGTTGGTTAATCCAGGGTTGGAAGTGATAAAAGCGAGTGGTGGAATGCATCGTTTGATGGCTTGGGATAGGCCTATGTTAAGCGACAGTGGAGGTTTTCAAGTATTTAGTTTATCTAAAAATGCAAAAATTTGTCGAATTGATAAAGAGGGTGCACATTTTAAGCATCCAATAACAGGTAACGTTATTCATTTAACTCCTAAAAGTTCTATTGAAGCGCAAAAAATTATTGGCGCGGATATTATCATGGCATTGGATGAGTGTACGCCAGAGCAAGGAGGAAGAGAGGCGGCATTAGCCGCGATGGATCGCACGCATCGCTGGCTATTGGAATCAAAGGAAACGCATCAACGTTCATCTAATTCCTATTATGGTCATAAACAAGCGTTATTTGGCATTATTCAGGGGGGTAGCTTTCAAGATCTTCGGGAAAAAAGTACACAATTTATTTTAGAGGCTGATGTAGAAGGTATTGCCATAGGTGGCGAAGTGATTGGTTTTGATATCAAGAAAACCCATGAGGTGATCGATTGGGTTAGGCCTTTATTACCCGTTAATAAGATTCGCTATACCATGGGCGTGGGTCTTAATCCTCAAGATTTAATTGATGTTGTGGCAAAAGGTATCGATGTGTTTGATTGTGTTGCGCCGACTCGAAATGCACGACATGGCGCACTTTATCATGGAAAAGTGAGTAAAATCGAAGATTGGCTTGAATTTTTAAGTGAAGAAAAAAATGGACGGCTTGTAATCAAAAAATCGATTTATGCTAACGACAATAGACCTATTTTACAGGGGTGTTTGTGCTATACTTGCCGACACTTCAGTCGGGCGTATTTACATTTTTTGTTTAAGCAAGGCTCGTCTCTCTATAAGCAATTGGCGTGTATTCATAATATTTACATAATGCACTCGGTTTGTGAACAAATGCGAGCTTTAATTTTTGCTGAATAGGCAGAGCATAAGAGCCTAGGTTTTATTATTCTAGGGTGTTGACATAAGCGTAGTTAATTAAAAATCACTTTCTTAGGTTCTGTTTCTAAAGTTATGATTGTCGTCATCCGCAAGGCGAAAACAGCGAAAAAAACGGAGTTTACACGAGGTAAATGAGTATTTTGAGCTGTTTTTAACGCAGCAGATGGCGACAAGGGGACTTTAGAGACAGAACCTAGCGTTGTTTGCGGAATAGCATCGTTATGAATGCAATAATTGCCAGTATAATGAATATGAAAAAAATAATTTTCGCAATACCAGCAGCCACCGCAAAAACACCTGTAAATCCAACAATAGCCGCTATAATAGCAATGACCAGAAATATAAATGCCCATAATAACATCGCGTTCTCCTCTATTTAAATTTCTTGAGCTTAGGATGTGCTGCCCTTTAAGGTTAGTTCATGAATTGAGTAGTCGCAAGTTGGGTTAGTGTTTGAAGTCTATTGATAAACATAAAATGAGTATTTTTGAGCTGTTTTTAATGCAGCAGATGCCTACAAGGGGACTTTAGAGACAGAACCTAAATCCCATCGATAGCGCTTTGTTCTTTAGATTAATCTATGAAAAATATTATTGTTATTCCCGCACGCTATAACTCAAGTCGTTTTCCCGGAAAACCTTTAGCATTAATTAAAGGAAAAAGTCTAATTTTTCGAACCTGGTCTATTGCAAAACAGGTTAAAGAGATAGATGACGTCTATGTTACAACGGATCATGCGGATATTAGAGCACATGCCTTAGATTTTGGTGCAAAAGTCATTATGACGGGTGATTGTCAAAATGGAACAGAGCGTGTCTTTAAGGCCGCTAAGTCCTTAAAAATTCACGATAACGATAGGATTATTAATCTACAAGGCGATGCGGTTTTAACCCCACCTTGGGCGATTCAATCGTTAGTAGATAGGATGAAAAATGATTATTTGACAATAGGAACCTTAGCGGTAAAAATTACTCAAAATGAGTATGCAACGATGCAAGCGACTAAGAATAAAGGAAATGTGGGAGGAAGCATGGTTGTATTTGATACAAAATATAATGCGCTTTATTTTTCTAAAAGAATGATTCCTTATTTAAGGGATTCAACGATAGAAAATCCTCCTATTTATCGACATATCGGATTGTATGCTTATTGCTTTTCTTTATTAAGCAACTATGCTTCTTTACCCCCTACCGTGTTGGAGCAGGCGGAAGGCCTTGAACAATTGCGTGCACTTGAAAATGGCATACCCATTCGGGTCGTTATCGTAAATTATAAAGGGCGTACGCATGCTTCTATCGATAGTCCAGGCGATATTGAGCAAGTCGAAAGGATTATTGATAAGGAAACTGAGCTTGTTTCTTTTACTAATACGAGCGGTATATGAAAATTATTTTTTCTAGGCATGGTAATACATTTGCTCCCGGGGAAACGACAGTATGGGTAGGTGCAAGACAAGATTTGCCTCTGGTGGATTCAGGTATTCAACAAGCAAAAAATCTAGCACGCATCATTCAGCAAACCAGTATCACTTTAAAAGCGATTTATTGCGGTCCGCTAAAAAGGACTAGCGATTACGCTAAAATTGTAGTAGATGAACTTCATTCCTCATTGAAACCGATTATTGATTCTCGTTTAAACGAAATCGATTACGGTAATTGGTCTGGTTTAAGCAGCTTGGAGATTCAAAAAAAAGGCGGCAGAGATGAATTGGCGGCATGGGAAAATTTTAGTCAATGGCCAAAAGATGCTGGCTGGTTAAGCTCAGCTGATCTTATTTCTAATGAAGTCAGTTCATTTGCTGATGATGCAATAAAAAAATATTTACCGACGGATAATATTCTTGTTATTGCCAGCAATGGACGATTACGTTATTTCCTTCAATTGATTCCAGAAGCATTTGAGCAGCACATTCAAAATAAAAATTTTAAAGTTTCTACGGGTAATCTTTGTTTATTTGTGTATAAAAATAAAAAATGGCAGGTGAAATTTTGGGACAAAAGACCTGAGCAGCTTTTGTAGTGGTTTCTTTCTGCGTATTTAGGGTGTGTTACGCAAGAGGAAAATTAAAATAAGTGTTTTTATAAGGCTCATCTTTTAATGTGAAATGCCACCATTCTGTTTTTAAGGGCGAAAAGCCAAATGTCATCATTATTCTTCGCAATAGCATGCGATTATGGAATTGTTTTATTGTAATCTTACGGCAAGACGGATGGGATAAAGGATCCATGAAATCAAAAGGAGTGCCCATATCAAGTGGCTCATTGGTCTTGAGATCAACCAGTGTCAAATCGACTGTACTGCCGCGTGTATGGCCTGATCGACGCGCAATATAGTTAAGTGTAAACAGATCGGCTTTATTAATATGGGGATAATAAGCATTTTTCATTTTTTGGTCTTGAGGATTTTGACTCCATTGAAAAAAGTCATCAACAGCCATTTGTGGGCGATAACAATCAAAAACTCTCAATCCTAAATTCTTTTCACTTAGCGTGTTTTGTATGCTTAACAACGCATTAGCTGCTTTTTTTGTTAGAAGACAAACGGGGTTTAGGTAACCTTGGATAGGGCGGCCTATAAAATTGTTAGCAGTGTAATACCGAACCTCTTCCTGAATAGTCGGGGCCCAGCTTTTTAAATAGACAAACTCATTGGGTTTTTCTTCGGCGTAAGTGTTCATAGGGACAAAAAAGCCTGCATACAAAAATAATAAGATAAAATGATGGCAAAGTATCTTACGCATAATTAGTCTTTTTTAGCTATAAACAACGATAGATGGCATTTTGAAAAACGATAAAGCTAGGTTAACACATGCAGTTACAAATTTGCCATTTAAATCGTGGAAACTATAGATTATAATTCCAATGAATATTTGAGTTAATATTCTTTGCGCGTTACAAGAATTAAAAAGCGGCAGGGGTGACAGCGAATGCGACTTCTTTTTGTGGCGAAAGCCAGCAAAAAAGTGCATTCGTTGGCAGGACCCGTGCCAACGACTTTTTATCCTATAAAAATACAATATATTTTCTTTTATCAATGATTTACTTGTTAAGTTCTGTTTTTTTATAGCGTGCAAAGGTTAATATTTATGAGGAATAAAAACTTAATTTTTTAGATAAGGAGAGAATATGCGCAGGAAGCAATCTGATTCTGCAGAAAAAACAATGGATGAAGAACCCTTAATAAATTCAGAACCTGAATCTGGTGTTACAAACGAGGGTTCAAACACAGATGGGAAAATTGAACCTAGTGAATTTTCTCTTTCTCAATGGTGTCGCCGTTTTTTTTGTATACCAACGAAACCAGTCGAGGATGAATCTAAAGTGATTACTTACCTATCCGATCCGAAAAATAAATCATAAATAAAATAGCTTGAATTTTGGACAACTTTAAAGGGTTTACATTGGCTATTAACGTTTAGGTATAATAGGCTTAGTTTAGGAAGCGGAATTAATAAAGAAATGGATTAATTTTCTAACAGTGGTCATCCATTGTACAGAAGGGGGATTCATCATGTTTTCTTTATTAAGGAAGTGTATTTTTTTCTTTTGTTTAGGATTCTGTATAACCCCGGCACTTGCAGCGATACAAACAGCGAGTATGTTGGTTTCAGTCAACGTAATGCCTGGCTGTATTATTACGGCAACCCCCTTAGTGTTTGGTCTGTATACTCCCTATGCAGCAATTTCTACAAAAAGTATTGCTAGGCTTAAATTACTTTGCACCTTAAATACCCCTTATAATATAGCGCTGGATCAGGGTTCCGGAGATTCTGCGACGACAAGACTTCGTAGCATGTCAGGACCAGGAACGGAAACGATACACTATACCTTATCACAAAATCCAACGCATACCATAAATTGGGGAAATACCTTGGGGATAGATACAGCCGTGGGAAGTGGCACGGGTATTAAGCAGTATTTGACAGTTTATGGTGAAATTCCTGCTAAGCAAAATGTCAGTATAGGGGCTTATCGGGATGTCGTGAATGTTAGCATCATCTTCTAATCGGCTGAACGATGATTGTAGTGACTAGCTGTGTTGTAGACTTTTCGTATGCTCATTTACTTTGATGTAAACTCCTCTCCTCAAAAAGTTTACGTTTTAACAGCTGACTGTTGTGCCATTGAGTGTGCAAGTGACACCATTTAAAACAATATTTGGACCTTGAGTAAGTTGAGCAGAACCGAGGAGAAGACTGGATACCGACAGGGCGCCCCCTCCCATCTGTATTTGGCTTTGCGCAGAAGTGAGTAAACCGGTAGCATTGGATGCTGTGGTTGTGTCTACGGTTATGTTGGTATCATTAATAGTTACAGTGGAACCATTACTATCATTGGCATCAATCCCTATCTTTACAAACCTTCCACCAACGTTTATCTGGCTATTATCTATCTCAACATTACTACCTACTAAAGTTAACCCGGAACTGAAACCAGACGATCTAAAGGCGTCGATTTGACTCGATTGCATGAGTATTGAAGAGTTATTTGCTCTAATGCCTCTTTGAGCGGCAAAAATAGCAACATTATCAAGTGTCAGTTGACTGTTATTAGTAGGCGCCACACCCGCTGTCACGTAGCGATTGCTGGCACTACCGATCTGGCTGCCGGTAATTAAAACATTGCTGGCGTTGTTAGCGGCGACCCCGTTACCACTCAAGGTAGCCGCTGTGGGTTGAAGAATAATATTTTCTAGTGTGTTGTTGCTGTTGAGAAAAAAGGCACCGTTAAAGGTAGAACGATCAATACCGGTTGCGGGTTGTGAATAATCTGTGGTACGCGAATGCACACTTTGGCCGGCTTGTAAGGTCACGGGATTAGTTCCTGCGGGAACATTGAGTGCATCATAACTTCCGCCATTAAAATACATTGTGGTATTAGGTAATAAGGTATTCAGGGTAATAGCACCCACATTCGTCAAATCCGTAGGACCACAAGGATTTTCAAACGTACAATTGGCTAGGGTTAATCCCGACCCGCCATTATTCGGCATACCGGCCTGACTGAAGAAAGCAATGTTGTCTAGTAGTATTTGTGAACTACTTCCGTTTCCTTCATTGAAAAACATTCGACTCGGAATGCCAGAGGCATGACCTAAGTTAGCTAAGTGACGTTCTACGGGGTCCATTAATCTTTCTGATAAAGAGGGATCCGCCATCTGTTTCCTGACGCCGCCAAAACTGATACCCAATCCTGTGGCCACGGTACTGTGTTGGACGTTATCATACGTATAATTAGCGAAAAACTTAAACTGTCGACCAAACCAATATTCAAATCCGGCAGCACCGCCACGTAATTTATCAGTACCGGGGATATCAAAAAAATAAGCGCCGACATACCCTTTCAAGGGAACGTGTCGAAAGAGTTGATAAGCCAATCTGGCATCCGCACCATTCCCTATGCGTTGGATCTCATTCACATTGTTAAACACACTATCTACGATGAGTGAATGGCCTCGAAAGACCGGATCACTGACGATATTAAGCTCAAAACTTCCCAGATCATCACTACGTCCAGCCAACGGAATATACGCATTGAGATGGGCATCCCAGCGAGAACCCATCGCTTCTACACCGGGATTTGCTATCCAAAACCCACTGTTATGATCTAAGCGCGTGTGTCCTGCGAAAACATACCCACCGAGAATAGCGGCATCATTCTGAATCCATCGATAACCAAGGCCTAGATCACCAAACCATTGTTGATCGCTACTGTAAGCGGCTTGTGGATCCAGATATAAATTATGATCCTGATCTCCCTCTAGAGACAGCATCACATCCGCTTGACCTACCGTGGAATCACTGGCATAAATATTCGAAGAAAGCCTAGGGGTTAATGGGGTCAATGCGTTTGCACATTCTACACAGAAAATAAGACAGGGAAGAAGATAGATATACCATTTGAAATGTGAAGAGCTCTTTATCATTCCCTTTGGCTACCTTTTTCAATGGATTGTCGCGCGCTTCATACGCACATGACGAAAATTTTTACTGTAGAGGTAAAAAATGGGCTGTTTTCCCAATCGCTTAATTCAAAATTTTGATTTCCTGTACAGGGCGAAGTCTAGTATAAATAATGATTATTTTCTATTAGGGTGTGTTGACAATTGTGCTAGGATGAGCAAAAAAGAGTTGTTTTTTTTGAGTATCGTAACGGAGCATACACAGCGTATGTGAGTAACGAAATGCAGAAAAACAGCTCTTTTTCGCCATCATCGTGCAATTGTCAACACACCCTAGGATTTTCTATGTTAAGGCTCCCTCCTTTATCACTGTATATCCATTTCCCATGGTGTGTAAAAAAATGTCCTTACTGTGATTTTAATTCACATACATTACGAGCGGATTTACCAGAAACAGCTTATATTAATGCCTTGCTAGAGGATGTAGATCACCAGCTTCCTAAAGTTTTCTTCCGTCCTATCATTAGTATTTTTATGGGAGGTGGCACACCCAGTTTGTTTTCACCGACTGTGATTAAATACTTATTAGATGAGCTGAAGAAACGATTGAACTTTTCTGCAGACATAGAAATTACCCTAGAAGCGAATCCGGGAACCGTTGAATTCCAACGTTTTTCAGCTTATCGTGCAGCAGGCGTTAATCGACTCTCTCTGGGAATCCAAAGTTTTCGAGATCAGCAATTGAAGGCCTTAGGACGCATTCACGATGGGCAAGAAGCGAAAAATGCAGTGGTGGCGGCTAAAGCGGCAGGTTTTACGAATATTAATTTAGATCTCATGCATGGGTTACCTAAGCAGAGTTTGCAAGAAGGTTTAGACGATTTAACGACAGCAATTTCCCTGGAACCTACCCATATTTCTTGGTATCAGTTAAGCATAGAACCCAATACTGAATTTTCAGTAAAACCACCGAAGTTACCAGTCGACGATGTGATTTGGGAATTGCAGGAACAAGGTAAGGTTCAGTTGCTGAAAAATGCTTATACACAATATGAGATTTCTGCTTATAGTCGAGACTCTTATCACTGTGTACACAATTGTAATTATTGGGAATTTGCTGATTATTTAGGAATAGGTGCTGGTGCGTATAGCAAGTTAAGTGATGAAAAGAGGCAAATGATTACGCGTGCTTGGAAACAAAAAAATCCTAAAGATTATTTGGCAAAGAAGAATCATTTTTTAGGTGAGGAACGACCTATCCAAACACATGAATTAGCATTTGAATTTATGTTGAACGCCTTGCGATTGCATTATCCTATTTCTTCGGAACTGTTTGAATGTCGTACTGGATTGTCATTTTCTACGCTGGCCAAGCCACTGAGAGAAGCGGAAAGATTGGACCTGCTAAGCATGCATAACGATACTATTTTCCTGACTGATCAAGGAAAATGTTTTTATAATGATCTTATTGCTTTATTTCTACCTTAGCCGCATTGATGTCAGGTTATACGCTGGATTTTTTTCTTCTAGCATCTTTCTAAGTATACTACCGCCCCCTTCCCTATTTTCTACGCTTCTGCCGAAACCTAGATAGCCTGAAGTGCTAGCTTGAATAAAGTTCTCCTCTCTAGAACAGGCGTTGTTGGGTGAAAAAGGAGGTGTGTCATACAAAATGATCTCAGGTAGCTTCGTTGTATCTATCCAACGTTCCCTTTCTTTACTAGTATCCGTACTAACTTCTTTTGCTTCAGGGTTTTTTATTTTGATTAAACCTTTCTGTCTTTTAGGAGCCTGCAAGATCAGCTTCTCTTGTGCTGGAGCCGTCTTTTTCCCATAAGCCGTTTTTTTCTTTGTTTCTTCTATAGGCTTGGGATTAGTTGTTTCGATATTTTGCTTAACTGCAGTTAAGCATTTTATAAATTCCAATCCATCACAATAACCATTTAAATACGCTCTTTTTCGTACGCTAGCAAATTTATCATTGGCTCCTAAGGAAATGCTATTTGTTGAGCAGGATTTAGGCATTGCGAGATTCCATTCCTTGGCTTGTAAGTTAATGAACCATTTTAGTTTACGCTTTTTATAGATTTTTTTCTACAGAATAAAATAGCAAATCCCAGATTAAATGCCCTAATTGTTGACCACGTTGCTCAAATTTGGTCAGTGAACGTTGCGATAGTCTAGGAGAAAATTTGTTTTCCCCAGCACTATTTTTTAAGCCTGGGGTATTTTCTAAAACAAATAACATGTGTTCGGCATAGTCTTGCCAATCAGTAGCGAGCTGCAATTGACCTCCCGTTTTTAGTTTATTTTGTAATTGCTTGGTAAATTCTGCTTGTATGAGTCGGCGTTTATGATGTTTTCTTTTTGGCCAGGGGTCAGGAAAGAAGATTTGGATCACATCGAGAGAATTATTTGCAATACAGCAATCGAATACTTCTACCGCATCCGCGTAGATAATCTTAAGGTTGGAAAGTTTTACGCTTTCAATGCCTAGTAATAGGGCAGCAATTCCTGGACGATGTACCTCTATTCCCAAAAAATTTTGCTCCGGGTATTGTTGGGCTTGCGCTAATAAATTCTGGCCCATACCAAAGCCAATTTCTAAGTTTGTTGGCGCAGCGCGTTGAAAGATTTGTTCTGGTTTTAGTAATCCTTGATTAAGCGGTAGGCTATAAGGTGTTAAAAGTGTATCTAAAGCCTTTTCCCGTCGTTGACTTAAGCCAGCTTGCCTATGCACAAAACTACGGATAGGCTTAGGAAGGAGAGGTGTTGCTAATGCGGCATTTAGACTCATGATTTAAGGAGTACTAACAGTTCTTTGACCAAACATTCAATACCAGTCGCCACATCCTTAATCGAATGTGCCAATATATAGGCGGGGGTGCTAACCACTTTATGTGTGGTATCGACCACACATTTTGTCGATTCACACGCAATAGGTTTTGCGCCCAAGCTTTCTAAAATTTGTGCAGTTTCTTTATCGTTACCTATCGTTATTGTAACACCACTAGGATAAAGTTTAGGGACTAACACCGGCGCAATACAAATAAATCCGGCGGGTTTTTTGGCGTTCACAATCGCTTTGGAGAATTTCAATACATCCGCTTGTACGGTATAGTTTTTTTTATCAAGGCCAAAATTACATAGATTAAGTGCAGCACCATAGCCACCAGGAAATATCATGGCGGTATAGTCAGCAGGGTTTACTTTAGCAATGTCTTTAATTTTTCCACGAGCAATACGTGCTGACTCCTCTAATACATTGCGTTGCGAGTCTATGGTTTTTCCTGTCACCATATTACTAACACGGGTTTGCAGAATATTAGGTGCTAAACATTGATAACGTACCCCCGCTAGCTCCAAGGCTAATAGGGTTAAGGTGGCCTCGTGCACCTCACTTCCATCTAAAGCACCACATCCTGATAAAACCACAGCGATTGTTTGTTCTTGCATTGCTTTTCCTTACTAGAAACGTTATAAATTTGACCTTATTATACCCATTGTGCTTGAAGTTGCGAATTCTCAACTTCAAGTACCTCTTTTCGCCTGTATGAGGCAACTGGTTTTTATGTCGTTCCTACAACAATGCAAGCGCGGAACGTGGTTTTTTGATTTGCTATGGCTGACCCTTATGATGGTTTTGCTATTCGGGGTATTTTTGGGATCTAGGCCGTTAAGCACCCCCGATGAGGCGCGTTATGCAGAGATCCCAAGAGAGATGGTGGTACACCATGACTTTGTTACTCCTCATCTTAATGGCGTTAAATACTTTGAAAAACCCCCGTTATTTTATTGGATACAAGCAGCATCTATCAAATTATTTGACCACGCTGTGCAACAACATCACAGTTTGAAAGGCAAAGGGTATATTAGTGAGTGGGTGGTTCGAGTACCCAATGCCTTACTTGCATTATTAGGTTGTTTATTTCTCTATAGCGCAGGGCGACTGCTTTTTGATAGACAAACGGGTTTACTCAGCAGTGTGATATTGGCCACGAGTTTTTTGTATTTTACTTTAGCTCGTATGGTAACCCTCGATATGTGTTTATCGGTGTGTCTATCGGGAAGTCTGCTAGCCTTTTTAGTGGCAGTCAATTTTCCGTTAGGCAGTAAGCGTCGCTATTTATGCTGTATCGCCTACATTTTTTCCGCTTTGGCGGTATTGACTAAGGGCTTAGTGGGTATTGTATTCCCGGTAATGATTGTCGGGATATGGATTTTGTTGACGCATCAGTGGCGTCTCCTAAAGCAGAGTTATCTTCCGAGTGGAATAGTATTATTTCTATTGATAATTTTACCTTGGCATATTCTCGTTCAGCAAAGAAATCCAGAATTTTTTCAATTTTATTTTATTGATCAGCAATTTTTACGTTATTCGACCTTAATCGCACAGCGATATCAGCCTGATTGGTTTTTTATTCCTATTCTTATTACTGGTTTTTTACCTTGGGTTGTTTTTTTATTGCAAGCGATTTCCGAAAGTTTTCCTAGAACGCAACAGCAATTCAAGGAAAAAAGTACGCAAGTATTTTTATTACTCTGGGTCGCTACCGTTTTTATTTTCTTTTCGCTTTCGCATTCCAAATTAATCCCTTATATTTTACCTATTTTCCCTGCAGTGGCGCTATTAACAGGGAATTATTTGTCTACGCATTCTTCACAGCGATCTTCGGGAATCAAATGGGGCACTATTGCATTACCTTGTATTTGGCTGGTTTTAGGCATATTAGGAATTTTATGGCTATTATTTGATCCTTCTGCCGATTTACCTAAACCAGGAATTCCCTATTTAATAGCCGGTTATTGTGTTTTTCTTTTGTCAAGTGTGCTAACGGCATTTTATTATGTCTTGGGTAGAGTAAAAATCGCTTTTATTTTGTTGACAGTGGGATGTGGCATCAGCTTTATTATTTTTTCTACCGGTATTTCACGAGTCGATACGCGCTCCATTAAACCTTTAGTTGAGATATTGAGACCCTTGTTGCGACCCCATGATAAAATAGTTTCCTATGATAATTATTATCAAGACTTACCTTTTTATTTGAATCATCGTGTCATGACGGTTAACGTTGCCGGTGAATTACATTTTGGTATGCAACATCAAGATACTACGTCGTGGATGTTGCAAGCGGCTCGCTTTTGGTCTCTATGGCATAGCCATCAGCGAGTTTTTATGATAACCGATAAAGCCCTATATCAATCTCTCAAGGCAAAACAAAAAACAATTTATTGGATTGCGGCGACGCCACACGATGTTTTATTAAGTAATCAGCTTGTGCAGAAAAAGAATCGAATCGGCATTACCCAAGAGGACTCGCCATGATAACGCCTTATTTAAGTGTAGTTATTCCTGTTTATAATGAATCGGGTAATTTAGAACCGCTCTATCAACGTTTAATAACAAGCTTGGACAAGCTGGGTAAACCCTATGAGGTAATTTTTATCAATGATGGCAGTAAAGATAATTCCTATCAGCACTTAAACGAATTACAAAAACGACGTCCTGAACAAATTCGCGTCATTCATTTTAATGCTAACTTTGGGCAGCATATGGCGGTGATGGCGGGTTTTGAACGTGTGAGAGGGGAAATAATTATTACTTTAGACGCAGATCTACAAAATCCACCAGAAGAAATCCCCGCGTTAATTCAGGCGATGGAAGAAGGCCATGATTATGTCGGTGGTATTCGCAAGAAACGTCAGGACACGCTTTTCCGGCGCTATGCTTCTAGATTAAATAATTACTTACGCTATAAAATGACTAAGATTCGCTTGAGCGACCAAGGTTGTATGTTAAGGGCTTATCGGCGTTCGTTGATCGATCTGATGATAGCAAGCAAAGAAACCTCACTTTTTATCCCGGCACAAGCGTATAGCCTCTCCAGCAATCCCACTGAAATTGAAGTTCGTCATGAAGCACGTGAGGCGGGAGAGTCTAAATATAATTTATATCGCTTATTACGACTCAATTTTGATTTGATGACAGGGTTTTCCTTATTACCGTTGCAGATTTTTACCATGATGGGGTTCTTAATTTCAGCATTGAGCGGCTTGTTTGTCGTGTACATGTTGTTGCGTCGATTAATCGTAGGCCCTGAAGCCGAAGGTGTTTTTACACTTTTTTCGATTCTATTCTTTTTAATGGGTATTATCTTAATGGGATTAGGAATCATGGGCGAATATATTGGCCGCATTTATCAGGAAGTGCGACAACGTCCTCGCTACGTTATTAAAGAAATCGTCGAGAGTCAGACCAAGGATCGTCAATAAAATGCCGAAAAATTCAAGTGTGAAGAAGCTAGCGATTAAGGTCGATGTCGATACCGAAAGAGGGACACAAATAGGGGTTGCTAATCTTATCCAAGTATTTAAACAATTCGCTATTCCTGCCACTTTTCTATTTTCTCTAGGGCCGGATAATACAGGACGCGCGATTAAGCGCCTCTTTCAGCCTGGATTTCTGACTAAAGTTTCGCGTACTAATGTTGTCAGTATTTATGGTTTTCGTACTTTACTGAATGGCGTGCTATGGCCGGGACCGCATATAGGCCAGCGTTGTGCGACGATAATGCAACAGACAGCCCAAGCCGGACATGAAGTGGGTATCCATTGTTATGACCACATTCTTTGGCAAGATGCATTACATACGTGGTCGCAAGAACAAGTAATGCAAGAATTTCAAAAAGCCTGTGATGAGTTTCGTCGAATATTTTCACGCGCACCCTTAGCGGCGGGGGCAGCGGGTTGGCAGGCGAATGCTAATAGTTTAGCGGCTTACGATGCCGCTAAACTATTGTATGGGTGTGACGCACGAGGTGTGTATCCTTGTTTTCCAAAAGTAGGTGCAACACAGTTTAAAACCTTACAAATTCCGACAAATTTACCCACTCTTGATGAATTACTCGGTCGTCCAGAATTTCCATTGACTACACTAGACGATTATTATCTCAGTTTATTGCGAGGTGATGTCGTCAATGTTTTGACGATTCATGCTGAAATAGAAGGGATGAAATATCTAGATTTTTTTACAAAATTTTTAAAAAAAGCCCAACAACAAGCAGTAGCATTTCAACCCTTACAGACAATAGCTCAGCATTGCTTAGCCAATCGTGAAACTATTCCTATTTGTGAATTAAGCCAAGGAACCGTTGATGGCCGTTCTGGCAGGTTAGCGGTTTTAGAATAGTCAGCAGAAATGGTTGGCATAGGTCCTGCCAGCGAATACACTTTTTTGCTGGCTTACGCCACAAAAAGAAGTCGCATTCACTGTCACCCATGCCGCTTTTTAATTTTTGTAGCGTACAGAGAGAAGTGTCTGTGAAAGGGCATATTAAAATTGTTTGACAATAATACCTGTATTTTATGTAGCATTATGAGCAATTTTTGTAAAGGACTTTATTCTCATGGGCATCACGTTTATCATTGACACCGTCTAACTCGTTTTTTTAAGGTTTCATTACATGCGTATTTCTAATAAACACTTTACTACGCATCGTCTTTATCCGTGGTTAGTCATTATATTAGCAGCCTCCTTTTTATTTTATAAATATATTCTGCAAGTGTCGCCTAGCATCATGACTGATGAGTTGATGGGTGAATTTCATATTGAGGGAGCAGGTTTAGGAAATTTAGCGGCTAGCTTTTTCTACTCTTTTTTGGTTGCGCAGCTTTTTGTTGGTATGTTGTTGGATAGGTATAGTCCGCGCCTGTTAACCACCCTAGCCTTATTACTTTGTGCCTTTGGAGCTTATGGTTTTTCAAAAGCAGATAGCTTGGTGCTAGCGGCTTGGGCACGTACGTTAATGGGGGTAGGTGCGGCTTTCGCTACCGTAAGCTATATGAAGATGACTAGCTTATGGTTTAAACCACAGCAGTTTGCCTTTGTGGGTGGTTTACTGGCATCAGCGGCGATGTTAGGCGCCATTGCGGGACAAATGCCTTTGTCTTTAGTTGTTAATGCCGTAGGTTGGAGAAACAGTTTAGGTTTATGTGCTATTTTGGGGGTATTGTTAGCCGCGTTATTTTATCTCATTGTTCGCGATAGACCGCAAAGAAAAAATCAATCCATTATCTCCGCTGCGCCAAAATTTTATTTTCAAGATGTATGGGCAGTATTGGCAAATAAACAAAATTGGTTGATTACTTTTTATAGCGGTCTAGCCTTTTCTCCCATTGATGCATTTGCAGGACTTTGGTGTATCCCGTTTCTAAAACAATCCTATCAGTTAACGCATACCCATGCTGCTTTTTTTGTGTCACTTATTTTTCTTGGTTTAGCCTTCGGTAGCCCCTTACTCGGTTTACTATCGGATCGTTTAGGACAACGACGCCGTATCATGCTAGGTAGTAGTTGCGTTGCTTTAATCACGATTACACTGATTATTTACTCAATACACCTACCGCTGTGGTTATTAGGGGGGTTATTATTTTTATTTGGCTTTAGTACGGGTGCTTTTATGTTGGGTTTTGCATTGGGTAGGGAACTTAATAAACTAACAGTGGCGGCGACGATCATTGCATTAATTAATACTGGCGACGTCATCTTTAGTGCTTTTACAGAACCACTGATCGGAAAGTTATTGGATGGAAGTTGGGGTGGGAAAATTGTGTCCAGTATTCATTATTTCTCAGTGAGCGATTACCGTCGCGCACTGACTTTATTACCTTGTTATATTCTATTGTCCATTATTTTACTCTTTTTCATTCGCGAGTCGAATACACGACAGAAAAAAGCAGGCTAAATCTGTGCGCACAGTACAAAAAAGTTGTGAGGTGGGTCCTTGTATGTTACCGATTCTAAGGGAAAAGAAGTTTTATGGAAATAGCTGGGATGTAGCTTAGGCATAAACTCGTTAGTGGCCGCTGGGTGACGCGCCAGGGTTATTTTTATTAATTTTTCCAAATTAAAAAAATAACCCTGGCGCGTCACCCAGCGATAAAAAACAATAATGTTTGCGCAAGCGATTCGGTTTATTTGCTTGTTAAAGTAGCGCATTCCGTTGTCAGCCGCCCCTTTTTGTCCTCTACAGAGGACCTAAGGATTTAATTGTGCAATGACTTTATCCTTATAATCCGTTTGCATGATGGGTAGATTACGATAGTCTTGCAAAACTTTAGTGCAGGGAATACTGTGCATTTTTTGTTCGCTCATTTGAGCTTCACGTGCTATTTGCTGATAAACGAGCATTGCCCCAGCCTTATCGGTAGGATTGTTTGTCAATTTACTGACTGCTTCAGCAATCCTTTGTGTGAAATCCCCTGTGTTTTGGCCGCAAGCTTGAGCAACACCGGCAATGCTTCCTGCTTGGCGCGCAAATTCTATCGCTTTACTTTGTGGATTAACGGCTTGTGAGGAAGAAGATGCAGGATTGGTGCTAGGCTCGTTAGCCGCCCATGCATAGCTACTGATGCTGAAGATGAGAAGTAGGCTTAAGCTGATTTTTTTTATCATGGGAAACCTTTTATCGTTATTATTCAGTAGGTAATTTTAAAAGCGTCAAAATGGGACCCTGAGGGCTTTCTAGATGGATAGTATGTGAAATGGCTTGGGTTTGCAAACAAGCTAAGGCTTGATAGTGATTATTTTTTTCACTAGCGGCCATAATAACCGTACCTTGCGTTGAGCCTTCATCATTTTTTATGAGTGTTCCAGGAGGAAAATCGTTATTGGCTTGGAAGGCAAGCCGATGGAGGCGGCTTTTGGATTTTCCTAAATAGTGGGTTCTGGCAATAATTTCTTGGCCAATATAACAGCCTTTATTAAGGCTAACACCGCCGATGGCAGGATAATTCAGTTGATGTGGTGTAAATTGTCCAATGGTTTCCGGGTAAATCATAGGAATTCCAGCCTCAATATCCCATAAGTGCCAGTTGTTGATTGGCAACTCATTAAAAGAACCTTCAATAAACGAAAGTGATTCTTTATCAGCGCTTAATAAAATAAAGCGCGAATCCAGTACCGCTAAGCTTATTATAGTTTCAGAGAGTGTGGCGCTGTTATCTTGTTTTGGCAATGAAATCTTTTTACTGAGTAAGTGAGTGTTAGATGGAGCACCAAGTCCTATTATTTTCCAGTGTTGAGTCACATCAATTAGGTTAACCGCCGAAAAAACGGCGTATTTTTTCAAACACAGTAGTAAGTGCGGGAGTACTTCTTTTAGGAGTAAAAAATAATAGGCATCCTGATAAAAAAATAGACGAAATGTGGCTTGAACACGTCCTTTCGCGTCACAGTGAGCTCCTAATCGACTTTGCTCTGCGTTGACTTCTGTCACATCACAGGTCAATTGGCCTTGTAAGAATTGTGCAGAATTTTTACCGGTGACTTGGATAAGTCCTAAATCAACGAGATTTACGATACTATTTTTTGCTAGGGTCTCGATCATAGTGGGACGCCTTCATTCGTTAAATCTTCGATTATTCACTAGAATAAATTAAGAATTATAAATTATTACGAGTGTTTATATAAGCAACCTAAAGTAGTCAAGCAGAACAATAAAAACCGGTTCAAAAAACAACATTATAACGCTTTTAGGTTTTGAAATGGGGGGGGGTATGCTTACTATAGTCAGAGTTTTGACCAGTTTACTCTTGGCCTTTATTTGCCAAAACGCCATGGGGGCAATGGCAACAGGGACATTAGCTGTTACTGCAAACGTTGGAGGTGCGACAAATTGTGTTTTAGGTGGGGTAAAAAATATAATTTTTCCTAATTATAGCCCACTAGCTTCCAATCCAGATTATGCTACTGGTTCTATCACAGTAAGCTGTGTCGATAACCTACCTTATGATGTAGGTATTAGTAAAGGTCAGAGTGCCGATGCAACAGAAACTCAGCGTATGCTGGTAAGGATAGGAGGAGGACAATTACATTATGCTCTTTTTCAAGAGGGTAATCACGTGCATAATTATGGGACTATCATAGGGCAAAATACCTTACATCAACTAGGTACAGGCTTGCCCCAAGTGATTACTGTCTATGGAGAGATTCCGATAAATCAGCAGGTGGAAGTGGGACCTTACTCAGACACAGTGACCATTATAGTTACTTTTTAAGCCTTAATTTTCTGTGTCACTAAAACAAGAGTGGATTTATCAATCACCTTGATCAGACGTTTAAATGATCCTACTATTTCTAGAGAGTCCCAGGAACACTCTAAAGCCTTTGGATTTTTTGGTAAGGGATATCATTATGTTTAAAGCACAAAACGTTTTGATCGGGTTAGTACCTTTGTTAATGAGTCAGCTTACATTGGCTGCAACAGCAACTGGAACTTTATCAGTGACTGCAAATGTTGTAGATACGTGCACAGTAGGAACCGGTTCAAACCTGCTTGCTTTTGGTACTTATACTGGTGTTGTTAGTGATGTAAATGGTTCGCTTTTTGTAACTTGTACAGCAGGCGATACTTATAGCATTGCTCTTGATGTAGGTATAGGAGGATCGTTCACTAATCGTATATTGACAAATCCATCGCCTGCAGGAACATTGCAATATAATATTTATACAACGGCTCCTCGTACTACCGTTTGGGGGGATGGTACCGGTGTAACAGGTACGGTATCAGGGACAGGCAATGGTGCATCTCAGTCAATTACTGTGTTTGGACGAATTCCCGCAGGGCAGACAGCAGGAGTTACTCCTGGTAATTATACCGATGCGGTGACGATAACAGTCACTTTTTAACTTTGGTTTATTTATAAATAACTAATATTCTCCTTTTTGATGCTTTACACAGTTGTGTAATCCCTTCATGCTGAAGTGTACAAGATAAATTATCTTTAGGTAATATATTCTTCATTATCTTGATTAGATTCCATAGACATCATAGTATATGGGGTCTGCGTTTCGTATATCTAAGAATTTAGCAGGTTGATAAGGAAGTTATACCCATGTTTTTTGTAAATAAAGTATTGATTGGGTTCTTGTGTTTGCTTATGAGTCAAATCACATTGGCCGCCACAGCAACGGGTAGCTTGCCAGTGAGTGCAACTGTTATAGCGGCTTGTCTAGTGGGTACAGTAACTCCAGTTGCTTTTGGTAATTATGATCCAACGAGTCCTACAGATAATATTGCAGGGATTGGTGTTATCCCAGTAACCTGTACCAATGGTACTTCTTATACTATAGGGTTAGGTGCAGGTACATTTTCTGGCGCAACAGTAACAACTCGTAGGATGACCGGTACTACGCCGGCTGGACTTGCTTACGGTCTTTTCCAAAACGTACCTCGCACCACAAATTGGGGGAATACGCCAGTCACTGAGACCCCACCAGCAGTAACTGCTACAGGGACATCGCAATCCGTTAATGTTTACGGAAAAATTACAGCGTTACAGGCTGTTGCTGCGGGTAATTATACCGATACCGTAGTAATAACCGTCAACTTTTAAGGTTTAGCTTCAGGAACAGGAGTATAGACAGTAAAAAAGGATTATTTGTAAATGAAGTTATGGTATCGCTTGTATTTTTTGCTCTTATTTTCTTTGTTGGTACCCCCAGTTTTTGCCAATGTGTACGGAGTTACGCCAGTACAACTTTCTTTATCTAAAAAACAAAGGATAGGGGTTATCAGCCTTACTAATCAGAGCGATGAGAATAGTTTATTACAACTAAGTTTAGTGGATTGGCAGCAAAAAGACGGTAAGGATATTTATAAAATATCCCATGATATTTTGATGACGCCGCCTTTGTTTAGATTGCCTGCACACAAAACCCAAGTTATTCGCTTTGCATTAAAACATCCTATTTTCAACACACTACAAAAAACATATCGACTACATATCAAAGAAATAGATCAAGGTAGAAAGGAGAAGTTAGGTCAAACCTTGTATTTTCTGATGGATCTTTCCTTACCATTATTCGTGGAACCAGACTCCATCATTGAGAAATTTGTTTGGCTTGCAGAACGTACAGATACACAGCACATCAAAGTAAAATTATACAATGAGGGAAATGTCACTTTATTTACTAATCAATGGCGATTACTGAATAGTCCACGAAATTTAATGATAGCAAAGCAGTCAACCTTCGCTTATATCTTACCGGGTCAATCCCATAGCTGGGTAGTCGCAATAAACTCCAACGCAAAACCTACGGATATTGAATCAACTATTAATGGACAAAGAAAAAGGTCAGTTTTACATCTGCTTTAAATATTTATTGTGTATTTCATTGGTAGTTTTTGGATTATTAACTAGCCTAAGTATTAAAGCTGAACAAAAGAAGCAAGTTTTAGCCAATAAGCTTAAAACAAGCCAAAATGTCGCCGAATTAATTCCACTGTTGCTTGAAATAAAATTAAATGAGACCTTATTACCTGGGATTGTTCACTGTTATAAAGATTCTTCGGGACGTATTTGGGTTAGCCCCAACGATTTGTTAGATTGGCATATACGTTTACCTCCGTATGCACCGATTATTTACCACCACCAAAAACTTTATTCTCTGGATGGATATGCAGGAATTCGTTATAAACTCGATCAATATGCAATGCAGTTGTCAATACAGGCCCCTGCGGGGGTTTTTGCACTACAATCGTTCGATCCTTACGACACTCGATTAGGTGCATTACGCCCTAGTGATCCAGGTGCCTTTATCAATTATGATGGTGTTGCACTGAGGAATAATAGCTCGGGGGTTAATCAAACGAATCTGTCTGCTTTGTTGGGGCTGGGTTTGTTTAATCGATTGGGCGTAGGGACAGCCAATGTATTGGCGTATAACAAATTTTCCAACGATATTACAACGATTACACAACCCAATAAGCTATTACGATTAGATACCACCTGGACGCTAGATAAACCCGAAAAAATAGCGAGTTGGCGATTTGGTGACGCCATTACGGGATCCACAACTTGGAGTGGCGCAGCACGTTTTGCCGGTATTCAATATGCGACTAACTTTACTACCCAACCTAATTTAGTTACGTTTCCTTTACCAGGTTATCAAGGTGAAGCATCAATTCCCAGTACCGTGGATGTCTTTGTCAATAGTGTGCTCAATCAAGAACGTATGGTTAATAATGGCCCTTATACCTTTAATAACATCCCTGTTATTTCAGGGGCGGGTACCGTACAGATTGTGACGCAAGATATATTAGGTCGTAGCCAAGTGGTTAGTTTCCCTTACTATGCAAGTCCCTTATTATTGAAGCCTAATTTAGTTAATTTTTCCTATGAAGCAGGCTTTATACGAAATAATTATGCCCTTAACAGCAATGATTATGGACAGCCTTTAGGGGTAGCGACCTATCAACGTGGTATGACTGATCATCTGACCTTAGGTACACATGCAGAAGTACTATCTGATCAACAAACACTGGGATTTTCAGCCAATTATTTGTTAAACCAATATGGAATCGCTTCTTTAACAGTGGCCGGAGGGCATAATTCGCTAGGTGAAGGCGGCTTATTCGCTTTAGGTTTTGTTCGTCAGGGTCCTCAGCTGAGTTATGGTTTTAATAGTACCGTAACGAGCGTAAACTATTTACAGCTAGGTGATCAGCCAGAGACAGCAGCTCCGAGTCTCACTAATCAATTTTTTTTAGGTTACAGTTTAGAAGACTATGGATCATTGAGCATGAGTTATACCATGGTCAATAGTCGAAATTTTACTGCAGCTAAGGGTATTTCAACCGTGCCTACCGCTAGATTATTAACGGCTACCTATAGCCGTAATTTATTTAAAAATATTTCATTAGGCGTGGGTTTTGTGGGTGATCTACAGAATTCACAGACGAATCAGGCGTTTATCACACTGGTTTTTGCGCCTGATAGATCTCATATCGTGAGCAATTATGCAAGCTGGCAAAATCATCAATTCCAAGATGCATTACAATTGAGCAAGCCAGTCCCACTAGGGTCGGGTTACGGTTACAACGTGATCGCGAGTAATAACAGTAGCCGTTATGCAGGTGCGGATTTCACTGTGCAAAATGAGATAGGCGCCTATACAGCACGACTAGGAAAAGGACAAGGACAGGCTAACTATGAGTTAGATGCAAGCGGCAGTGCCATTTATTTTGCTGGAAATGGTTTTTTAGCGCGTAAATTAACGAATAGCTTTGCCTTGGTACAGGTGCCTGATTATTCCCATGTCGATGTGTTTTATCAACATCAATTAATGGGCCATACCGATCGGAATGGTAATTTATTGATAACCGAGTTGTTGCCTTATCAAGAAAATATATTAGAAATCGAACCGACTACCTTACCACTCGATACAGAAATAACGACGATAACAAAAACGGTTACCCCTTATTGGTATAGTGGTGTTGTAGCGCGATTCCCTGTTAAACATTTGCAAGGCGTGGTTGTTCATTTATTAACACCTAGCGGAAAATTTGTTCCCGTAGGCGCTGAGGTTATCTTAAAGGATGATTATGAAAAAACGTCTTATGTCGTGGGTTATGACGGAGAGTTGTATCTGCCGGATGTGACTACCTCTACACTTAACGGGAGTGTCAATTGGAGCGATAAAACGCATTATTTCACTTTACACGTGCCTAGAACAACGGAAGCTATCATCGAGTTGGGAAATGTCTATGTTACTGATTAGGTTTTGCAATAGATTAAAAAGGAAGTTCAATCAACGTCAGCTTTTTTTTTATTTTCTTTTTTTTATGGTTTATTGTGCTTATAGTCATCTTGTTTACGCAGCTTGTACAGGTGTTGCTTGTTCATGTTCAGTGGGAACCAGTGCCGTTGCTTTCGGTAATTATAATCCGACATTGGGCACAGCAACGACGGCAACAGGTAATGTCGCCGTTACTTGTTCTGCACTTGTCTTAGGGATTATTTCTTATGTGATTAGTATGAATGCGGGAAATAGTGGTAGTTTTGCAGCACGGTTTATGAATTTGACGGGCAATCATTTGAATTATAATTTATATACGCAAGTGGGACATACAACAATCTGGGGTAATGGAACAGGAGCAACTGTCACCGTGAGCGATAGTTATCTCTTGATTTTAGGGCCGAATCTAAACAATTATACCGTTTATGGCCTACTTCCTGCTTTACAAACTATTCCAGCAGGTGCTTATACGGATACTATCACTGTGACTGTTACGTATTAATGAGTTAGAAACTGCTGGGTCCCCTAGGACTTAGCCGAAGTTAGTTTCGCGGATCGACAGAATCTTTTTATGGCATAAGAGTGGACGAATGACAAGGCACTATGGAAGATGGACTCTCAACAACTTCAACGATTTTCCCATCCTCCATAAACGACTTCCATGCACGGGTTAGTCGAATATTTACCGAGGTTAGACAGTAAGTCAATGAAAAATAAGGGAAAAATAGATACAATTGCTAAGTTTCGCTAGATTGATTACAATCTACCTCCTTTCGAAGGGCCCATAGCTCAGCTGGTTAGAGCAGCGGACTCATAATCCGTTGGTCCTAGGTTCAAGTCCTAGTGGGCCCACCAGATTACTCATTGTAAAAAAACCATGATATCTCGAATGGCTTTTTGTTTTGCCCAACCGGCTAGGATTTTTTGGGGTCTTTCGGGTCTTTGACTTAAGATAATTTTATGCGATTAATTTGCCCCCTTAAATGGGGGAGACCCCATACTTTTTATCGTTAGCTTTGTTTCTTTAGCCTTTGCTTTTGGTGTATTTATCTTTTTACTGATCATTTAATATGCCCAATGTAAATGCAATTCAAGCTAGCACTATGATAGCAGTTTTAAATTTTTATTTTATATATTTCTTTGCGATGTCCAATTGCTATCACTAAAACGGTTACTTTTTTGTCTTCAATTTTGCAGATAATTCTGTAATCTCCAATTCTATACCGCCATAATTCTCCTTGTTTACCCCGTAGTACTTTTCCTTGTGATCTTGGAGTATCAATTTTTTCTATCTTTTTTAAAAAAGAAACTATACGTATTTTAGTATTTTTATCCAATTTTTTAATTTGTTTAACTGCACTATTAGTAACTTCAATCGTCCAGACCAAGATTTTTCTCCAATTTTTTAAGACTTATTTTAGATTCTTTTTTTTCTAGGGTAGCTATTCCTAATAAATAATCTTCTCTATCATCTAAAAACTCACGTATAGCTTTTTTTACAAAATAACTTTTTGTATGGCCTGTTTCTTCACATAAATACTCTAAACGAAGTTCTGTTTCTTGATCTAAACGTACACCTAACATCTTTTCACCTATATATGTTTAACATGTTAAACAATATTATAATAATTTCCTTCATTAAATCAACAAATATTTGGTTAAAAACAACTCCTATTTAGGGTATCTGGGGTGTAGTTTTTCTTGAGCCGCTCTACATTCCATTTCCTCTTGCAACGATTGATTAATAAATTGCGAAAAATTATTGTATTTAACTAAAATACTGCATATATTAAAAGAGCAGGAGAACGAGATGTCATTATCACAGGATTTGAGAAAGCGGATGTTAGCGACGTATGAAAATAATGAAGGCTCCCTGCAAGAGGTAGCCAAGCGTTTTAAAGTCAATGCGTCGACTCTGTGGCGTTTGCTCAAGAGGAAACGTAACACAGGAAAGATAACCCCAAAAACATCGAGTGGGAGACCGAGCAAATTTGATAGAAAAGGGCTTATCTATCTAAAAAAGTGTTTAGAAAAAAATAACTCGCTTACTTTAAGCGCTTTAGCCAAACGTTATGAAACAAAGCGAGGTATTTCTGTGAGTATCATGGCTATCCACCGTGCCTGCAAGCGCTTAAACGTAAACTATAAAAAAAACATTTTATCCAGCGGAGAAAGAAAAACTAGAGGCTCAAGAAAAGCGAAAGCAATTTAAAAAAGAACTCGAAACGCTAGACCCCTCCCAACTCATTTTTATCGATGAGTCTGGTGTCCATTGTGGAATATAGTGGACCCCAAAATCTAGACCAAAATCATCAAAAAATAAGAAATACTCTTGCCGTTATTTTATTAGACCTCTTTCAAAACCCAGTGATGGGCTTGAGTTCGAGGCAAACGATTTGGGAGGACCGGAGTTTACTAAAGTCAATGAGGACCGCAGCAAATCGTTTAACAATGAAATCAAGTCTATAACGCAGGTTTTGAAAGAGGTCTATTATAAATTTTATCGTTCTCTTACCCCTGGTAGACAGACCAAGGGCTCTTATAATTGAGCGATTGATGTAAGCGCTCATAATTATAAAACTCAAAGTACTCGTGCAATCCTTGGCGTGCTTCTTAGTGTCTAAAAAACGGTTGCAAGATCATGGAAGAAAGCGCGTGTAAGAGCTGCGTTGCCTCATGTTAGAGTTCATGATCTTAAGCATACTTTTGGACGACGTTTACGTGCAGCTGAAGTGAGTTTTGAAGATCGACAGGATTTGTTAGGACACAAGAGTGGACGAATTACTACACATTATTCTCAATCTGAATATAGCAATTTAATTCGTGCTGCTAATAAAGCATGTGATTTAAGAAACAACTTAGTTGTTTTAAATAGGAAAAATAAATTACTAGCTCCCGCAAAAGTCCCGCAAGGAAATTTGAAGGAAGTAAAAGTAAACTTAATACCTATGTAACCCTTTGATTTTATTGGTATTTTTGGTGGGCCGTGATGGGTTCGAACCATCGACCAATTGATTAAGAGTCAACTGCTCTACCAGCTGAGCTAACGGCCCCTGAAAAATGGGGTGAACGACGGGGATCGAACCCGCGACAACCGGAATCACAATCCGGGGCTCTACCAGCTGAGCTACGTCCACCATTAATCTAACAGCTATAGGAATTGGCGCGCCTGGCAGGATTCGAACCTGCTACCCTCGGCTTAGAAGGCCGATGCTCTATCCAGATGAGCTACAGGCGCTTGCTGGGCAATTCCATCCAAAAAAATTAACGTAATAGGGTCGATGAGGCGCGACATTCTTATATTTCTGATAATATAATTCCTGAAGTTAGATTCTTAAAATATGGTCGGGGTAGAGGGATTCGAACCCCCGACACCCTGCTCCCAAAGCAGGTGCGCTACCAGACTGCGCTATACCCCGTTTGACAACACAAAATTGCGGGAGATTCTAACAGTTTCTGAACCATTCAGCTAGTCTGTAACAAATGCTATTTTAGTAGATGTAGTAAATTTGAATTAACAATCCTTGCTTTTTAAGGTAATCACTATTTAGATGTGCTCTTGTTCGTATTTTTAAAAATTCTTATTTCAACTACGAGGTGTGATATGCCAATTATACGTGATTGCGAACTCGTATCTTCCTGCACACGGTATATAAAAAATGAATTATGCCTCCTATGCTATAGTAAAGGTTTTAGACAGTTTGAGTTTGATCTGGTTCTATAGGGGATTTGATGCCCACACTTCCACAGTTTTCTTTATTAAAAAGCCAACGGTTTCTTCCTTTATTTATTACTCAGTTCTTAGGAGCTTTTAATGATAATATTTTTAAAAACGGTTTAATTGTATTTATCACCTATCAATTCGTCTCCGAATCCAAGATGTGGCAACAATTGTCAGCTACATTAGCGGCAGCACTATTTATTTTACCTTTCTTCTTGTTTTCAGCACTAGCAGGTCAATTGGCCGATAAATTAAGTAGAAAACGTTTAATTATTATTATTAAAACCTTAGAAGTTTTTTTTATGGGTTTGGCATCTCTGGGCTTCTATTTACCCTCCTTAGGGTTGTTGTTGATAACATTATTTTTTATGGGAGTACACTCAACTTTTTTTGGCCCTATTAAATATGCAGTTTTACCGGATCTTTTAAAAAAGAATGAATTGCTGGGCGGAAATGCCTTGATCGAAGCCAGTACGTTTATGGCAATTTTATTGGGTACCATTTTGGGAGGGCTATTAATTGCTAGCCATGCGGGTATTGCTTGGATTTCTATTATTATGCTTTCTGTATCGCTTATTGGCCTGTTTGCAAGTTTTTATGTGCCTACGACGCTAGGAGCAAATCCGAATTTAAAAATTAATTTTCATTTTATTCAGGCGTCATTCGCAATTATTAATACAATCAAAACTGAAAAAAAGGTCTTTTTGGCAATTTTAGCTATTTCCTGGTTTTGGTTGATTGGAGCCACTTTTTTAACACAATTTCCGAATTTTACTAAAAATGTTCTGCAAGCCAATGCGGGTGTGGTGACATTTTTTCTAGGTATTTTTACAATAGGGCTTGCATTAGGCTCACTTGTTTGTAATCGCTTAATAAAACAACAAATAGGATTGCAATGGGTTCCAGTCAGTCTTTGGTTGATGAGCATTTTTACTATTGATCTTTATTTTGCTTCTAGTCATGTCCCTATTCAGGATGCACAAATTCTGATTAGCTTTAGTGGTTTTTTTAATTCGATAACACACTGGCGAATTTGTTTGGATTTGTTGGGCTTGTCTATCAGTGGCGGGATTTATATTGTACCGCTTTATACACTGATTCAAACAGATACCGCAACGGAACACCGCGCGAGAAGTATTGCCGCTAACAATATTATCAATTCTTTATTTATCGTAATGGCAAGTTTGATTACAATACTTTTATTGAAGGTTGATGTAACGATTATTCAGATCTTTTTGTTGTTAGGGACCATAAATTTAGCGATTGCCATTATTGCTATTTTTCTTATACCTGAAGGATTTATTAAACCACTATTACGCTGGGTGCTGAAACGTCTCTATGACGTAAAATTAAGTGGTTTTGGACATTATAAGGCAGCAGGAGATAGAGTTGTTATTGTAGCAAATCATACCTCTTTTCTTGACGTTGTGCTTCTCTATGCTTTTTTACCGGATGATCTTTTATTTGCTATTAATCGATTTACTGCGAGAATCTGGTGGGTTAGACCGTTTTTATATTTTGCAAAAGTATTTGAATTGGATCCATTAAACCCTTTAGCTATTAAAGCCTTAATACATGAAGTGAAAAGACCTGGAAAATGCGTTATTTTTCCTGAAGGTCGTATTACAACGACGGGTGCTTTAATGAAACTTTATGAAGGCCCAGGCTTAATTGCAGATCATGCTAAAGCGAATCTACTACCTATTCGTCTACAGGGAGCACAATATACGCCTTTTTCTCGCTTGCGTGGAAAAGTACAGATCCGTTGGTTTCCTAAAATTTCTATTTCAATTTTACCTCCTAGAAGGTTTGTAGTTGATGCGACGATGAGTAGTCGTAAACGTCGGCAGCTGATTGGCAGTCAACTTTACGAGATTATGGTTGAAATGTTATTTCGTAGTACAGATTATAAAAAGACCTTGTTTCAGTCCCTTCTAGAAGCGAAAGCTATTCATAAAGGTCCTACTAAAATTTTAGAAGACATTACACGTGTTCCTCTTAATTATGCCCAATTATTAACGCGTTGCTTTGTGCTAGGTCCTACTATCAATCGTATAACGGGCTATCAGGAAACAGTCGGATTATTATTACCTAATAGGGTAGCTACAATCGTTACTTTTTTTGCTTTACAAGCTTATGGTCGAGTTCCAGCGCTATTAAATTATTCTGCAGGCCTCGCACAAATAGAATTGGCATGTCAAATGGCTAAGATTCGCTGTATCTTGACTTCAAGAAAATTTGTTGAATTGGCTAATTTATTCATTTTAATTGTACGTTTAGGTGAAAAAGGATTACAGCTTGTTTATTTAGAGGATATAAAAGCTGAAATTCGTTGGCAAGATAAGCTGCGTGCCGGCTTGTTAAGTCGTTTCCCTAATTACTATTATTATAAAAAGCTGAAAAAGATTAGCAATCCTAGTGATCCAGCCGTTGTTTTATTCACATCAGGTTCAGAAGGAGAGCCCAAGGGTGTTGTATTAAGCCATGAAAACATCCAGGCTAATTTAGCGCAAATGACGACGCAAATTGATTTTAATCAGAAGGACATTTTTTTTAGCGCATTACCCTTATTTCATGCCTTTGGATTGACAGCATGTATTATATTGCCGATTTATCACGGTATAAAAACATTTATTTATCCATCTCCTTTGCATTATCGTAAAGTGCCTAATATGATTTATGAATGTAATGCGACGATTACGTTTGGAACTGATACTTTTCTCGCCGGTTATGGCCGTTATGCGCACCCCTATGATTTCTATAGTATTCGTTATGTCTTTGCTGGAGCAGAAAAACTAAAGGAAAAAACAAGAAAGCTCTGGATGGAAAAATTTGGCATCCGCATTTTTGAGGGCTATGGTGTGACAGAAGCTTCGCCTGTCATCAGTGTGAATACACCTATGCAAAATAAACCGGGAACGGTAGGTAATTTTTTGCCTGGGATTCGTTATGAAATTGAATCGGTTCCTCACATTAAGGGAGGGGGACGTTTATTAATATCAGGGCCTAATATCATGTTAGGTTATTTAAGTTCTGAGCAGCCCGGCGAGATCTTCCCTCCTAGTCACGGTTGGTATGATACTGGTGATATTGTTGAAGTTGATGCTGATGGTTATCTTACGATAAAAGATCGTGCTAAACGTTTCGCCAAAATTTCTGGTGAAATGATTTCGTTAACGGCTATAGAAAATGCAGTGTACGACTTATGGCCGGATAAACACCATGCAGTGCTTACTATTCCTGATGCAAAGAAAGGCGAGCAGCTAATCTTAATAACGGAGTACCAATTTGCTACGCGAAATGCACTGCTTAAATTCTATCAAGAAAACGGTTTATCAGAATTAAGCCTACCGCGTCGCATATATTTTATTGAAGTGATGCCTTTATTGGGCAGTGGTAAAGTGAACTATAGAGAAGTTAATGCCTGGCTATCTCAACAAGGTCTATAAGCGTTTAAAAGACTATAAAAAAATTGGACAGAGTGTAATTCATAAATCCCGACTTTGTATCATAAAATTTTCAGCTTTTACATTTTTTCTGGTTTTTTTAAACGCATTAATTTTTCAGCTATCTTAAGCTCTAAACCTCGCGAGACAGGAAAGTAATATTGTTTCTTTGCTAATTTTTCGGGAAAATAGGTTTCTCCTTTGGCATAGGCATCAGGCTCGTTATGCGCATAGCGATAATCTTTGCCATAATGTAATTTGTGCATGAGTTTTGTTGATGCATTACGCAGGTGTAATGGAACTTCGAGTGTTCCATACTCTTTTGCATCGGCCATAGCGGCTTTAAATGCGGTATAAACCGCATTACTTTTTGCTGTGCAAGCTAGGTAAACAATGGCTTGTGCTAAGGCAAGTTCTCCTTCAGGACTGCCTAAACGCTCTTGATATTGGGGAGTATTATAGTTTTCGGCCACCTTTTCTCTCGATAAATTTAATAATAATTTCAGCCACATTCTTTTTGGTAGCTTTCTCTATACCTTCTAAGCCAGGGGATGAATTAACTTCCATTACCAATGGCCCTCTATTGGAACGCAATAAATCAACTCCGGCAATATTCAAGCCAATTATTTTAGCCGCACGAATGGCGGCTGATCGCTCTTCATCCGTGAGTTTGGCGAGGCGGCTCGATCCTCCACGATGGATATTAGAGCGAAATTCGCCAATTTTTGCCTGGCGCTCCATTGCTGCGATAACTTTTCCATTAACAATAAAACAGCGAATGTCAGCTGCTTTAGCTTCTTTTATAAATTCTTGTACCATGATATGGGCTTGCAGATCTAAAAAAGCTTCAATAACACTGGTTGCTGCCTGTTGCGTTTCTGCTAAAACGACACCAATCCCTTGAGTGCCTTCTAAAATTTTAATCACTAGAGGAGGTCCGCCTACCATGCTGATAAGATCTTGAATATCATCGGGTGAGTAGGCAAATCCTGTAATGGGTAAACCTACTCCTTTGCGTGATAAGAGTTGCAATGATCGTAATTTATCTTGCGCACGCGTGATAGCAATGGAATCGTTGGCAACAAAAACTCCCATCATTTCAAATTGCCTTACCAAAGCAGCCCCGTAAAAGGTGATAGAGGCACCAATGCGTGGAATAATCGCATCAAACTTATCGAGTATTTTTCCTTTATAGTGAATAGAAGGTTTTTTGCTTGTTATATTCATATAACAGCGTAAGGTATCAATTATTTTTACCTGATGTCCTCGCTTTTTTGCTTCTTCTTCTAAACGGCGTGTAGAATAAAGCTGTGATCGACGAGAAAGAATAGCAATTTTCATAGTATGATTTTTTACTTTATTAGATAAGAACGACCAGGATCGACAATAAAACGTCCCTTTAATGCAGTACGCCCCAGTAGCATTTTGAAGCGCATATTATCTCGACTTGTTAACGTAATTTCAATTGGCCAACAGGATTTACCGACAACAAGTGGTGTTTTAATGACACAGCGTTGTTCTTTATGTCCCCCTGAATCGGTTATTTCACGTATATCGACTAATTCAGCCATACATTTGATTTTTTTTTGTGGGAAATGTCGAGAGTGAAGGCGTATTATAAAACCAACTTTTTTTTTCTGCGGCGCTTCTATCAGTTCTACAGAAAAGGCGTGTAAAGCGGAAGTACGTGCGCCCGTATCTATTTTTGCTTTAATGCGGCGTATACCTAGCTCAGGTAGAGAAGCCCATTCTCGCCAGCCGATAAGGATCGGTGCTTTCATGCTATTTGACGATGGATAACTTAGGTGGTTTTCCAGGTCTTACTCTTGGCGGTGAGGAAGAAGGAGGCGTTCCATCCGTATCTCCTTGATTGCTTTCTTCCTCAGTAAATACCATTCCTTGACCATTTTCACGTGCATAGATAGCTAATACCGCTTTAATTGGTGCATACACCAACATGGATTGACCGTTAAAGCTGGCGTCAAATTGAATTGCTTTATTGTCTATTTTTAAATGTAAAACAGCATCTATCGAAATATTAAGTGTTATTTTCCCCTCTTTAACATATTGCGTAGGTACCTCTACGTGAGGGATTTCGGCGTCTAGTAAAATATAAGGCGTTAAATGGTTGTCAACAATCCAATCATAAAAAGCGCGTAATAAATAAGAACGATTTGAAATCATCATTTTAAGTCTTTACTCCAACTTCAGCTTCAACTTCAGTTGAAGCCGCTATTTTAAATGAAGAGCGTTTAAATAGGCGCTCTTCGTAGCTTTTAATGCTATCAGATAGGTTTAGTTTAACTCCCAAACATCGTAAGTGCCACAGCAAGGGGGCTATACAACAATCTACTAACGTAAATTCTTCGCTCATAAAATAAGGCTTTCCTGCAAATACAGGTGTAAGACTACTTAAGCTTTCCTCTAATTTCTTTTGAGCAGATTGTCCACTTTCAACTACTTTATCATTTTTTACGCCATTTTCAATCTGTTGTAAGAGAGGATACCAGTCTCGTTCTATTCTGTAGATCATCTGACGACTTTTTGCTCTTGCTACGGGGTAAACAGGCAATAAAGGAGGATGTGGAAAACGTTCATCTAGATATTCAGTAATAGTATTAGTTTCATAAAGAACCAAATCTCGATCAATAATAGTAGGGACACTTCCATAAGGGTTGTGTTGTAATAATTTTTCGAATATTTCAGGCGAGGAGATATCAAAAATTTCTGCGTTAATTGCTTTTTCTGCGAGTACGATGCGTACTCGCAGGCTATAAGGGTCATTGTTGCTTATATATAAGCTCATCGTTGAACGTTTACCGGCAGGTTGTGCCATAAAAAGGTTCTCCATATTAATAATTAGATCTCATTCCAGACTACATTGGAATATGAGGTTGTATTGAATGCCCATCACGTTTTAATGACGATATACCCTAGGTTCTGTCTAAAGTACCCTTATGGATAGCGTTGCCATTATTCCCCCAAATCTGCTTTTTTAAAAAATAAACCAAACATAAAAATACCATCAAGAAAGCACATACTTTAATCCCAAGTGATTTACGCATGCTTTCTGAGGGATCAGCGGCATAAGCTAAAAAATTAACTAAATCAGTAGTGACCTCTTCTAGTACAAAAAATTCCTGATTTTCTGAACTGATTAATGAGTAATTTAAATTATTATCCGTTTTAAATAGCTTAAATCGTGAGTCATGGTTAATTTTGCTTTTTATTCGACGATTAGAAAAAGTATTCGTTCGTAATATTCCTAAGGGATCCGGCATTATCGTGTCTCTAACTAAATCATTATTGACTCCAAAAGGCCTTTTATTATCTTGATGAAAGCCGAGTAAATAATTATACACCCAATCAATGCCTCTTGTGCGCGTACTCAAAGAAAGATCGGGTGGGTATTTTCCAAACCATAGTAGTGCATCTTTTTTATGCAAGCTTGGTTTTATGGTATTGCTTGGATTAGCTTGAGTAAAAACGAGATTATTGTTAAGTCGCTGACTATCAGCAGCTGAATTAGCTTTATCGATGATTTTTAGGTCCACTGCCAACTGATTATAACGTATAAAGCGGAGGGAATGACAGCCCGAGCAGAAATTTATGAAATATTTTGCGCCTCGCTGCAGTGAAGCGAGGTTAGTAGCATCAATAGATGCGTGTTTTAGAGGATAAATTTCAGAAATGTTTCCTTTTCCGCTTGAAAAACTAGGATAGCAGAGAAAAAATATCCACATTATTTTCCACATAAAAAAATAGATGGTTTTGCTGTTTTATGATCTTAAAGAATGGTTCGGCTTTTTTCATAGCTTGTATAGAAAGGCATTAAACAGAAGAAGAGGAAGTAATTTATCGCTAAAATTTGCATGAAGGTGATTTTAAGAGGAGTTATTACCGTTGTGCTTAAGTAGCTTAATAAAGAGAAACTGAGGATAAAAATACCGAGTGCTATACGAGAATACCACCCACGATGACGTAGTGAATTAATAGGGCTTTTATCTAACCAGGGTAAGGTAAATAAAATTGTGATGGCAGATAACATCGCCAAAATACCTAATAATTTGTTTGGCAATATACAGAGCATGGCATAAAAGGGGGCTAGATACCATAAGGGTGCAATATGGCTAGGAGTTTGTAAAGGATTCGCCGGCGTAAAATTATTGGCATCAAGAAAATATCCTCCCATTTCAGGGGCAAAAAATACTACGGAAGAGAAAATGAATAAAAAAATAACAAGAGCAAATAAATCTTTGACAGTGTAATAGGGATGAAAAGGTAGTGTCGTAGAGAAAGATTCTTTTTGAAATCCTTTGGGTATCGCCTTTGCGTAGGACGATACGCCATCAGGATTATTCGATCCTACTTTACGTAAAGCAATGAGATGTAGCCAAACCAAAAATAGTAAAAATAAAGGGATTCCTATGATATGCAAAGCGAAGAATCGATGTAAGGTTTCAGCAGATACCATCAAATTACCTCGAACCCAGAGCATGAGATCGTAGCCAATAACAGGCATCGAAGTTAATAAAGAAGTTGCAACTTGGCTAGCCCAATAAGACATTTGGCCCCACGGTAGCAAGTAGCCTAAGAATGCTTCAGCCAATAAAACAGCATAAAGGGTTACACCTATTAACCAAACGAGTTCTCGAGGTTTTTTATAGGAACCATATAAAAGGCTACGAAAAATATGGCAATAAATTACAATAAAAAAAAAAGAAGCACCGGTAGAGTGCAAGTAGCGTAATAGCCATCCATAAGGTACCTCCCGCATCATTATTTCAATGGAATTAAATGCCTCCTCAGGTGTGGGAGTGTAAAACATGGTTAACCAAATCCCCGTTAGAATTTGTAGTGCCAGTAGAAAAAGGCTTAATGATCCAAATACATACCAAAAATTTAGATTACTTGGTAGGTAGTAGTGTGTGAAATATTGTTTGAAGCTATCGATAGGAAGACGAGCAGAAAACCAACGCAAAAGGCTGGCTTTTGGCGTAGTGCTTTGTTGCGTTTTTTTATACATTTAAACGCTCTCCGGATCGTCACCTAGCAAAATGGTATGCGAATTAATGAATCGATAAGGAGGAACCTCTAAATTGATAGGTGCAGGTACTCCTTTCATAACACGTCCTGCCAAATCAAAAGTTGAACCATGACAAGGGCAGAAAAAGCCTCCAGGCCATTTAGCATTTAATTCACCCGCTTGAGGTTTATATTGGGGGGAGCACCCTAAATGGGTACATATCCCAACGACAATGAAATATTCTGGGTTTAGGGAGCGGTACTCATTGCGAACATAATCGGGCTGTTGTTTAACTAAGGAATTGGGATCTCGCAGCAAAGGATGAATTTGAGCTAGAGTATCTAACATTGTTTGAGTTCGATGGATAATCCAGATAGGCTTATTTTGCCAGGCAACTACCATGTATTCTCCAGCAGCAAGCGGCTGTAGATCAACTTTAAGGATTGCCAATTTTTGAAGTTTATCAAGATTGGGTTTCCACGCACTCAAGAAGGGTATAGTACTGACAGCTATACCAAACCCGGCCACAAGCGTGGTTAGAATAGATATAAAGCGGCGACGATCTTCTTCCATTTTTTCCGTCGACAATATCAGTTTAGGGACAGAATCTAACGTTTTGAGTATTGGGCCGATTTACGTGCTTTATGACGACCTACTTTTTTTCGTTCTACTCTTCTTGCATCGCGTGTTACTAAACCTGCACGGCGCAGTAAACGACGAAATGAAGAATCATTATCAGAATCATCAGTAGAAACGTCGGTGGTTTCATCATAATTCATAAGTGCACGGCTTATTCCGTGACGAACAGCCCCCGCTTGGCCACTGCTACCACCACCAGCAACAGTGACGGTAATATCGAATTTACCTAGCTGGTCAACGACTTCCAGGGGCTGACGCACGACCATGCGCGCCGTTTCGCGACCAAAATAGTTTTCTAAAGAACGGCCATTGACTTGAATAAGTCCAGATCCAGTCTTTCTGAGGAATACTCTCGCAGTCGCTGTTTTACGACGACCTGTACCATAATACTGTTCTGGTGTTGCCATATTAATTAACCTATTTAGTATCGATCGCAATCGCTGTGGGATTTTGAGCGCTATGGGGGTGCGAGGTGCCGGCATAAACCTTAAGTTTTCGTAGCATCGCATAACCTAAAGGGTTTTTAGGCAGCATTCCCTTCACGGCTTTCTCAATAATTCTAGCCGGAAAGCGTTTTTGTAATTTCTCAAAAGAAGTTGTCTTTAAGCCACCCGGATAGCCTGTATAGCGTTCATATTGCTTATCAGTAAGTTTTTTTCCCGTGACTGCTATTTTTTCAGCATTGATAACCACGATGTAGTCTCCCGTATCAACATGGGGAGTAAATTCTGGTTTATGTTTACCACGTAAAATATGGGCTATTTTAGTAGCAATCCGGCCTAAGGTTTTACCTGAAGCATCGATGAGATGCCATTTACGTTCTATTTGGCCAGTTTTGGCCATTAAAGTTTTCATGTCCGGAAACTCCAATACCGTTCGCTTCAATGATGACGCCCTAGTTCTAACCAGGGGACGCAGATTCTAACAAAAATAATCGAGGGAATACAAGTATATTACATTACTTGACTTGAATATAGAATTTTATCGGGTAAAGTAATCTTCTTGCATAGAAATTTAATAAAAGGTCATTCCCTATTTTATGCGCAGATTCCCTTTCTCCCGCTTGCGTCGTTTAAGACTAAATAGCTTTACTCGACGTTTAGTATGCGAAACTCGATTAAGTTGTGATGATTTAATTTGCCCTCTTTTTCTTTTACCTGGCGAAAAACAAAGACAGCCAATCAAGAGTATGCCAGGCATTGAACGACTGAGTTTAGATTTTTTATTAGAGGAGATAGCTGTCTTACAGGCACTGCAAATTCCAGCTATTGCATTATTTCCAGTGATTCCCCTAGAAGAGAAAAGCCAAGATGCGAAAGAAGCTTATAATCCTGAGGGGCTCATACCCAACGCAGTCAGAAGGATAAAAAAAGATTTTCCAGAGATGGGGGTTATTACAGATATTGCTTTAGACCCTTATACGTCTCATGGACATGATGGATTAGTGACTAGTCAAGGGACTATTTTGAATGATGAAACAAATGTGCTGTTAATCAAACAGGCTCTTTGTTATGCTCAGGCGGGCGTCGATGTGATTGCACCTTCTGATATGATGGACGGTAGGATTGGCGTGATACGCCAAGCTTTAGAGTTAAATGGCTATATAAATACGCAGATAATCGCTTATTCTGCGAAATATGCCTCGCATTTTTATGGGCCTTTTCGTGATGCGATAGGCTCTGCTGAACCGCTAAAAGGGGTTGATAAAAGGACTTATCAAATGGATCCAGCGAATGGGGATGAGGCGCTACAAGAAGTCGCCCTTGACCTTGCCGAAGGGGCTGATATTGTCATGGTCAAGCCCGGAATGCCTTATTTAGATATTGTCTATCGTATTAAGCAACGGTTTGCTGTTCCCACCTTTGTCTACCAGGTTAGCGGCGAATATACCCTGCTAAAAACGGCCATTGACCAAGGGTATTTAAAAGAGCGGGAAACCATTATGGAGGGTCTTTTAGGGTTCAAACGGGCGGGGGCAGATGCTATAGTAACTTATTTTGCTAAGCAGTCAGCTAAATGGCTGACAAATTTACCCGGGTAATTTTTTTCATGATAAGATGCCTGTATACTTAACGACTTTGCGAATGTGGCGGAATTGGTAGACGCGCTGGATTTAGGTTCCAGTGGGGCAACCCGTGAGAGTTCGAGTCTCTCCTTTCGCACCAGTCTATTGGCGGCTGGAGTAAAGCCTACTTGACTGTGGTCCATAGTCCGGTATAGAGCTTATAATGATAAGAGTCTTAAAAATTATGAGTGAAATGAAGGTTTCTGTAGAAAATGTAGGACGTTTAAACCGTCGTTTGAATGTTATTGTGCCTATTTCTCAATTAGAGGAGACTAAAAAGCATAGGCTTGCTGATATGGCGAAAAAGATGCGCTTAGATGGTTTTCGACCAGGGAAAGTGCCAGTACGAGTCATAGAAAAACTCTACGGAGGGAGTGTTTGGGGGGAGGTTATTCAAGAGTCCTTACAAACTAGCTTGTCTGTTGCGCTTGAGGAAAATGCATTAAATCCTGCGGGCCAGCCGCATATCGACTCAATAAAAGCAGAGTTTGGTAATGATCTTGAATATACAGCGATTTTTGAAGTATATCCACAAGTATTGGCACCGGAGCTAAAAGGTATCAATTTAGAAAAGCTTAAAGTGGATATTACCGAAAAAGACATAGATGTGGTCTTAGAAAAGATGCGTCATCAACATGCAGATTGGATTGAAGTAACACGTAAAGCTCAGTATGGTGATAGGGTTGTATTTGATCTTCTCCTATCAGAGGGAGAATCTCGTAAGGCCTTAGAATGGGTGCTTGAAGAAGGTAAAATACCTGAAGAGTTTTCTGCTCTCCTTTCTAGCACAGCTGGCGAGTCTTTACCTGTTTCACTTCCTGGCAGTGAAGGCTCAGGGCCTGTTTCTGCGACGATTGAAGTCCAAGAAGTTACTGAGCCGCAATTGGCAGTGTTAGAGGATGCTTTCGCAAATCGTTTAGGTATCCAAGAAGGTGGCATCGATGCTTTGCGTATACAAATACGTCAAGCGATGCAGAATGAGCTTGATCATATTTTACGCGAAAAATTAAAAACTCAAGTTATCGAGCAATTACTTGCTTTACATTCAATTGATGATTTACCGCAAGTTTTACTTGATCAGGAATTTCAACGTTTAGAGATCGATGTGCAAAAACAAGGAAAACAGCAAGAAAAAAATACAGAAAGACCTTTATCGGAAGAAGTGAAAAAAGGTCTACTGCAAGAAGCGGAACAGCAGGTAAAATTAGGTCTATTATTCAATGCAGTTATTGAAAAACATCAATTGCAAGTGGACGAAGTGCGGGTTCAGCAAGAAGTTGAACGGCTAGTGAGCGTTTTTCAATTTGAACAGACCATAAGGGATGGATTTTATAAGAACGAAAACATGATGCGAGCTATCCGCTCTGCTACCTTAGAAGAACAAGTTATCGATAAATTGTTAGAAGAAGTAGAGTACACAGAAAAAACAGCAGAATATATGGAGATTATGCATCTTAGTATAAAAAATTAGGAAACAAAGAAAGTTCCAGGGAAAGGCATCACTTAGTTTTCAAGCCAAGCGCTTATTCTGATAGGCATAGGGTGATTTTATCTGTTTACGAATTTATTTTTTTATATTTTAGAGAGTTATTATGTTGTCAAATTTGTCTAAAGAAATATCAAACTCGCTATTAGTTCCAATGGTGGTTGAACAAAGCGGTAGAGGTGAACGTGCTTATGATATTTACTCTCGCTTGTTAAAGGATCGCATTATTTTCGTGGTAGGTCCGATTGAGGACCATATGGCTAACTTAATTATTGCTCAGATGCTTTTTTTGGAATCTGAAAATCCTGATAAGGATATTTTTCTTTATATTAACTCGCCAGGGGGTGTGGTGACTTCAGGCTTAGCTATTTACGATACGATGCAGTTTATTAAACCGGATGTTAGCACTATGTGTATTGGTCAAGCTGCTAGTGCTGCGGCTTTGTTGCTATGTGGTGGAGCTAAAGATAAACGTCATTGCTTACCGCATGCACGTATGATGATTCATCAGCCTTTAGGGGGTTACCAGGGTCAAGCAACGGATATTGAAATCCACACCCGGGAAATGTTATTAGTTCGGGGAAGAATCAACAGTATCATGGCCAAACACACCGGAAAAAAGGAAGAGGACATTTTACGTGACACGGATCGTGATAATTTTATGGGCGCGCAACAAGCAATTGATTATGGATTGATTGATACTATTTTAACAACGCGAGCGGAAGCCAGGCTACACAAAGAAGCCTTAGCGGCTTCTTCCGTTTAAAAATCCCCATCGCGAAGATGGCGATAGTATACTCAAGTGCGAAGAGTATATATAAATAATAGCTTTACTGAGGTATAAATTATGAGTAGTTCGATAAACGATAAAACCTCGGGGCCTCTTCACTGTTCATTTTGTGGTAAAAGCCAAGATGAGGTCTCTAAATTAATTGCAGGCCCTTCTATTTTTATTTGTAATGACTGCGTACAGCTTTGCAGCGATATCTTACAAGAAGAATTTCAACAGGAAGTGCCACGCCAAGAAGGGGCATTACCAATACCTAAGCCGGTTGAAATTCACACGGTGTTCAATGAGTTTGTGATAGGTCAAGAATATGCTAAAAAAGTGTTATCGGTAGCTGCGTATAACCACTATAAGCGTTTAGACTTGATTAAAAAGGCTAGACTCCATCCTCTTAATATCAAAGATGATACAGAACTTAGTAAAAGCAATGTTTTATTAATTGGCCCTACGGGTAGTGGGAAAACTTTATTAGCAAAAACCTTAGCGCGTTTGTTTAACTTGCCTTTTGCTATTGCTGATGCAACGACATTAACCGAGGCGGGTTATGTAGGCGACGATGTCGAGAACATTTTGCAAAAATTATTGCAAGCAGCCAATGGAAATCTTGAAAGAGCACAATTGGGAATTATTTATATTGATGAAATCGATAAAATTAGTCGCCGCGCTGAAAGCCCCTCTATTACGCGAGATGTTTCGGGCGAAGGTGTTCAACAAGGCTTGCTTAAGTTGCTTGAAGGAACAGTGGCTTCTGTACCTTTACAAGGAGGGCGTAAACATCCTAATCAAGAAACGATACAAATTGATACCAGCAATATACTATTTATTTGCGGGGGCACTTTTTCAGGACTAGAAAAAATAATTCGCGAACGTACTGAACGGACCGGTATTGGCTTTTCTGCCGATGTGCGCAGTAAAGAGGATAAAAGCCTTAACAGTGCGTTATTGAGTCGCCTTGAATCAGAAGATTTAGTCAAATATGGTCTTATTCCTGAGCTAATAGGTCGTTTGCCCGTGCTGGCTACCTTAGAAGAACTCGATGAGACGATGTTAACCCGGATTTTAAAAGAGCCTAAAAACGCTTTGATTAAGCAATATTTTAAACTATTTAAAATGGATAACGTCGATTTAGAGTTTCGTGAAGAGGCGTTACAAGTCGTTGCGAATAAAGCGCTAGAGAAAAAAACCGGCGCGAGAGGCTTACGTTCAATTTTAGAAAATGTGTTGCTAGATATTATGTACGAATTACCTTCTATGCAGAATGTGAACAAAGTGGTTATTGAGGCGGCTACTATTAATAAAGGTGCTAAACCCTTGGTAATTTACAAAAAAGAAAAAGAAATAGAAATCGATAGTCAGGAAATGGCTACAGGTAGCGAGTAGATCCTGAAATGACATTGAGTTTATAGGAAAGCAATTTATGAGCATAGACTCTGAATCCTTAAAAAAAATTCCATCGGGTATAGACGCTACACCCTCAGAGAGGCTTCCGTTACTTCCGTTAAGGGATGTTGTCGTTTATCCCTATATGGTGATTCCACTTTTTGTTGGACGAAAGCAGTCTATTAAAGCCTTAGAAGCAGCGATGGTTTCTACGCTGGCAGATAAAAAAATCTTATTAGTTGCGCAAAAGAACCCTGCTGAAGATAACCCTAGCATTGAAGGCTTTTATCAAGTTGGAACAATTGCAACTATTTTACAACTCCTAAAGTTGCCGGATGGCACGGTCAAAGTACTTGTTGAGGGTTTTCAACGCGGCCATGTTAAACAATTTTTTGTAGAAAAAGATTATAATAGTGCAGAAATTGAAGTGGTGGAAATATCTGCTATCGAGCCAGACCAAGAGATTGAAGTACTAACACGCACTATATTGGCTCAATTTGAGCAATACATTAAGTTAAATAAAAAAATTCCCTTGGAAATCTTGAGTACCTTGTCAAGTATCGATAATCCAGGTCGTTTGACTGATATGATTGCTGCCCATCTAGCGCTTAAGATTCAAGAAAAGCAAGAAATTTTAGAAATATTTCCATTAAAAGCGCGTTTAGAGAGGCTATTAGCCTTTCTTGAAAGCGAGATCGAGTTATTGCAGATGCAAAAACGAATTCGTGGACGTGTTAAAAAGCAAATGGAAAAGAGTCAACGTGAATATTATTTAAATGAGCAAGTGAAAGCGATTCAAAAAGAGTTAGGTGAATCGCAAGGTATTACCAATGAATTTGATGATATTACCAAACGTATTGAAAAAGCTAAAATGCCTAAAGAGGCGAAAGAAAAAGCGTTAGCGGAGTTAAATAAGTTAAAATCCATGTCGCCTATGGCAGCCGAGGCAACAGTTTGTCGAAATTATTTAGATTGGATCTTATCCGTGCCTTGGAGTAAACGTAGTAAGGTTATTTATGATTTAGATAGGGCACAAAAGGTATTACAAGAAGCACATTACGGTTTAGAAAAAGTCAAAGAGCGCATCATTGAGTTTTTGGCAGTGCATCAGCGCGTTAAGAAATTAAAAGGTCCTATCTTATGCTTGGTGGGTCCGCCTGGCGTTGGAAAAACTTCTTTAGGTCAATCTATTGCTGAAGCCATTGGGCGTGAATTCATTCGTATGCCTTTGGGCGGTGTGCGTGATGAAGCAGAAATTCGCGGTCATCGGCGTACTTATATTGGTTCTATGCCAGGTCGAATCATGCAAAAAATGGCGAAAGTCGAGGTGAAAAATCCATTATTTATGCTCGATGAGATCGATAAAATGGCTATGGATTTCCGTGGTGATCCAGCAGCTGCCTTACTTGAGGTATTAGATCCAGAACAAAATCATGCTTTCGATGACCATTATTTAGAGGTTGGTTATGATTTATCAGAGGTTTTATTTATAGCGACTGCGAATACCTTAAACATTCCACCTGCACTATTGGATCGCATGGAAGTTATTCGCATTCCTGGCTATACCGAAGACGAAAAAATCAACATTGCTAAACGGCATTTACTACCTAAACAGCTCAAACAAAACGGATTAAAGATAAAATCAAGAGAGCTAACAGTATCAGAAAAAGCACTGCAGGAGATTATTCGTTATTATACACGTGAGGCGGGTGTCCGTAGTCTTGAACGAGAAATTGCTAAAATTTGTCGTAAAGTCGTTACTGAGATAGCGCGTAACCCGAGTTTAAAATCGGTCAAAATCACTGAGAAAAATTTAGAAAAATATTTAGGTATTAGGCGTTTTCGTTATGGCTTAGTCGATAAACATGATCAAATAGGTCAAGTGAGTGGTTTGGCATGGACGGAAGTCGGCGGTGATTTATTGACAATCGAAGCCGCTGTTATACCTGGAAAGGGGAAAACGAGTTATACGGGCCATTTGGGCGAAGTCATGCAGGAATCTATTCAAGCGGCGTTGACCGTTGTTCGGAGTCGTGCTGAGGTTTTAGGCATCCCCATTAATTTTTACGAAAAAAAAGATATTCATGTTCACGTTCCAGAAGGTGCTACTCCAAAGGATGGTCCTAGTGCAGGAATTGGTATGTGTACTGCCTTAGTTTCTGCGATTACAAAAAATCCTGTGCGTGCCGATGTAGCGATGACGGGTGAGATTACCTTACGTGGTGAAGTGTTGCCTATCGGTGGCTTAAAAGAAAAACTGTTAGCTGCCCATCGCGGGGGTATTCGCGAAGTGATTATTCCAGAAGAAAATAAACGCGATCTCAAAGAAATTCCAAAAAACATCCAAGAAGGATTAGTTATTCATCCGGTGCGATGGATTGATCAGGTCCTTGATATCGCCTTACAACAACCGACAAAGCCTATTTCTCACTCTAAATCTCGATTAAAACGAAGAAAAAAAAATTTGGCACCGATTAAATTAGTTAGTAAAAAAATGCAACAGAAAATTAATTCCACAACAAACACGCAATAATATGCTCAAGTGCGAAGTGTAGACTGTGATTTTCTTGACACACGATTCTTCCACTTGATATAAACAATTCCACTGATACTATGGCAAGCTGCTAAAAAGCTTAATTAAGGGCAACTCTATAAATTAGAAATTTTGCTTCAAGACAAGACGCGATATTGGCGAACAGTGCTGGTTACACGGAGTCAATGAGCAGCGTAGCCAATATTGCAACGACGTATAGAAGTAAAAGGGTAATTTATAGAGCTGCCCCTTAAGGTATGAACTTAATTTTTTACCGATTGTGAGGGTATATGAATAAATCAGATTTAGTTGATGTGATTGTAGAAGCAACAAAAGTTTCCAAAAGCATTGCTGAAAAAACCTTAAATAAAATCTTAGAATCGATTACGCATGCGTTAAAAAAAGGGGAAACCGTTTCCTTGATCGGTTTTGGGACATTTTCTGTTCGTCCCCGTAAAGCGCGAGTAGGACGTAATCCTAAAACAGGTGCAGCGTTACAGATTGCCGCTAGTAAAGTTGCTGGGTTTAAAGCAGGAAAATCACTTAAGGATGCTATGCAAAAGGAGTAGTAATATTTTTTAAATCAGTTTAGAATGACGTCCCTTTTGATACACTCAAAGCAGTTGGATTTTCAGCAAGGCGCCGCGGAGATGGAGCAACCTTCGTTCCTAGATGATACATGAGGATTGCGAGTTTGGCGGGAACACAGACCGAAAATTCAAGTGCGAAGAGGAGTTAGGGTGCTTAGCTCAGTTGGTAGAGCATCGCCCTTACAAGGCGAGGGTCGTAGGTTCGATCCCTACAGCACCCACCATCTATGATGCAGGAGTGGTAGTTCAGTTGGTTAGAATACCGGCCTGTCACGCCGGGGGTCGCGGGTTCGAGTCCCGTCCACTCCGCCAATTTTTTAATTAGATTTAATGCTGCAATCTATTCGTGATAACACCCAAGGTTGGTTAACGAGCACAGTAATTGGATTATTAATTATCGTTTTTGCCTTATGGGGACTCCATGGCTTTTTAGAACTACATAATGAACGTGGAGACAAAACAATTGTTAGTATAGCGGGCCAAACATTATCGCAACGTGATTTTGACACAGCTTATCAGCGACTTTATCGACAAACACAAGACCGTTTAGGCTCAAAATTAGCTTTGGATGATGGATTGATAGCCCAACTAAAAAAACAAACGGTAGAGCAGTGGGTTCTGATGCAGATACTAGCACAGTCTGCTGGGCAAGAAAACTATCGTATAAGCCAATCAGAAATAGATTCTGCTTTATTAACGATGCCTATTTTTCAAGTTTCCGGTCGTTTTTCAAGTACACGCTTTTACAACGTACTAGATGCCATGGCTTATACAGAACTGCATTTTTTGGCAGATTTAAAGAAAACATTGTTGATTCAGCAAGTTCAGCAGGGCGTAATACAAACGGCTTTTTCTTTGCCGAATGAGCTTAAAAGGTCTATTGCGCTAATGCAGCAAAAAAGAGATTTTGCTTATATTATTATTCCCAGCAGCCAATTTTCAGCAAAGCAATTATCGATATCTGATTCGCAAGCATTCGCTTATTATCAGAAGAATAAGGCACAATTTACTCAGCCTGAACAAGTCAGTATCGATTACATAAAGCTTTCCTTAGCAAATGCGAAAAACGATAAAGCTTTTATCGCCGAAAGAGATAAATTAGCGAATATAACTTATACCCATCCCAACTCTTTAGGAATGGCGGCTAAAAAACTGGGGTTAGCTATTCAATCAAGCCCTTGGTTTGATCGCTTGGGTGGGAAAGATCCACTGACTAAAAATCCAAAAGTTATCGCAGCGGCATTTAGTCAAGATAGTCTACAAGGAAATAATAGCCCTGTTATTGATTTAAAAGCAGATACTTCACTTGTCTTACGAGTTAAACAACATAAAGCATCAGCTATTCAGTCTTTTTCTACAGTGAAAGCGCAAATTATGCAAATTTTGAAAAAAAGACTGGCTGCAGAAAAAACACAGGCACTAGGAGAAAAGTTGCTGAGCCAATTGAAGGAAAAAGGTTCATTTTCTGAGAAAACAAGCCAATATAGTTTACATTGGCTTGTTATTAATCAGGCGGGGCGTTATGGAGATAAGCTGCCGGAGAGACTATTAAATGCTGTTTTTAATTTACCACATCCTCAGAAGACGGGAAAAATAGCTAGCTTTGACGGCATTGTTTTAAAAAACGGGGACTACATACTTGTTAAGCTTATTGCCGTACATGATGGTAATAGTACAAACATATCTTCTGATCAAAAGAAAATTTATAATAAATCCTTAGAGGAAAATTTTGGTCAATTGGATTATGAATTATATGAGCGTGGGTTAATGACGACACACCCTAATTAAGAGGAGAAAAATCTGAACATAAATTCCATACTTTTAGATGTTGTTTCTCTTGCTAAACAAGCTGGAAAACAAATCCTTAGTCACTACCATACTGATTTTGCTGTTGAATATAAAGAAGATAGTTCACCGGTTACGGTGGCCGATATAGCCGCCCATGAATCTATTTGTCATGGTTTACATCAGTTGACACCTGAAATACCGGTTCTTTCAGAAGAATTAGATATTGTTGGCTTCGAAGCGCGTCGTCATTGGAAGCAATATTGGCTTATTGATCCTCTTGACGGGACCAAAGAGTTTTTAGAAAGGAATGGTGAATTTACGGTTAATATTGCTTTAATTGAGGAAAATACACCGATACTCGGTGTAATTTACGCGCCAGTATTTGATTTTTGTTATTTTGCTGAAAGTAATGGCGGTGCTTTTAAACAGCTTATGCAACAGCCCCCAAAATCCATCTATACGCACTTATGGAAAAAAGATTCACCGATAACAATTGCGATTAGTCGTCGACACGGAATGGCATCATTGCAGCATTTTTTTACACAATTTTCAGCGTTAAGCCTAATTCGCTGTGGAAGTGCGCTAAAATTTTGTTGGTTAGCAGAGGGTTTCGCTGATCTCTATCCACGCTTTAGTCCTACTTGTGAATGGGATACAGCGGCAGGTCAATGTATCCTAAAGGAAGCAGGTGGTGCGGTGATTGATTATCAAGGACAGATACTACGTTATAATGCTAAGCCTTCACTGCATAATACTGCGTTTTTAGCGGTGGGTGATAAAGTCCATCCCTGGCTCAATTATTTTATTTAAAATAGGCTCTGCGCACTTGAATTTTCGGTCTGCGTTTCCGCCAAACTCGCAATCCTCATGTATTTTTTAGGAACAAAGGTTGCTTCATCTTCGCGGCGCCTTGCCGAAAGCTTTGAGCATAACACCATTATCATAGGAGTTTTGTATGTTAAAAAAATCAATCAAGGTTGCTGTGACGGGTGCGGCTGGCCAAATTGGCTATGCGTTATTGTTCCGTATTGCTTCAGGCCAAATGTTTGGACCCGATCAGCCCGTGGAGCTTCATTTACTAGAATTAGAGCGAAGTCTTTCAGCATTACATGGAATTGCTATGGAGCTAGATGATTGCGCTTTTCCATTATTAGAAAGCGTTATTTGTACTTCTCAATTGAATGAAGTGATGAAAGAGGTTAACTGGGCTATTTTGGTGGGTTCTATGCCACGTAAAGAAGGTATGGAACGTGCTGATTTATTAAAGATAAATGGTAGTGTTTTTGCGCCACAGGGCAAGGCCATTAATGATCATGCAGCAAAAGATGTTCGAGTCTTTGTTGTGGGGAATCCCTGTAATACGAATTGTTTGATTGCCATGCATCATGCTCCAGAGATTCCTAAGGATCGTTTTTTTGCGATGACCCTATTAGATGAAAACCGTGCGCGCATGCAACTTGCTAAGAGAGCTGCCGTGCAAGTTCTTGAGGTCAGCGAAATGGCTATTTGGGGTAATCATTCATCAACGCAATATCCTGACTTCTATCATGCAAAAATTTCGGGTAAATCAGTTACTGAAGTCATTACGGACAAAAACTGGCTAGAAAATGATTTTATTTCCTCAGTACAAAAACGAGGTGCTGCAGTTATTAAAGCGCGAGGTGCGTCGTCAGCAGCATCAGCAGCGAATGCAGTGATCAGTAGTATATATCATTTAACGCACGATACGAAACAAAATGATTATTTCTCAGTGGCTTCCTGTTCTACTGGAGAATATGGTATCGATGAGAATCTTATATTTTCTTTTCCTAGCCGGGTAGTGCAAGGTCAATTCAGCGTAGTAAAAAATCTTCAGCATAATGCATTTGGCGAAGAGAAATTACAGTTAACCTTAAAAGAATTACGTGCGGAAAGAGATGAAATTAAGAAATTAGGATTAATTGAATAGCAGCGCTGCACTACAAAAATAAATGTTGTACGGGCAACATTGAGAAGCTATTTCTATTTCCCCGTACAACATAAGTTTCTTATTCTTATTATCAATACACTCTAGTATCTCTATTTTTTTTATTGTTCTTCTTCATTATCATAATAAAGTTTAATTATTTTTTAAATAAAAATCAAAATAATGTGTTTTCTTTTACAGAATCACTAAATATTGTTACAAACAAATCGATTTTTCAACAGTTTCATTTATTCTCTTCGTAAAACTTCTGAATAAGCATTTTTGTTTCAGTCGATAGTAAAGCATTTTTCGTCATTGCGAGCTGAAATATCCCCATGAATTCATTTGCATCTAGCCAACTCGTTTTCAACGATAGA
>JAZKJD010000005.1:0-74223 GCA_040384585.1 Pseudomonadota bacterium | reverse complement strand
GTCAGTAACTTTCGTGGGGATATTTCAGATTGCAAGCGCGAAGCGCGCGGCAATCGGGTGAAACGCTTCATTTTTTCTGGATGGCCACGGCCTCACTAACGTTTCGGTCTCGCCATGACGAGCTATTTTTATTTTTTGTAGCGTGCAGAGGTTCTAATCAATTTTTTATATCAATTTAACAAAATCTTAATTTTTGTCTTTTATTATCACTATGATTAATTTATGGCTAGAGAAGTGAAACCTGAATGGGAGAGAAATTTCAACAAAACGGTTGCATTGTAAATCTAGAAGCGCTTGATAAAGTTGTAGATGAAGAAGTGCATAAGAAATACAAGGGATATTGCCAACCTAATAATGAAGATTATATAGCTTCTTCATTATTCAAAAAAGCTGTGCGTGATTTTTTGAATATGGGAATTTGCGCTAATGAGATGTCTGAAAATCACCTTAATATCGTAAGAAATTTAAAAACTGGACAAGCAGATGATGTAGCGGCTTTTAAATGGATAGCTTATCTCATTAACAAGAATCCTAGTTTAGCTAGAGATTTATTAAATAATCTAGAAGATAAAAAAAATGATAAATTATATAAGGATATCCATACTTTTATGAATTGTCGTTTTAAAATAGAAGCTTTTGTTGAGTGGAGTCAGCTACATAACGATTTTTGTAAACAGTATAATGAAAAATATCCTATGGATAATTTTTTTGAAAAAGATTTAACTATCTTCTTAGCGGATATCATTCGGAACTTGCAAGAAACTAGCGATCTAACGTCAAACAAAAAAGTAAGACACGCAACGCCAGGGGCGTTTGCACAGTTCTATGTGAGAGAGCATCCTACGATAGAGCGCTTATTTAACGGGAAGAGAGAAAATAATTTTATCTATTTAGCATTCAAATTTAAAGACCGCATCCCGCCGGAGATGGCATATTTAAACAGTAAATCTAGGCATGCCGCTTGGCGATTTAGCAAATTTACTGATCCACGAGAAGGTGCGCAACAAGGGATTATACAGGGCGCAATAGAAGAGCTTTGTATGAATATGAGAGGGAAAAAAGAGTTAACACGAACTCAGTGTGAACGGATAGTTATGCGTTTATTCAATCTCACAAACGAAAACTATATTAGTCTGCAAGAAGTTTCCGCAGCCTATTTGATAGATCCTCCCGCAGGCTATGATAAGGGCCATTTTTCTGACCAGTTAACTCTTAAAAAAATAAAAGAACTCTTCTTTGATACTATTTATCGAACTCCCCTAAAAGAAGTTGTAGAAAAAGGTATAAGATCGGGGAAGTACCCCAATTTTCAGATCACGAATTTAAGGCGGGTTTTGAAAAAAGAAATAATAAATTTTTCTGAGAAGTCAAATCCGCCCACCACTCAGTTTAAGAATAATTCCGTAGACTTGAAAGGCTTAATCCAGTGTATTAATGCGGAAGACGAAGAAGGAGTAAAGAGTTTATTGGGAAAGATTTCCCAGACTATTGTTACCAATATAAATGGATACTATGATCAGCGAACCCCCTTAGGTGCTGCGCTAGAAGCGGGCTGTAATTGCAAGATTATTGCTGGGTTGATGGCTAGGGGCGCACGTTATGATATCCCACAATTGTCTCATTTTAACCAAACGATTCAGCGCTTATTCTGGGATGACGAAAACCAGTGTAGTGAAACCCGGACCTGTGTGATACCTCAGTCAATTGATGGAAGGCCTAAAAGAGCTATTTTGCAAATCGATGATCGCTCTTGTGGAGATAAGGTAGAGAGCTTGCTCTCTACAGCTTGTGAAGAGGACACGCGGCTCAGTACTGATGTTCTTTCGCTACCGTGGACTCTGCCAGAACGGATGGGAATTGAATCTGGTTTAGGAATGCTTAGTGGATTCACACATTTTATGGTAGAGAAATTGATGCAGCGCATAGAACAGCGATGTCCTGAGTATAAAGATAGCAAGCGCATGCTAGGGTTGAATCTATTTTTATCTTCCATTCTAAATGCGGGAGTAAGTTTGCCACGTTATTTCGTCAACGGAGCCGCCAGTTTTTTAGTTGACGACGAGGATACTGCATTGATTTCTAGCTTAATGTTTTATTCTGTTTCTACGATGGGATTTACTTTAGCGATAAGTACTTTCTTATTCTTTGTAAATTTTCTGTGCAGAGTAGGATATTTACCAAAATGCATAAGCCCATTACTTTTCTCTTTCAACGTGTTGGTGTTTTTTACTAGTAAAGATTTTCAAGAGAATCCAGGTCCGGCGGGAATAGGATGTGCCACGAATGTGTTATCAAATAATCTTATCTATTGGGCGTTACATTCCAATTTTTTCTCAAGGAAAAAACCTCTCCCCACTTCCCCTGATGATTATGAATTAAGTGTACCACTAGCAGCTAACCCTTAAATTCCATAGAATCGATATCGATACAAAGTTGCAAAAAGAGATAATTATAATGAAATTTTCTGATATAGAAATTCCGAATAATAAGGATGAAATAAAGTTGAGTTCTCCAGAAGAGCTTGTATCTTATTTAGATAAGATAACTACCTATATTCGAAAGAATAATATTTTTAAAAGAGCTCCTGCTGAAAAATTTTTTGACTTTGTAGTGGATCTTACAAACGCTAAAGTCATAAAGGATGAAAATTCCGTAGTTTTTGTCAAACTAGATAAAATGTTTCAAGAGATTATGAAAAAAGTAGTTGCGCATCCTAGTTTTGCTAGTGAGGAGGAACGGAGACAGCTGATGAATTACGTGCATCTGCTAGAGCACTCTCTGTGGGTGAATAAAGACATATATTCTAAAATGATTTCATTTCAAGCTGGAGATCATATTGCGCCTTTTTTGGAGAAGTTAAGTCAGCAGAAATGGATTAAAGCAGATACCCACAAGCTTGATAAATATTTAATTCTTTTAGAAAAATTTTTAAAATTCGTAAAGCCAACAGCAAGAGATCAAAAAACTTTAATTGCGTTTGGAAAGGCACATCAACAGATGCATGCGCTTGTTATTGCTGAGCTTGAGAAAGATAAAATAGATGAAGATATCATCAAGCGTTACTTCGCTATTTGGAAGGCGATACCAGAGTCCAGTTATAAATCCGTATTGACTTCGGGCGAAATAACGCAGTTTATAAATCTTTTCATTGAAAAAGCACCGATTGAGGACATTGTTACGCGAGGTAACTATGACCTCATCGAGTTTATAGCATTCCATAAGATCGATTACTTAAATGATTATTTAGAGATTATAAAAACTATTCTGTTGCTTGCAAGAAGAATACAGAAAGACAGTTCGCCGATAGCGTTGAAATCAGGATATTTTAGTTTAAGAATAATAGCTGTTTTAGGTCAGCTAGCCGCAGACTTAATTGTTCATGAAAAAGGAGTTGGTGTTTCGTATAACTTGGAAACAGCACTAGATAACCTAGATAAGAAGGCACTGCCTGAGTTATATGGTGTATTTGCGAAATCTATGGGTACAGAGGAAGACTTGTTAAAGTTTAGTTTTTTTAAACAGTATTTATCTAAGCGGTATCCCAAAAAATCTAAGGAAAAACTCGTGGAACTTTGTAAGCTAAGCTACGGGGAGTACTGCGTAGCGGACTACGATTTTCTTAAACTTGAATATGATTGCCCCGCAGGTCAGTGGCCATTGTATGGTATAAAAATTTTGGCTACTAATGATATCTCGCAAACTAGAGCATTAGAAACATGTGAAAGTTTGCGGTATCTAGAAGACAATTTTTTAGGACTTCGAAAAGAGCTAGGATTGGAATTAAAGGCTAATAAAAGTCAATGTAAACTTGAGCTATATGGTTTCGATGGCTTGAGATATCGTGTTTATTGGTTATTAAGAGACTCTAAGAGCTTACCCAATTATGGATTTTACAGCGCCGGTGAGTGGAAAGAGGACAGTTACTTCGGTACAGCTGTTTCTATGGGTGATATTACTACTTCTATCCATGAATATGGGCACCATCTAATTATTGCAGGTGGACCAAGATTTAGTAACTCATTCGATCACGGTCATGTTTATCCATTCTCCGACGGAATTTGTGATGATTCTGTGATTGATCGTGGGGAGCAGGATGATTTGAGCGTTGAGATATTTCAAGCATTAAAGAATGCTAAATATCCAGATCCAGGGATATTTACTCTTTACCTTATCAATAGGGAAACCGGGCTTTATAAGGAATTAGTTTTAACAGATTCATCTGATCCATTACCTCTTTTTGCAGCGACTCCGAATAACCAAGAGGATTTTTCTTGCTTTATTCAGTTACTGGCTGTTTTTTGTAAAGGACATAAAGATCTCCCAGGAAGACCGAGTGTTTTTTTAGATCCTATTGTTAAGGAATCTGTTATATCGGGTGTTAATATCGGCAAAACAGATTACCATTTTGAAAAAATAATAGCAGGTGATATGAGGGAATGGAATACCTGGTTTGTGCCCTCTCAAGCTTGCTGGCTGATGCCGATTTTCTATCAATTGAGTCACCACATCAGAGAGCAGCCCACTCTTTTTGAAGTTGATGATGCTTCATTCAATGATGCTTCACGAAACCTCGTAAGTTTTTTAATAAGCTATGTTAAATGGAAAAAACCGAAGGGGATTGAATTTGAGAGAACGGCTTTCAATGAAGTGATTCAAGCGCTTCAGGCCAGAATCATGAAACAATTGAAGATTCCTAGGAAAAAAATCAAGTTAGTGGAAGATTTTTTAATCTTGTTAGAGGAAATGAACAAACCTGAAAATGACTATTTAGAAGACTCTAGACCGGAAGATAGGAAGAACTTATCAAGACAGATAGATGCTGTTTCCAACAGGTATCCTATTTCTACTGCTACTGTTAATTCTATAACAACCAACGCGTTGGATCCAATATTAAAAAAGATAATAGGAATGGATCCTGAAAAATGGGGAGAATGGTTTGTCTTTGGTAGCAAATGTCAATGTCGTACTCGTATGTTGCCTGTTTTACATGCATTACGTCTTCAGATTCAACGGGTTAATTTTTTTGAGTCAGATTATGAAATCCAGAAGTTTTTAGATTTTTTAAAGAAATATGTCGAATTCCCAGACAGTAATAAAGCGACACAGGCTTTAAACGAAGTTATTTCGGCGATTCATGTCAGGATCAATAATCAAGCTTCTTTTTCTGACGAGCAAATGGAGATAGTAGAAGATTATTTAACGTTTCTAAGCGCAGTCATCCAGTCAAAGCTTCCTGGGGTAACATTGGACGGAAAGTATTTTGAAGAACTAACCCGGAGTATTGCTGAAAAAACAACCTTAACTATAGCAAGATTGAAGAAAATTGAATCACTATTAGCTGTCAGTGTTGATGATATAAAGAGTTTAAATAATTATGAGTATCTTCTTCAGGCTATAAACACGGTGAAGGTATGGGTAGAAAGTCATTATACAGAAAAGTCAGTAGAGGCTGAGGAAGCCGTTAGTATCCTCTTTAGGATGCTAGGTAAACTCGAGTATGCCTTAAAGGCGCATAAGGTAGAAAACCAAGTTTCGTATGACTTAACAACGGCACAAGACTATCTAGAGTCGTTGCTGTGCGAGTATCTTTGTGTATTCGACTCTTTGGTGGAAGATGTGAAAGCTACTTTTCTTAAAAATTTTATAGGTCAAAGTTATAAAGATAATTCTGAAGAAGAACAAATTAAAATCTGTAGTGAGCATCCATACTATCAGTACTATTGTCCATCCGGCGAAAAAGCCCTGGTGAGAAATAGGAGGACGGTTACTGCAAGGACGGCTATTGCTGAAGCTGAGGAGTGTTGTAAGCTTGAAACACCTGATGAGTTAGGAAAACATTTATTAAGTGCAATGCACCAGGGAGATTTACTTAAGTCTATTGTTTTATTAGGAAATGGAGCGAACCCTAATTATCTTGATCCTATGGCGAACCAAGAAGATTTAGCAGCAAGTCCAGGAGTCCACGGCAGACTGAATGAACCCGAATCTGATTTTGTTTGCGGGACGCAAATTAATGTCGAGGAGAAGACGGCAGAAAATTTTCCTCAGGATAGTCGCTTACTTGATACAAACAAAACGCCATTGTATTTATTGTTTTCCTTCACGACTCACTCCAAGCTAAGGTGTCATCCTAGCCTACTAAAGGCATTAGTAGAGCATGGGGCTAGCTTATTGGATGATGATGAAAATGGTGAGCAACTCCGCAAGTTGGCTGCAGGCGCATGTGAAGCTGAGCAGTTGGAAATCGTAAAACCTTATATCGATAAACTCATCTATCAAGTCACTCCACCCCAGGAAGGAGGTTCTTTTACTACTTCAGGTTTTATAGCACTGGCTTCGGCAGGAGTGATGTTTGTATTTGGGGGTATTATCTATCTGTTTGCTCATCGGTATACAAGAGGCCAAAGAGTTCAGGCGACAGCTGTAGTAACTCCATTGCTTACCCTCGCAGATGCTGTTGAAGCAGCACAAGATCAGGATATTATCCAAGGGTCCGTTTGTGAAGAAGTAACCGTAGATGACGTGCAGGAGGATAGTGATGATGATTATGTAACGGTTGAAACCGTTGAAGAAACAGAATATGTCGAGGGGAAGGAGATTAAAGGAGATGGATTACCGTTTATGGAGACAAAAAGTTCTGGGTACGACGATAATAAAACAGCCCATGAGATACCGGTAACACCAAACGAAGTGAACTCCGGACTTACATTTGCAAATGCCGTTGGTGCATATTGGGAAAATTTTAGTTTACAGAGTCAGTTGATATTTGCTTTATGTATGCATAGGGTTATTTTTGGACGAAAATCACATACAACATCAGAAAAAATGAAAGATATCAAACTATCCATGCCTGAAGCCGTGATTGCTGCGGGATATTTAGTTGAGAAAGTTAAAGAGACAATTAGACTTTGTGCGATAGATGCTGGGATAGGGTGTCAAAATATAAATAAAGATTTTCATGATGGAGGAAAAAAAAATGATCTAATAAGCAAACTTCGGGGCGTTATTGAAGTAGGAAATTTAAAAAGAATTTTGCCTATTTTAGAGGAGAGCATTAAAAAACTAAAAAACCCTAATCTGAAGCAGGGAAGCCAATTCTATAGCAGAGTAGAAGGAGAAATAAAATGTCTTGCAGATCAATTCTCTGATACATTAATGGCTGGAAAATTTCCAGGTAGTAATGCTACGATTGCGTCTTCTCGAAACAGAAAGTTCAATAAAAATAGTGTTCGTGTGATTCACCACCATGCGGGACAATTATTTGTGAATACTCCAGCGCGAACAGAGCTAGAACAAGGCGCAACGCGAGGAGCCACCCTAAACGTTTCTAGTAGTACTAGTAATAACACTACCGAGAGTAGAGGAGAGTGTGGATTTGATTGTAAGAGGAAGCAAATGTAGATGACAACAAGCTTGTCAGAACAGAATAAGCAGTTTCTTTTTGTAAAACTTACAACTGCTATTAATAACTGTTTGAAAAAAGCGATTTCTAAGCTTTTAGAGCAAGGTGCACCAATTATTAATCCTCTTGTTCCAGAGGACTATACTGCGGTGCATTATGCAGCAGCTGCCTGTTGTCCCAAAGAAATAATGCCCTTGCTTGTAAAAAAAGTTACCGATTTGAGACAATTATATCAGCATCCAAAAGGTCCACCATGGGAATTGAATCCGCATTGCAAAAATAAAAAAGCGATTTATTCATTTTTCAGAAGCCTTAATAAAACAACAACCGCAACCACCACAACCACAAAAGCAACAACGATAAAGGCCATAAGATCGAGTCTTTATACAGCAATTCCTACGACAGATGATCGTATCGTTAGTTTTGCTATGGCTTCTCAGCCACTTTCAGTACGTATAGGCGTTAGTGCGGCAATAGGAATATCGAGTGGCTTGGTACATGCCTTTTTTGATATACTAAAAGAACAATATCCTAACTCTAAAAAGAAACAATGGGCGTGCACGACGAGTCAGATTGTCATAAGTTCTTTGCTAAATGTAGCTTTAATTCTTCCATTCTCCCATCCTACGCGCTTAGGGGTTGATACAGACCTGAATAGTGCACTGGTATATGGGGGAATGACTCTGGGTTTGGAAACACTCATCACAGGTATGGATTCTTTTGCTGCCAAGTATGCGAAAAAAACACTTCAAAATTTTTTGAATTTCTTCGTTTTTTTTATCCCCTTCTGTCTATGCTTTTTCTTATCTGCTGATGAAGGTGATAAAGATACCTTTAGTGTTCAATGCTTTGATTTGCTCGCTATTCTATCGGGAAGTTTTTTCACATATGGGGGAACACATTGGATTGCACGTTGCTATTTTGCTGGGCAAGTTAATAGCAGTACAGGTGATCCTGAAATTTCTAGATCTCCCTTAGTGAGCGGTAGTGGAGTAGCCAGTGGTCCTTTGAATTCTCCTAGCGATGATCATAGCGCTAGCTGGGAGAACGATCTTGATAATAGTACCCAGGATATTCCCAATGGGACTTCAATTTATCAGAACGTTCCTTCTTTTCGATGATGGAAAATGCTGTAAGCGTTTATTCATTGAGTCTATCAGGGACTAAAATTTCTCGATTACCGTTATTTTCCATGGCGCTGACCAGACCTGCTTTTTCCATATCTTCCATTAAACGCGCGGCACGGTTATAGCCAATCTTAAGTCGTCGTTGAATACTGGAAATAGAAGCGCGACGTGTTTCCAAAACAATTTGTACCGCTTGATCGTATAAAGCATCTTTTTCTCCCCAATTGTTATCCATAAATTCTGCATTAGTGTCGGATGTATCAAGCGAGGCTTGTGATAGGTCTAGCTTATATTCCGGCGTACCGGATTTTTTTAAGGCATTTACCACATCATGGACTTCCTGGTCAGCGACAAAAGCGCCATGGACCCGAATCGGTAGGCCAGTTCCAGGTGCCAAATACAACATATCGCCATAGCCCAATAATTGATCGGCGCCCTGTTGATCGAGAATCGTACGCGAATCAATTTTTGAGGAAACTTGGAAGGCAATCCGGGTTGGAATATTAGCTTTTATCAATCCGGTAATGACATCCACGGAAGGTCTTTGCGTGGCTAAAATTAAATGAATACCCGCTGCCCGTGCTTTTTGTGCAATTCTAGCGATGAGTTCTTCCACTTTTTTACCAACCACCATCATCATATCGGCAAATTCATCGATCAAGACAATAATATAAGGAAGTTGCATCAAGGGTTCGGCTTGTCCTCCTTGCTCAGGTGTCCAGAAGGGATCACTGAGAGGACGTCCTTTCGTCTGTGCTTCTTGTATTTTTTGGTTAAAGCCCGCTAAGTTGCGTACCCCAAGATTTGCCATTAATTTGTAACGACGCTCCATTTCTGCAACGCACCAACGTAATGCATTGGCTGCCTCTTTCATATCGGTAACGACAGGTGCTAAAAGATGAGGAATGCCTTCATAAATGGCAAGCTCCAGCATTTTTGGGTCTATCATGATCAGTCTTACTTCTAGAGGAGTTGCTTTGTAGAGAATGCTTAATAACATAGCATTCAGGCCTACGGATTTACCCGAACCGGTTGTGCCGGCCACTAGCAGATGTGGCATTTTGCCGAGATCAACAATGACAGGATGGCCAGCAATATCTTTGCCTAAGGCCAGCGAAAGGGGAGAACGTGCCTGTTGATAGGAATTTGACGTTAATATTTCACTTAAACGAACGATTTCTCTATGTTTATTGGGAACCTCTAAGCCTACGACGGATTTACCAGGAATAACCTCGACGATCCTCACGCTGACGACGGATAAGGAGCGAGCAAGGTCTTTCGCTAGGCCCGTGATGCGACTGACTTTAATACCGGCGGCGGGTTGCATTTCAAAACGTGTGACAACAGGACCTGGATGAACTGCGACAACGTGTACTTGTATGCCAAAATCTTTTAAGCGAAGCTCAACATCGCGTGAGAGTCGTTCTAGTTCCTCGCGCGAATAACCTTCTTTTCCAGATGCTTGCGCAGGGTCTAATAAGCTCAGCGGAGGCAACGAAGCACTGAGGATAACTTTTTTGCTAGGAATAATCGTGGTAGGAGGCGAATAAGGCTTAATGGGAATAGGGGATTGGGAGGTGGTTGTAAGCTCCGAATCAAAAAATGAAGCCGTTGTTATCGAATGTGGCTGCAGTTGTTTGTTATTTGTCGCGGGTGTTAGCGTAGATTGACTTGCGATAGTGGTGTTTTTTTCTTTTTTGTTTACGTGTTTTTTTAACTTGTTACCACACTGTTTTATCGTTTCATAGCATCGTGTCAACACCAAACTGAGTTGGCGACCTAGACGATTTAAGCTATTCATCCAAGAAAACCCTGTCGCAAGGGTAGTACTGGCTAATAATAAGGCTAACAAAAATACCGTGCTACCGACTACATTGAACTGGGTAATAAAATTTTTTGTGACGACGGCGCCTAAAACTCCTCCAGGCGTATAGCCGTGAATAGCGTGTGTACTATGCAGCGTAGCGAGACCACAAGCCGCGATGAACACAATGATAAATCCTAGCAACCGCAGAACTAGAAGAGGATAATGAATGCGAGTGTGATGATAAGGACTTTTAAACCCTTGCCATCCACAATATAAGAGTAAAGCAGGGAACAAATACGCTAAAGAGCCGACTCCAGAAAAAAATAAATGGGCTAGCGCATCACCTAAATGGCCAGCAATATTCGTAGAGGCGCTATGATGAGCATTCGGATGATAGGTCCATAACGCGAGTAATAAAAAAAGTGCAATGGCTACACTGGCGATTAATAAGCCTTCACGTAGGCGTTGTTTTAGATTGAGATGGGGCGTGATTTCCTCATTTCTGATGTGTCGTTTCAAAACGGCTCCTAATTCATTCGGAAAGGGTAATGGATACTATTTGCGGTTTATTGTTATACTTTCTTAATTATACCCATTGTACTTGAAGTTGCGAGCTCGCAGCACTAGGTACTTTTTTCATTTTTATTATCTGAGGTTTTACCCTAAAGTGAATAGACTATGAGTAAAATTCAAAAACATCGCTTAATTATTTTAGGTTCTGGGCCTGCGGGTTATACAGCCGCTATTTATGCAGCACGCGCTAATCTACAGCCACTTGTTATCACAGGTCTACAACAAGGCGGCCAGTTAATGACCACTACCGATGTTGATAATTGGCCAGGGGATATAGAAGGTTTGCAGGGACCCGCACTGATGGAGCGCATGTTAAGACATGCGCAGCGCTTTGAAAGTCAGGTTATTTTTGATCAAATTAATACTGTTGATCTCGCCCAAAGACCTTTTTATCTAAAAGGCGATCAAGCCGTCTATCACTGCGATGCCTTGATTGTCGCGACAGGTGCTTCAGCGAAATACTTAGGTTTAGCATCAGAAACCGAGTTTATGGGAAAAGGGGTTTCGGCTTGTGCTACCTGTGACGGCTTTTTTTACCGTGGGCAAAAAGTGGCAGTTGTTGGTGGTGGTAATACGGCTGTTGAGGAAGCGCTTTATTTGGCTAATATTGCGGAACATGTGATGCTGGTTCATAGGCGAGATACATTTCGATCGGAAAAGATTTTAATTGATAAATTGATGACTAAAGTAAAAACAGGAAAGATTTCATTAGTGCTAGATTGTGTCGTAGAGACTATTTTAGGTGATGAAAAAGGTGTCAATGGTTTAAAAATAAAAAATGTTAAAACAGGAGACTTCAAACAATTAGAGGTACAAGGCGTTTTTATTGCTATTGGACACACACCGAATACTCAATTATTTCAAGATCAATTAAAAATGGAAAATTCTTACATACTTGTTAAAGGTGGAAGCCAGGGGGTAACGGCGACGAGTGTAGACGGTGTTTTTGCAGCGGGAGATGTGGCTGATCCCGTTTACCGTCAAGCAGTGACTTCGGCAGGTACTGGCTGTATGGCGGCTTTGGATGCTGAAAAATATTTAGACGCATATACCGCTCGTACTTGAAGATGCGAACTTTTTGAATTCATAGCGAGCTGTATAACCGATTACTTAACGGGGAAAAGCCAAGCTTCCGCCCTGTTATTCAAGGGGAGAAATCGCGATTCTCCCCTTGAAAATCCCCATCGCGCAAGGAAAACACTTGAAAATGCGAGATCGCATTTTCAAGTGCAATGGGTATATTCTAATTAAAATTATAAACTAGGGTTAAGGGTAAGAACATTTATGTTTCATAAAGCTTTAGGGTTATGTCTGTTACTAGTAGTCATTTCGCCAACTTTCGCAGAAGATGCAAATAATGATCCTTATGAGAATTTCAATCGTCATGCTTTTAAACTGAATCAGACTTTAGACAAAATTTTTTTTAAGCCAGTTGCTACCGTGTATAAAACTATTTTACCTTGGCCTTTAAGCAAAGGCATTAGTAATTTTTTCAGTAATTTGGAACAAGTCCCTACTATTATTAACGATGTATTACAAGCTGATTTTTATGATGCAACAGCAGATACCTGGCGGTTATTGATTAATACTACGGTAGGCATAGGTGGATTTGTTGATGTGGCGAGTAGGATTAATTTACCTGCACATTCACAGGATTTTGGTTTAACCTTAGCAAAGTGGGGTTATCGATCATCAGCTTATTTGGTGGTTCCTATTTTAGGTCCACGCACAGTACGTGATACGATTTCATGGCCTATTAATTATGGTATTTTTTCTGTCTACCCCTATATAGACGATATGGCATGGCGCAATGGTTTAACCGTAGGAAGCTTCATTAATGCCAGAGCACAATTATTAGATTTTGATCAAACGATTAGGCAAGCTTCATTTGATCCCTATGTTTTTCAACGCAATGCCTATTTGCAGCGTAGGGATTATTTGATTCGACAGAATAGTAATTTGAGCGCTTCCTCTAATGAGGATGATGACGATGAACAGTGATTTAAGAATAATAGAAGAGCTACTTGAAGTTGCTAGTTTGCGACTTCAAGTATCATAGATATAACTATTGTTAGGAGCTATTTACTATGTTGGAAAAACTTAATATAGGGTTAACAGAAACAAAACGAAAAAAAACAGCAGAAGGATTGATCAAGTTATTGGCTAATAATTATATGCTGTACTTAAAAACGCATAATTTTCATTGGAATGTGACAGGTCCTATGTTCCAACCCTTACATAGCTTATTTGAAGCACAATATATGGATCTATGGAATGCAGTCGATACTATTGCTGAGCGCGTGCGTGCACTGGGTTTTTTCGTCCCAGCTAGCTATGAGGATTTTGCAAAATTAAGCAAAATTAAAGAATCGGTGGGGGCTCGTTCTGTAAAATCCGAGTCAATGATAAGACAGCTTATGGAAGATCAGGAGACAATTATTTGCTTGGCGCGAGAATTATTGCCTCGAATCGAAGAATCAGGGGACCAAGTGACTGTCGATTTACTTTCAGATCGCATGGAAGTTCATGAGAAAAATGCTTGGATGTTGCGTAGTTTTTTGGAGTAGTATGGCCAGCTTTTTAGCCATGTAGCATATACCTAAAGGGTTTCAAGAGGGGGCGGAGGGGCAGGCGCACGAGGATGAGCGTCCGATGTGTAGCAACGCCACTCTTGAAAGGCGAAGAGGATATACCGCTCGCTGTGAATTCGAAAAGTTCGCATCTTCAAGTACGAGCGGTATATACCCTAGTTGACTCTCCTGTGTTACTATGAGGGCGTTTAGTTTATCTTTGCCACAGCTTAGTTAGAACGTGTAAGCGGTGCTATCTTAGAGAGTGGCCATTTTTTAGCCTTTTGGAGGTTTTTCGTGAATAAAAGATTGTATGTAGGTGGTTTGAGCTATAGCGTCGATGACGATGGCTTAAGGGTGCTTTTTGAACCTTTTGGTGAAGTAAAGTTTGTTAAAGTCATTCGGGACTTCCACAGTGGCCGTAGTAAGGGTTTTGGTTTTGTTGAGATGTCTACACCTGAAGAGGCAAAAGAGGCTATTGAACGCTTGCATGGTAGCATTCATGAAAGACGTACTATTACTGTTTCCGAAGCAAATCCACCTGACTCGAATGGCGGTAGCCGTAGTGGCGGTGGTGGTCGAACAGGCGGAGGAGGTGGTGGCGGTGGCCATCGTCGTCGTTCTGGCGGTATGGGTTCCGGTAGTGGCGGTAATAATGGTGGTGGACGTCACCGTGAGCGTGAAGAACAGTATTAAAGCGTTGTTTCTTTACACTCAGTAGAGTAGGTTTAGAAGCTGCCCAGGTACGTACGTGCGCAACACCATACATCTATTCTTTTCACACCTGCATCATATAAAGCGCGACTTAACTCGATGAGCGTGTGGCCTGTGGTCATTACGTCATCGAGTAGCGCTATATGTTGACTAGATAGGCTTCTTTGTATAGCGAACGCATTTTTCACGTTAGTAGCGCGCTGGTTAGCAGGTAATGTACTTTGTGCCACCGTATTGCGAATTCGGCTACAGCTTTTATAATCGATGGGGATATTTAGCTTTTTGTTGATAGGTCTTGCGATCTCTATCGCTTGATTAAAACCACGTTCACGAAGGCGTTTTTTATACAGGGGTACAGGAATAATTAAAGGAGGTAAATCCTCTTTCTGGTAGAGTTGTTCTACTTTTTCCATGAGTAGGGACCCTAGAATATTTGCATAAAGTAGGCGTTGTTGGAATTTTAGTCCGATGATTAATTTTTTTATGGCATGTGTATAAGAGAAAAGTATACAGGTTTTATAAAAAGGCAGTGGATTTTTCAAACAGGCTCCACAAATAGAATTTGTCTCTAATAACAAAGGCGCTGCGCAGTGAATACAAATTTTCTGGTGTAGCCAGGGTAAATTTTTTTCACAATCACTACATAAATCAATTTCTCGTCTTGTTTTTTCACTACATAAAATGCAAGTATAAGGAAAAAACCAGTGAGTCATTTCTGTTTTTGTTAGTTTTATAAAAAAACTGATATCCATTTTCAGAGTATAACTGAGGTTTAAGATAATTTGTATGTGTGGGATTGTAGCTGCTGTGGCGCAACGTAACGTCGCATCTATTCTTATACAAGGTTTAAGACGGCTTGAATACCGAGGCTATGATTCAGCGGGTATTGCATTACTAGACTCCAATGAGCAATTACAACGGCTACGCACTGTCGGCAAAGTGGAAGCCTTAGCGCAAGCAATAAAACCCCAAGTCTTATCGGGAAAAATTGGTATTGCTCACACACGTTGGGCTACTCATGGTAGACCTAGTGAAATGAATGCACATCCGCATATGTCGGGAGCCGACATTGCTTTAGTTCATAACGGAATTATTGAAAATTATTTACTCTTGCGTCAGGCGTTAATAAAAGCGGGCTATCCATTTGAGTCAGAAACTGATACGGAAATCATTGTTCACCTATTAGATCAACAACTAAAAGAGGGTAAGGATTTCTTGTCGGCCGTATTGCAAACCATTCGACGATTAGAAGGTGCGTTTGCCATTGTTTTTCTCTATCGCCATGCACCTAATAGCTTAATTGCTGTGCGTAAAGGCAGCCCTTTAGTCATTGGTTTGGGTGTGGGTGAGAATTTTATTGCGTCTGACCATTTTGCTTTATTCCCTGTTACAAAACAATTTATTTATTTAGAAGAAGGAGAGGTTGCGCATATTAGTTCTGAAAAAGTGATGCTTTACGATAGTAAAGGGCAAATTGTGCATCGTTCTCCTTATCATTCAGCATTACAAAATGATGTGATTACTAAGGGGAAATACCGTCATTTTATGGAAAAAGAGATCTTTGAACAAGCGGATGCAGTCAATGCTGCATTGGAAGGACGAATTAGACAACATCAAGTTTTGGATGAAATGGGTGGCTTTCAAGCGATTGATAGCCTTGCCGGTATCCGTCGAGTGCAGATAGTAGCTTGTGGTACCAGTTATCATGCAGGTTTAATTGCACGTTATTGGTTAGAAAGTTGGGTAGGACTTCCTTGTCAAGTAGAGATTGCTAGTGAGTTTCGTTATCATCCGACCGTGGTAGAACCGGATACGTTATTCATTACCTTATCGCAATCTGGCGAAACGGCAGATACGTTAGAAGCATTGCGACAAGCAAAGACGAAAGATTACGCAGCGACGTTAACCATTTGTAATGTTCCAGAAAGTGCAATGGTACGCGAATCCGACTTTGTCTTATTAACACGAGCAGGGCCCGAAATTGGCGTGGCTTCGACAAAGGCTTTTACCACGCAGCTTACCGTGCTGTTATTACTAACAGCACTTTTAGGTCGGCATCATGGCTGGAATAAACAACAAGAGACAGAATGGGTTTCACAGTTACGTGCATTACCAAAACTTTTAGAAGAGGCTTTAACGTTAGATGCGCCCATTAAACGATTAGCGAAAGTATTGGTAGATAAATCGCACGCGTTATTTATCGCGCGCGGTATCCACTATCCTGTGGCCTTAGAAGCTGCTCTTAAACTCAAAGAAATCTCTTACATTCACGCAGAAGCCTATCCTGCGGGTGAGTTAAAGCATGGACCTCTTGCTTTAGTCGATAGCAATATGCCTGTTATTGCATTACTCCCATCCAATTTTTTAAGTGATAAATTAAAGTCTACTATTCAAGAAGTGCGTGCGCGGGCCGGACAAGTTATTTTATTTGCACAAGATCCATTAGAGAAAGAAAAATCTGAGGATATAGAAACTATCATCTTACCAAAGACAACGGATGTAATTAGTCCCATCGTTTTTACGGTTCCTTTACAGCTACTCGCCTATCATGTTGCTGTTCTTAAGGGGACAGACGTTGATCAACCTAGAAATCTCGCAAAATCAGTTACCGTAGAATAAGCGCCTCTCAATGCAACAAAAAGTAGCTGCATTTACCGTTGCCCATGCCGCTTTAATTTTTGTAGCGTGCAGAGGATAGCGTAATTTTTGGATGATTATTTAATAATCTATTAATCTTTTATTGTTAGGATCTTTCATAATAACAACAACAGTGAAAAGAATAATATTATGTCAGAAGATACACAAGAACAAAAAATAGATAAAGAATTCATGGATAAAGAATTAAAAGTGACAGAGGAATGGAAGAAGGGAGGACGACGCCCGCGATTTGTTTGTTACGATGGTGGGGAGCATTCGTTGATATTAGACGAACTACCTGAAGGGATACCTTCTGAGGTTGTGATAAATGGTTTTTCCATTCACTTAAAGGATATTATCTGCTTGCCAGATTTTTATTCTTCACATGTTAGCGTTGAAGATGCATTTTTTAAACACTATGACACGATTGCACATCCGCAAAACTTCAATGCACATCCGCAAAACTCCAAGAAAGAATTGTCGAAGGATATTTTTCTTAAGGATTTTGTTCTACCGTTTAACCCTGAAAATAGAAAATCACTAGAGAAAACTTTGAAACTCCTAGCGTCAGAAAGAGAGGGTCTTAAGAAGCTTCGAGAGGAGAATAAGCAACCCAGCGAATACTACACGAACGGAGACGGGAAAGACTTAAATAAGAAGTATGTAGAAGCGCTTGGTCCAAACTATATATTAGTATCGCTTTTTGATTTTGATCATTTTCGACCTGACGCTTTAACCGCTTATCGAACTGCCCGAGATCAAGCTTTTGAGTTAGCTAAGCAAGCGCATAAAGAACAAAATGAAAAACAAAAGAAAGCGTTGTTCGACAAAGCCTGCGCTTACTTGGCTTATGGCCTTCATTTTTTTACAGACGCTTTTGCGGCTGGCCATGTCGTAACGCCACACTTCGAGCTTGTTAAGGAACATGGTCTTGTTCTAGGAGGGCTGCTAACGAAAGCAAGCCACGATGAAGCAAATTCGCTAGGTATTGATTGTCAGGATAAAGAAGGGAATGAAAGATGTGTTTTTGGTGACGCTAAACTTTTTGATTTAGTAAACGAAAAAAATTACAAAGCCGTTGTCGAAGCGTGTCAATCCGTTTTTAAAGATTTAAAAGATATCTATGATGGCCTCCTTCCTTTACCTTTAGTGCATCCAGAAGAAAGCGCTATGCCAGAGCCATTACCTTCTGCGCAGCAAAAGACATGCTGCCCTCTTTTTCATGTTGACGAAGAGAGCAAAAAAGTGTTTCGTCGTAAAGAGGTAGGTAATCCACTCTGTGAAGAATACATAGAAAACTGGTACGGTGTTTCTACCTTAATTGAATGTTGGTTGCATGCATCTAAATCGAATCCTGCACCAACCGTGTCTTCTTCTCTCTTTTCTTCTTTATGTTGCTTTGCAAATAAACAACAGACCTGGTTAACGGAATCAATGGGGAAATTAGAGTCGTTGTACAGTTTATTTGAAGAGAAAGATAAGAAAATTCTTAATACTATTGAGAAAGGTTTAATGAAAAAATATGCCGAGACTCATGACACGGTTGAGGACCTTTTGGATAGAAAAATTCCTTTCTTAAAATGGAAGGCATCGTTAGAAGAAGTATTGAGTAAGCGTGAGAATGCTCATGAAAATACTCCCTTATTATCACGGTAACCCTCCTATATAATCCCGCAGGAAAAAATTTGTTATTTGCACTAGTTCCGATCAAGTCGGAACTAGTGCAGCTAATTTTTGTTTTAGGCAATAGTAAAGCATTTTTCGTCATTGTGCGCGCGAAGCGCGCGGAAATCGGGTGAAACGCTTCATTTTTTCTGGATGGCCACGGCCTCACTAACGTTTCGGCCTCGCCATGACGGGCTATTTTTAATTTTTGTAGCGTACAAAGATTCTACTTCTCTAAAGTAAGGACGTAAATAATCGCTTAAGGATTCTCTATGTAAAATTTCTTCTGCTTGTTCCCAGGAAATAGGCCGTTGTTGTTTTAAGCTTTCGAGTATACGTATAATAGATAAAGCGACTTCAGACGTTTTAATTGCAGTATGCCTAGTTTTCACAACATCAATTATATTAAACAAAATTGCATTGGCTTCTGCATAAGAAATTGGTGGTTCTTGACCAAATTGATCCAGCCAAACAGGGCTGTTTAAAACAGCATTTATTTGTAATTGAATAAGATAAGTTGCTCGCCCAATCAATTTTAAATTGCTAGGATCAACATTTGTCATAGTATTGCCTACTACGCGATCTAACTTTGCCATAACAGCACTTGAATGGGCATTAAGTAGCATTTTTAACATTACTTGCTGATTTAGTCCCAAGGGATCATCCATGACAGTAATTGGGATGTATAGGATGTGTTGACAATTGCACGATGATGGTGAAAAAGCGTTGTTTTTCTGCGTTTCGTTACTCACATACGCTGTGTATGCTCCGTTACGGTACTCAAAAAACAACGCTTTTTCGCTCATCCTAGAACAATTGTCAACACACCCTAAGGTACGTGACTTATTAGTGAATTGTAATGCTACCCCCTGTTCTTTATTAATAAGCGATTTTTTTGTTACCATTTGTATAATAACAGTATCAGCTTGAAGCTTAGTCAATAGCTGAAAATAATCATAAAAACCAGAATCGGTTAATTGTTCTCCAGAAAATAAAACAAGAACTCCTAAATCATCGGCATTTGGATTCACTTTGGCAATATTTTTCTTAGAAAAAGAAAGGTCATAGAGAAATTGTTGTTCATTACCTGCTTGTTTTAGTCCTTGTAGTGCAGCGGTTCGTAAAAAAGGATCTTGAATTTTTTCAAACTCTTTTAAATAAAAATTATAATTTAGACCACGAAAAGGATGATGCAATAAAATAAGCCATGCTTGCTCTTGATCTTTTGCAGTTGTCCATACAGATACCCAAGATTTTTTGATATTTATTGTGTCTAAAGGTTCAAGACGAAAAGTAGGGGCCCGTTCAGTAATATCAGTAAAAACAGGTAATAATGCTTGGTTTGCAAAATAAATTGCTCTATGGTGTGTCGCATAAGTTTTTGCTTCTAGATCTATCCATGGAGCAATTTTCGAGACCATATGATAAGTGCTAACTTGTAATGCTTGAAAACTTAACAAGCGTTGTTTCAACGTCGTGGATTCAGAAAATCCGAGTTGTTGCATTTCTTGTCTAGAAAGATATTTCTTCAAAATATGCTGCAAGGCATCCTCTAATAGAATACCCATTAGATAAAGCTCGCTAGTCGTGGCTTGCATTCTGGTTGAGCCTGCTATTGCTTGCGGTCCGGTAGTCAAATTAATTTTTATTATATTGGGATTCTGTAAAACGGAACGACTTCTTACAAAAGGCAATAAAGTTTTATCCGGATTATTATAAATAAAATAGAGGTTCTTTTGTTTTGCCTGAGAATTTAATTTATCTTCCGACAAAACGCTACCAATAACTGCAGAGGTTTCACCACCTTCTGTGATCGCAAAAACTAAATCACCTTTTTGTATATGTTGCTCTTGCAATTGTAGTCTTCCGATACTTTGCAGATCTTCGAATGCAGGAAGTGAACTTAGTAAAGCACGATCACCACCGGTTATAGTTCCGATAATCGTATTTTCAACATCAGGTAGGTATTGTTTAATTTTTTGCCATTCTGATAGAAGCTTGAATTTTTCCCAGTAAGGTCTCCATAAAGAAGATTCCACTAAAACGCTTAAACGACCCGTCGCACCTGTTCCATAAAAAAATATTTTTCTATGATTGATAATGGTCATTTCAATGGCCTGAGATGCATTCTCTAATATTTTTAATTGCTGAGGATTATTGGCCATCTCGATAAATTTTTTTGAGATATCCTTATCTACTATCAAGAGTTCTTTTAATCCACCTTGGGTATCATTGCCGATCAGATAACTCAAATTATTTGTTTTTGGATGACGTTGTTCTGTCAATAAGTTCTGTAATTGAAATTGTTTTTTATTTTGGACATAATCGACAGATTCACGTGAAGGAGTAATATGTAATAAATTTAAGATAGCGTCGTTTTGAGAAGCGAAAATAGATAGATTGCTTACACTTAATAGTAAAGCCCCTAATATACTAATACCTAGCAGCTTAGCAATATAATTCATGATCATTTTATTTCCTACGTACACGAAAAATAAATATTATTGCCTAGTTTGAACATTGTGGCGACTGTAAGCAGAGTGCATTAAATAATTGTAAGATTTAACAATCATGGGATCAGATGCGAAGGAGTGACGCGAGGGCTAGCCCATCATCCTAATTTCGCAACTTTAAGGACAATGGGTATATCTTATTGCCAGCCGTAGCGGCGCGCATAGAATACCTTCACACACTGTGTCAGTGCCATATAAGCCAATAAAGTAATGACTAACCATGGGAAATAAGCAATAGGTAAGGCTTGTAGTGTGAAATAATGTGCTAAGGGGCCCATCGGTAAGAAAATACCCAGTGCAACAATAATTAGCGTCATCATCACCAGAGGCCATGCAGCGCGACTCTGGATAAAGGGTATTCTGCGTGTGCGAATCATATGTACAACCAATGTTTGCGTGAGCAATCCTTCAATAAACCATCCTGATTGGAATAAGGTTTGATGTGCGGTACTGTTTGCACCAAAGACATACCACATTAAAAAGAAGGTTGTCATATCGAAGATCGAACTGGTAGGCCCAAAAATAACCATGAAACGTAACATATAACGTGGATTCCATTTTTGTGGCTTGGCAATTTGATCCGGATCAATATTGTCAAAAGGAATAGCAATTTGAGAAATATCATACATTAGATTTTGAATCAGCAGATGTAAGGGTAACATCGGTAAGAAAGGAATGAAGGCACTGGCTACCATGACTGAAAAAACATTACCGAAGTTAGAGCTTGCTGTCATATTGATATATTTCAGCATATTGGCAAATGTTTTTCGGCCCTCAATAATGCCTTCTTCCAAAACCATGAGGCTCTTTTCTAATAAAATTAAATCAGCTGATTCTTTGGCGATATCGACTGCAGAATCAACAGAAATTCCAATATCGGCTGCGCGTAATGCAGGCGCGTCGTTGATACCATCACCCATGAAACCAACAACATTGCCTTGGCTACGTAATATCTGAACCAAACGCTCTTTTTGCATGGGAGACAATTTAGCGAAGAGCGTAGTCTTTTGCATTAGCGCAGCAAGTTCTTTATCATCTAATTCCGCTATTTCGCTGCCTAGCAATACACCTTTAATCTCTAATGCTACCTCTTTACAAACCTTAAGGGCGACTAAATGGTTATCGCCTGTTAGTACTTTCACTTCTATGCCTTTTTCTTTGAGCGCTTGAAGCGCAGCCGAGGTAGTCTCTTTAGGAGGATCAAGAAAGGTAACATAACCCAGTAAGGTTAATTCGGTTTCATCTTTTATGCCATAAGTGTCATTTGTTTTAGGGTATTCGCGGGTAGCGACAGCGACCACGCGCAAACCTTCCTGGTTAAATTTTGTTGTCACTTCATGAATGCGTGTTAAGATATTTTCTGTTAACCGGTGAGTTACCTTTCCGGTGCGCATATAGCGGCAAACAGAAAGAACTTCTTCTAAAGCTCCTTTACAAATGAGTAGATGATGCTCACTTCCTTTTTGCAGAATCACTGACATACGGCGACGAGAAAAATCGAATGGAATTTCATCGATCTTATGGAACTCGCTTGTAATTTTTAATTTTTTAGTGAGTTCTGCATGGTCAAGTACCGCTTTATCCAGTAAATTTTTTAGACCTGTTTGGTAATAGCTGTTTAAATAAGCCATCTCAAGAAGCGACTCGTCTTCAGTGCCAAAAATATCGGTATAGCGCTCTAAAACAATTTTGTCTTGTGTTAAGGTTCCTGTTTTATCTGTACACAAAACATTCATTGCACCAAAATTTTGCATGGCATCCAGTCGTTTCACAATGACTTTTTTTCGACTCAATATAATAGCGCCTTTGGCCAGTGTTGAGGTTACGATCATCGGTAACATTTCAGGGGTCAAACCAACGGCAATGGATAGAGCAAATAATGCGGCTTCTACCCAATTTCCTTTAGAAAAGCCGTTAATCGCTAAAACGATAGGTGTCATCACAAGCAAAAAACGTATCAACATCCACGTAACGCTATTAATTCCTTTTTCAAATTCAGTGGGTAGTCGATTTTGAGTCGTCAGGCGTTTAGCAATCGCGCCGAAATAGGTTTGATTGCCCGTTGCAATGACAATCGCCGTCGCAGTACCACTGACTACATTGCTGCTCATAAAGCATAAATTACTTAGTTCTAAGGGGTTTTTATTAGTAGAATCTTGCTGTTCAGTAAATTTTTCTACAGGAAGTGATTCGCCCGTTAACGTAGCTTGGCTAACAAAAAGATCTTTTGTATGTAAGAGACGGATGTCAGCAGGAATCATATCCCCTGCTGACAGGGAAATAACATCGCCTGGTACTAACTGATTAATGGGGATTTCAATTTTGTTTGTGTTTGTATTATTTATCGATTTTTCTTTATTCGATGAGGTATTGCGACGTAGTACCGTTGCGGTATTGCTCACCATGGCTTTTAATTTCGCAGCAGCATTATTAGAGCGTTTTTCTTGAAAAAAACGCAGTAAGGTAGAAACGACAACCATGATACTGACAATAATCGCATTGGTTGTGTCATCTGTGAAATAAAAAATAATGCCCAATAGCGTCAAAAGTAAATTAAAGGGGTTTCGGTAGCAAAGCCAAAGATGTGTCCACCAGCGAATAGGCTTTTCATATTCTACTTCATTTAAACCAACATGATGGCGTTGAGTTTCTACTTCCTGTTCTGTCAAGCCAGCTACATTTGAATTGAGTTTTTCTAGTATAAGATCCAAGGACATTGCAGAAATAAGCAAGTTATTTTCAATTAATTGTTTAGGAATTTCTTGGCTAATCGCACGAGTGCCCAGACCGTCTAACTTACGCGTGAAACCAAGACGACGAAATAGACCTACCGTCAACTCATTGTTAAAAAAAGCTAAAAGTTGTTCTTTGATAGTTGATTGCATGATTTTTTCCTCCGCCGAAAACAGCACTGGACTTTCTAGAAAAGTCTAAGAAAGTGTCTTCAAATGCACGATGATGGCCAAAAATCATTTGTTTTTCTGCGTTACGCTACTCACATACTGCGTGTATGCTCCGTTGCGGTACTCGAAAAACAACGCTTTTTGTCTCGTCCTAGCACATTTGAAGACACTCTCTAAAGCTAATTCCAACTTTCAAAATGCATCGTAGCGTGATAATAATTTTTTCTGTGGGCTTCTAGAGGTCTCTCTTAGAGGCGCAAGAAAATATCCGTTACGCGGCTAGACACAATAATTTTAAAAAATAGGGAGGGGGTAATAAACCTGGAGGTTTGATTGACGCCGCCACCTGCTTAATTTCCAGCAAGGGCAGCTACAGAGGAAATCTGTGGTGACCTTACTGTGTGCGAGTACTACTACAGTCGCTATCCATTGAGGATTCCAGTAAATAATAAAGTTAGGTTCTGTCTCTAAAGTTCCCTTGTTGCCATCTGCTGCGTTAAAAATAGCTCAAAAATACTCATTTACCTTGTGTAAACTCCGTTTTTTCGCTGCTTTTGCCTGGCGGATGATAACAATCATAACGTTAGAGGCAGAATCTAGGGGAAGGGTAATCAGGTTATTTTTATTTGTCAAGATTTTTTGATGAAAAAATTTAGCTAATGACTTTCTGTTTTGACAATAGTAGCCAATTGTTCGGCGATGCTTTGAACTTGATCCAAATTATTACCTTCTACCATGACGCGAACAACAGATTCAGTTCCTGATGGGCGCAGAAGTACACGTCCTTGGTTTGATAAGGTTTCTACTGCGATAGTGATTGCTTTTTTTACAGAAGGAGATTCCGTGACTAATGAAGGATTTTCTACAGGGATATTTATCAGCTTTTGTGGAAATTTTTTCATCCCTTTTTTGGCTTCATGCAGTGATTGTTTTGCCGATTGAATAGCGGCTAGTATTTGCAAGGCAATAATAATTCCATCACCTGTCTTAATAATATTGCTAGAAATAATATGTCCTGATGGTTCCCCACCGAGTTGCCAACCTGTCGTTTGTAAATGCTCATTAACATAGCGATCACCAACAGGTGCGCGTATAAAAGCGAGCCCTAATTTTTTTAGGGCTAATTCTAATCCTAGATTACTCATCGCTGTTCCGACAATGCCACCATAGATATTACCTTTTTCAACACCATGCCTTGCGAGTAAAAAAAGTAATTCATCACCATCGACTATTTCACCGCAATGGTCCACCATCAGTACCCGATCACCATCCCCATCAAAAGCAATGCCTAAATCTGCTTTTTTTGATAAAACTGTTTTTTGCAAGATACGTAAATCGGTAGAACCGCAATGCATATTAATATTTAATCCATTGGGTTCTGCATTGAGAACGGTCAAGTCAGCCCCTAATTCGGAAAATACTTGAGGTGCTATATGGTAGCTAGCACCGTTCGCACAATCGAGAACAATTTTAAGTGAAACGAGTTTACTATTTTTGGGAAAGCTTGATTTACAAAAATTAATATAACGGGATCTTGCATCTTCAACTCGGTGTGCTTTACCTAATTTAGCGGATTCAACCGTATCAAGTGGCCGATCGAGTTGTGCTTCAATAGCATATTCAATGGCATCAGGTAATTTAATGCCTTCATGTGAAAAAAACTTAATACCATTATCAAAATAAGGATTATGGGATGCACTGATAACGATACCGGTTTGAGCTTTTAATTCACGGGTTAGATAGGCGATTGCCGGTGTTGGCATAGGCCCCAAAAGATAGATATCGACTCCGGCAGCGGATAAACCGGCCTCTAAAGCAGATTCAAACATATAACCGGAAATACGGGTGTCTTTACCAATGAGAACTTTATTATTCCCATTCGCTAAGACGCGACCGACTGCCCATCCAAGCTTTAAGACAAATTCAGGTGTAATGGGATAATCACCTACTTTGCCGCGAATGCCATCGGTACCGAAATATTTTCGGGTTTTTGTCATTGAGGTCTAATCCAAGATTAGCTTAGGGTGTGTTGACAATTGTGCTGCGATGAGCGAAAAAGGGTTGTTTTTTGAGTATCGTAACGGAGCATACACAGCGTATGTGAGTAACAAAACGCAGAAAAACAACCCTTTTTCGCCATCATCGTGCAATCGTTACACATCCTCTATGCACTATCAGCGGCTGTATCCGCTCCAGGCGCTGTATTTGAGTCTGTTTGAGAAGTTTTCTTCGATTGTGTCGCTTTTGTTTTATTTCCATTACCATCCCACCCTTTAGGTTCACGGGGCGGCTTACCCTCCATGATGTCATCGATTTGTGCAGAATCGATAGTCTCATATTTTACAAGGGCTTCAGCCATGAGATGTAGCTTATCAATATTCTCTTGCAAAAGAGATTCAGCAAGCTTGTAATTACGATCGATAATGGCGCGGCTTTCCTCATCAATTAAATGTGCCGTATCATCAGAAAATTTGCTGGACTTAGCAATTTGATGACCTAAGAAGACCTCTTCATTTTCTTGACTATAAGTCAATGGACCGAGTCGATCAGATAGGCCCCATTTAGTAATCATGTTACGTGCAATCTCAGTGGCTCGTTGGATATCATTTGATGCGCCGGTAGTGACTTGTTCAGGGCCAAAAATTAAATTCTCAGCAATTCTACCGCCAAATAAACTTGCAATTTGGCTTTCTAAGCGTTGTTTAGTATAGCTATATCGATCTTCTTCGGGGAGAAACATGGTAACGCCTAAGGCCTTGCCGCGAGGAATAATAGTGACTTTGTAGACAGGGTCATGTTCCTCTACTAAACGCCCTACAATAGCATGACCTGCTTCATGATAAGCCGTTAGCTTTTTTTCTTTTTCATTCATTACCATGGAACGTCTTTCGGTGCCCATCATGACTTTATCTTTGGCTTTTTCTAAGTCACTCATATCGACTGAGGCTTTATTTTCGCGCGCTGCGAATAAAGCCGCTTCATTGATGAGATTTGCTAAATCGGCACCTGAAAATCCAGGTGTGCCTCTGGCGATAATGCCGGGATTTACATCTTGCCCATAAGGGACCTTCTTAAGGTGAACGTTAAGGATCTGCTCTCGTCCACGGATATCAGGAAGGCCAACGATAACTTGTCGGTCGAAACGACCGGGTCTTAATAAGGCAGGGTCGAGGACGTCAGGACGATTCGTTGCTGCCATAACGATAACACCTTCATTTCCTTCAAAGCCATCCATTTCGACAAGCAGTTGGTTAAGGGTTTGTTCACGTTCATCATGACCGCCACCTAGCCCTGCTCCTCTATGACGACCCACCGCATCGATTTCATCGATAAAAATAATGCAAGGCGCTTGTTTTTTAGCCTGTTCAAACATATCCCGTACCCGAGATGCACCCACACCGACAAACATTTCAACAAAATCTGAACCGGAAATAGTAAAAAAGGGTACTTTTGCTTCGCCTGCCACTGCTCTAGCTAACAATGTTTTACCCGTTCCTGGAGGACCCATTAACAAAACGCCGCGCGGTATTTTTCCGCCTAATTTCTGAAATTTAGCGGGATCCTTCAAAAATTCAACTAATTCACTTACCTCTTCTTTCGCTTCTTCAGCGCCTGCCACATCTGCAAAAGTGACTTTAACTTGGTCTTCACCTAATAGTCGTGCACGGCTTCGTCCAAATGATAAAGCACCTTTACCGCCGGCTCCTCCCATTTGGCGCATAAAAAATATCCACACCCCGATCAGTAATAACATCGGAAACCAGTTGATAAAAATACGCATTAAAAAGCTTTCTTGTTGGGGAGGTTCTCCTTTTACATTTACCCCTTTTTTAATGAGTTCGGGAAGTAAATATTGGTCAGGGATAGGCATATAACTCGTAAACGACTTATCACTTTGCAGCTGACCTTTAATGACTTGATTGCTCTGGATAGTGACTGACTGTACATTCCCTTGCTGAACATTGTGCAGAAACTCAGAATAAGTCAAACGATCCGCATTGCTATGGCGAGGTTCCAGGTTATTAAATACGGAGATAAGGATGACGGCAATGATCAACCAAAGAAATAGATTTTTTAGCATATCGTTCAAGCTACACACCCTCGTAGTTCATAACAAACAGTATTATATAGTATTATATACCGCTAATGTCTGAAGATGCGAATCTTTTAAAGCCGATGTAGCCGGTGGCTACTAAATAAACCTCCGCAGAGCTAGCACGAGAGGCGGCTGGCTTGCGAATGGAAACGGATGTAAACAATTGACGTAATAGCTTTAGATAGGCTTCAAACCCTTCACCTTGAAAGATTTTAATCATGAAAGACCCTTTTGGCTTTAATACCTTCTGAGCAAAATCAAGGGCTAATTCGGCGAGATGCATGACCTTGGGTTGATCGATGCTTCGCATACCACTTAAATTAGGTGCTATGTCAGAAATAACGATATCAATAGGCATGGATTGTATATGTTCTAAAAATTGTTGAAGAACAGTTTCTTCGCGAAAATCGCCCTGAACAAAGTCTACGTTCGGTAAAGGGGGCATGGGTAAAATATCTAATGCATATACCTTACCATACTCGCCGACTAGACCAGCTGCTAATTGAGACCAGCCACCGGGAGCTGCGCCTAGGTCAACCACTGTCATACCAGGTTTAATAATGTTGTTTTTTTCTTGAATCTCTAGCAGCTTATAGGCGGACCGCGAACGCAACCCTTCCTGCTTGGCACGTTTTACATAGGGGTCACTAACGTGCCGTTTAAGCCAATGTCGACTACTTTTGCTATGGGGCATTGTTGTGTTGTGGTTGACAATAGGTTTCTTTTATTAAAAATTTTCCAATTAAAAAGGCTAGGGCATAACAGAGAGGTAATACGATAAACGCTTTACGATAATCCGTCGCATTATAGAAAGGTGTTCCCTGATGTATAGTCCCATCCCAATACCAGTGTAAAAATAAGCCAATAACTGGCTGGAATAGTGCGCCACCGGCGACGGTGGCCATATTATTGATACCGATCGCGGTACCAGCCACACTGGGGTGGTTGTTATCCTTAACGACTCCAAAGGCAAGCGATTGTCCAGAGGCTGCCAGGCCAAATAAAAATAAACAGGAATAAAGCAAAAATAAAGGCAGGTGAGAGATGTAAATAACCGGAATTAGACCAATAATACCAAGACTTGCCGCAAATTTTAAAGGCATACCGCGTAGACCCACTTTGTCTGACCACCAGCCTAAGATTGGACAACCAATCCCTATAGCGAGCCAAATCATTGTGCAAGCGGTCGAAGCCGCTTTCGTGCTGATACCATAGGCCGCAACCAGAAATGGAACTCCCCATAGGGCAGCAAATGCCGTAATAGGTGCCCATACCATAAAAGAATAAAGTGCAACAAACCAAGTTTGATTATTGCGACATACCTGCTTTAGGCTTTGTACGATGGTTTTTTTGGAGGTTGCTTGGAACTTGTTTCCTTGCGAAACAACCTCGGGACTATCACGGACAACAAGCCAAATAAGTAGTCCCAGTACCATTCCTACGATGGATAAGGTGATTAGGGTATGTCGCCACCCCCAATGGCCAACAGCAATGGTTAAAGGTGTTTCTCCCACGATAGCGCCGACACAGCTCATTAACTCAACTAAACCCGTTAAAAAAGCAAAATAGCGGGCAGGAAACCAACGAGAAACCAGAACTAAGGTTCCTATAAATGAAAAAGCCGAACCCATACCCATCATAAAGCGGCCAGCAGAAGCAATAGCAACATGACTCGTTGTCCCAAAAATTAAAGCGCCTACTGCGCAGGTGAGAATCGCAGCGGTAATTAAACGCCGCGGTCCAAAGCGATCAAATAAAAAACCTGCGGGAAGTTGCATGGGGGTATAAGCATAATAATAAAAAGCGGCCATCGTTCCTAAGCCTACGGCATTGAGTCCAAAATCGTGAATTAGTTCACGAGTCATTACCGCGGGTGAAACTTGTAATATGAATTCATACAGATAAAACGATGAGGCAAGAATGCAAATAATTGCTGCAAGTAAGGTGGGTTTTTGTGTAGCTAATGGCGGTGTCATTAAATTGTTATTTTTATTAGGCATAAGCTTTAGATAAAAGGAGGGGAACCCTGCAGAAAAACTTACGCTGTAGTAGAGGTTTCATTCGAAAATTGCGGTTTGCAATGGGTTTCTTGGAGTAAAAATTGGCTTACAACTAGTGCTAAAATAGAGCACAGAGGTAAGATGAAAAAGGCTTTATGGTAATCTGTTACTCCATAAAATGGAGCGCCATTATGCATAGTACCACCCCAATTGTAATACAGTAAAAACCCTATCAGGGGTTGAAATAAGGCCCCACCAGCCACTACCGCCATATTATTAAAGCCAATAGCCGTTCCTACTACCGAGGTTGGATTATTATCTTTGACAACCCCAAACGATAAGGCCTGACCTGAAGCGGATAAGCCAAAAATAAATAAAGCAATATACAAACAAGTCAGTGGTAATTGAGGAACGTAAATGGCGGTTGTGAGACTAACAATGCCTAAAAAGGCAGAGAGATTTAGAGGGATAGATCGAGATTGGATCTTGTCTGACCACCAACCGAATAAAGGGCTGCCTATTCCTATACCAAGCCAGATCATAGCGCTTGCTTCTGAAGCGGCTTCTATGCTGATACCATAATTGGTAACCAGGAATGGAATGCCCCACAAGGCAGCAAATGCGGTAATGGGTGCCCATATGGCAAAAGAGTAAAGAGCCACTAACCAGGTTTGTCGGTTACTACAAACTTGTCGCAAGCGTTTTAATTCACTGTTTTTAGGAGAACATTGAAATTTTTTACCCTGCAAAACAGTTTCTGGGCTGTCACGAACAATAGTCCATATAAGTAATGACAAAAAAATACCCACAATAGATAAACTAATAATTGTCGAGCGCCATCCCCAATGGTTTATCGCACTTGCTAAGGGGACTTGACCTGCAATGGCACCCATAGAGCTCATGAGCTGCACAACACCTGTTAGCAAGGCAAAGTAATAAGGAGGAAACCAACGAGAGACGAGAAGTAGCGCACCGATAAAAGAAAAAGAAGATCCGATGCCCATAAAAAAACGGCCTATGGATGCCATGAAAACATTGGGTGTTGTACCGAATAATAATGCGCCTATCGCACAGATCAAAACAGCAAGCGTGATTAAACGTCGTGGTCCAAAACGATCATATAGCAAGCCAGCAGGTAGTTGCATTGGTGTATAAGAGTAATAGTAAAATGCGGCCATCGTTCCTAGGCTTGCTGCGTTCAAGTGGAGGTCGCGCATTAATTCATTCGTCATAACCGCAGGAGAGACTTGCAGGACAAATTCATACATGTAAAACGTAGCAGCGAGGATGCAAATAATCGAGGCAAGAAAAAGTTGCTTTTTTTTTGTTAACGTACAGGGAATGTTTTCTGCCAGAATGGCTTCATTATTGTACATTATTTACCTCTTACAAGATCATGTTTTCTGAGCTTATTGAAAACAATAAGGGATTAGGATTTTGATTGCAAGTTAAGAAACGGATTGGCTTATTGATTTATTTTATTACCTGGATTCTATAAAATAGTTTGTTATACTGTGCCTCATCCTGTTGCCGGGATGGCGGAATGGTAGACGCGCCGGATTCAAAATCCGGTGATGGTCACATCGTGTGGGTTCGAGTCCCACTCTCGGTACCATATATTTGATTTTTGAAAGAGTAATCTAAACGATAATCTGTCCTTTTAACACCCACGAAAAACGCTTTAAAAAGTCCAACCATCACAGCCTTTTTGGTGACTACAGGATTTCTGAAAAGTGCTAATCTATAGCTCCTATTGTATACCTTTATCAAAATTAAACGAAAAATTAGGGTGTGTTGTTATTGGATTCTGTTTCTAACGTGAATATTTTTGAACTGTTTTAACGCAGGAAATGGCTGCAAGGGTACTTTAGGGACAGAACTTAAAGCAAAGATGAGACCTCTAGGCTTGAGAAGAAGTCTGGTGCTATGATTAATAAGTGGATTTTACCCAGAGGTTTTGATGACAGAGACGAATCATTTCTTAACGAATTATTTTTTGGTGGCTATGCCTATTTTGACTGACCCTTATTTCAACCGATCAGTAGTCTATATTTGTGAACATAATGAAAAAGGTGCTGTTGGAATTGTCATTAACCATCCATTACAATCCTTTAGAGTTAATCTTTCGAAAATACTACAGGCAATTCTGGGAAGTGCAGTCAAAGAAATCGTGCCAACAGATTTTCCTATATTTTGTGGGGGCCCTGTTCATCCAGAGCATGGCTTCGTTATCCATGTGCCAGACGGTGAATGGCAATCAAGTCTTAAGATGAATAGTGAAATTTGTGTAACGACTTCTAAAGATATTTTACACGCCATTGCAAAACAGCAAGGGCCCAACAAATTTATTTTTTCTTTAGGTTATGCGAGCTGGGTGGCAGGGCAAATAGAACAGGAAATTATTAATAATTTCTGGCTAGCTGTGCCAGCGACTCCGGCTATTTTATTTGATGTGCCATTTAGCAAGCGTTGGTTAGAGGCTATAAATAGCATTGGCATTGATATTAACAAACTCGTTTATAGCGGTGGTCATGCCTGATATTAAAACCATATTGGGATTTGATTTTGGCTCTAAATATATTGGCGTAGCCGTGGGTTCTACTTCACCGACGATGGCACAACCATTGACCAGCTTAACATCATCAAAAGGAGATCCACCTTGGAAAGAGATTTCACTATTACTGAAAACTTGGTCTCCTGATGCACTAATAGTGGGAATACCTTTGAATATGGATGGTACAGAGCAAGCGATAACACAGTCTGCTCGTTATTTTTTAGAGAGTTTAAAACGACGTTTTCATTTGCCTGTTTTTTCGGTTGATGAACGATTGACAACCGTTGAAGCCCGTGCGCGTTTATTTTCAACAGGTGGATATAAAGCTTTGCACAAGAAGGCTATTGATAGCGTCTCAGCGCAGTTAATTGTAGAAATCTGGCTAGATTCCCACTATGAGTAAAGCATTATTTAAATCGACGTCCGTTGTTGCGGCGATGACCTTGATATCGCGGATTTTAGGGTTTGTTCGAGACATCATCGCGGCGAGTATTTTTGGTGCAACAGCCGCTGTGGATGCGTTTTATATCGCTTTTAAAATTCCTAATTTTATGCGTGGCTTATTTGCCGAAGGCTCTTTTTCAACGGCTTTTATTCCTACATTAGCAGAATACAAACAAACACAAAGTGAAAGAGAAGTACAACAGTTTGTTGCGCATATTACCGGCGTGCTTGGTTTGATTTTGTTAGTGGTTAGTATTCTTGGTATTCTTGGAAGTAAAGGGTTAGTGGCGCTTTTTGCGCCCGGATTAGATCCCTATCGATTTCAATTAGCCAGCGAAATGTTAAGGATAACCTTTCCCTATTTGATGTTAATTTCCCTAACGGCATTAGTCGGTGCTATCTTAAATTGTTATGGATTATTTTGGGTTCCTGCTTTTACACCCGCATTATTAAATCTTTGTTTAATTACGACGGCATTGGGTATGACACGTTATTTTCATGTGCCGGTAGAGGCACAAGCATTTGGCGTATTATTAGCAGGATTCATACAACTTGGTTTTCAATTGCCTTTTTTAAAACAGCTTGGTTTATTACGCAAACCGCGTTTTAAGTGGCGTGATCCGGGGGTACAAAGAGTCTTAAAACTTATGTTACCCGCTTTATTTGGATCTTCTATAGGACAGATCAGTTTATTATTAAACACCATTTTCGCATCTTTTTTAGTGGCGGGTAGTGTGACTTGGCTTTATTACTCCGATAGGTTGGCTTATTTTCCTTTAGGTGTGTTTGGTGTTGCCTTGATGACGGTTATATTGCCCCATCTATCTCGCCAGCATGCGGCGAAAACACCCGAAGCATTTTCCAGTACTTTAAATTGGGGTTTACGTTGTAATCTACTGATTGGTACCCCTGCTTCGCTGACACTGCTGATTTTATCAGGGCCTTTAATCGTTAGTTTATTTCATTACGGAAAATTTACCTTACATGATGTGTTGATGACCCAGCGCAGTGTGATAGCTTATTCCATCGGTTTGCAGGCGTTTATGCTAATTAAAGTATTAGCTGCTGCTTTCTACGCACAACAAAATATTCGTACGCCAGTGCGTATTGGAATTATCGCACTTTTGGTGAATATGTTTTTCAATGCGCTGTTGATTATTCCACTTAAGCACACGGGTTTAGCTTTAGCAAGTTCTTTATCTGCCTGGTTAAATGCAGGGTTATTGTTACAGGGCTTAAGAGCGCGCGGTGTTTTTCAATGGCAATCGGGCTGGGTTCTTTTCACATGGCGTTTATTGTTTGCTAATTGTGCATTAAGCGTATTTCTTTATTGGGTAGCAGCTTCTTTACCTATTTGGCTACATTGGGATTGGCGGCAACGTTTCCTACATATTTTATTTCTTGGTGTGACTTCTACTCTTATTTATATTAGCTGTTTATGGGTAAGTGGTTTGCGTTTCCATGATCTAAAAGCCAACCCATGACCGAGCTGCTTTGTGGGTTGCATAATTTAAAAGATAAGGGGTGCGTACTCACTATTGGCAACTTTGATGGGTTACATCAGGGACATCAAGCGATTATTCGCACCTTACAGCAGCAGGCAAAACGGTTGAATTTACCTAGTTGTGTGATGCTTTTTGAGCCTCATCCACAAGAGTTTTTTTTGGGGGAAAAAGCGCCGGCGCGTTTGATGCGCTTACGTGAGAAGATAAAAATTTTTCAGGATTTAGCCATTGATAGAGTGGTTTGTTTGCGTTTTAATAGGCGTTTAGCGGAGATGGAGGCAGAAACTTTTGTTAAGCAAATTTTAGTGCGTGGATTGGGCGTACAGATATTAATAGTAGGGGACGATTTTCGATTTGGTAAAGCACGTCAAGGCGATTTTGATTGCTTAAAAAAATTAGGACAACAGTATCAGTTTGAGGTTTATGTGACGCCGACTGAGTTATTTTCAGGTAAACGCATAGGAAGTTCACGCGTGCGTGATGCGGTGAAACAAGGAAATTTTGCATTAGCATCACGCTTATTAACGCGGCCTTTTATGCTCAGTGGCCGCGTTATTCACGGCGATCAACGCGGTCGTTTACTAGGTTTTCCTACCGCGAATATTGCATTGCATAGGCTTGTTTCGCCTTTGACAGGGGTTTTTATTGTTCGTGTTCATGGTCTTGGAGAAAAACCTGTAAATGGGGTAGCAAATTGTGGTAGACGGCCGACAATTAACGGTCAAAAAAATTTATTAGAAGTCCATTTGCTTGATTTTAATAAAGATATCTATGGAACTTATCTAGAAATAGAATTTTTAAAGAAAATTCGTGATGAAAAAAAATTTGGCTCTTTAGAAGACTTGAAAAAACAAATTTCTGAAGATGTTATAGTTTCAAAAAAATATTTTAATTTTCCGAGTTAATTCTATCTGCAGGAGATAAAAAAATTGTTGGTATGCATCCGTTGGCACCCATGCTTGTTTCTCTTAATTGCTTTTGCTACTTTAGAATAAATTATTTATTCTACAAGAAATAATAAGAATAAATTCTTCGGGGTATTGCATGAGTTCAGATAAGCCTTTGGTTGAGCATTCTGAGTTATATAAGTTAGTAACTCCTTCTTCCCCTATAGAAAAGACGCCAGTTACTGGAGTCGTCATTCTTGGAGATAGTTTAAGCGATCCAGGAGGGAAAAATGGAGAATATGGAAAAAAACTCCTTGGGTGTATCCCCATAGACTTGTTCTTACATAAGTCACCACACAAACAATTTACTAATGGTTTTGTTTGGTCATGTTCATTTTTTGAAATGCTTAGATATAGGCTTAAAGAGAAAGCTACGCCAGTAGAGAATCCCAATTTAGATTCTGTCTTAGGGTCATCTAAGTTTAGTGAAAACCTGGCGCAGGGTGGATCCACTGCTTACGATTATTCTGGATTTTTTAATTTTTTTAAACATATTAAAGGGTTTTTTCTAAGTTTTTTCCTCAACAATATTCAAAGACAAGCGAAAAAGCTGAAGAAGATTAGAAGCGTTCAGAATACCGATCTTTGTCTCATTTTTGCTGGTGCTAATGATTTTTTAACGGTAGGTTATGATGATGTAAATGGGGCGACTAGAGCCATTGATGGGGTTTCTAATACCTTAAAAATACTAACAACACCGGAAAACGATGTTGGTAAATTACCCAATGCGACTCAGAATGCGGTACTTTTTACACTACCAGACTTTAGTAAAACACCAAGATTTTCTAATAAATCAGATAAAGTGAAGAAGCAAGCGCAAAAAACTTGTAAGTCTTTTAATGATAAGTTAAGAAAACTCGCTGAAAGCTACCAATGCATTGATTTTAGTTTTTGTGATATCTATCAAATACCGACTCTTTCTCTTTTCGAAACCGATCCCGCTTTAAAAGCTATTAGGCAAAAAGGTGTTCTTATTGTTGGAACAGGGGAAATGCGACAAGTTTATTTTGTTGAGAATCATGAATACATTGAATATCCACTAAGCGAAAACGACATTGTAGTGGATATAAAATTATCAAAATCTGAGCAAAAACTCCTAGATTCTAAAACAGAAAAAATTGAAAGAACTCAGGAGAATACTTTATTTCTGGATAGATTTGTTCAACAATTAGTGAGTAAAGCCAAATTAAATGCTAATGTCAAAATATTTGATGCGGCAGCCGTTTTTGAAGAAATAGATCAAAATCCTGAACAATATGGATTCACCAGTGGATGTGCGGTTTATTATCTAGAAAGCGAAGACATAGAAATTTTTGCAAAAAAAATTACTTCTGGAAATGCCGTAATTTTTAGAAGGACTGGAATTCCGAATAAATTTTCTTGTTATTTTGTGAAAGCAGGTAAGTTACTTAGGAGCGATTCATTTGGTTGTCGATTGAGTTTTCCAAAATTTGTTAGATTTCAATTGTCAGAGACTGAACAAATTGAGCTGGATAAAAAACTTAAGGAGAAGCCTCTAAAAGAGGGTATTAGTCAACTAGCTGCCCCCGAAGATAAGCATGATGTTTGGACTACACATATTGTACAATACGCAGTAGAGGCATATGATAAGGAATTTAACGAAACAATTCAGCTTACCGATGTTTATACCTCCATATTGATGGCCATAAAGAAACATTATAAAAACGACGAACTGATATTTTGGGATGATTTACACCCCACGGTGATCATACATTTTTTGTTGGAGTTGATGTTTGAAAAATTTTTTGAGGATAACTATACGATAGAAAATTCAGGGAAATGGTCAGATGATACAGCTATTCTTAGTAGAGTTATGCCTAAGCCTGAATTGCCTCCAAAATCTTCCGAGGCACCCGCTAGAATGTATCATGTTGGAGGTTAAATTCTAGAGCCTAAGCTAAAAAATGGACAAATGCTTTGACGAACTTATTCTAGCTGATTAGACTAGCCAGTCTATGATTAAAAAAGAGTTTACACTCATATTAACTGACAGTCAGCAAATTGCCCCTACTGTTAAACAGCTTACTTTTCGTTGTGAAGATGGCAAGGCTTTTTGCTTTATTCCAGGCCAGTTTATTACGTTGCATATCCCTACCTCGGAGAAGGTTTTGCGGCGTAGCTATAGCATAGCTAATAGCACGCATGAAGCGAGTGATCAAATAGAATTTGCTGCTTCTTATGTTCCGGAAGGAACCGCTAGCGATCTTTTATTTACCATGCAAGTAGGTGATAAAGTGACAGCCACAGGACCTTTCGGCCGTTTGATATTGAGAGATGAACAGCCAGGCCGTTATATCTTAGTGGCAACAGGGACGGGTATTACGCCATATCGAACCATGTTATCTGAACTTATGCAAAGATTTAAACGACATCCTTGTTTCAAAGTCATTTTATTATTTGGTGTTCGCCAACCCAAAGACCTATTATACCGTAATGAATTTACAGCATTTGCTGAAAAGAATCCTTGGTTTGAGTTCCGTGCTTACTATAGTCGACTCAAATCAGAAGTGATGTTACCTTATGAATATGCGGGCTATGTATTAAATGCTTTCAGTGAAATTGACCCAAATCCTACACAGGATATCGTTTATCTATGTGGCAATCCGAATATGGTAGACGAAGTTTTTTCTCTTTTAGTAAATAGCTATCATTTTTCATCAGAGATGATTCGACGCGAAAAATATATTTCGTCAAATTGAAATTATATTTTCATCTTAACTATCCGCAATAAGCTAAACTTATAAAAATAAATATTATAAAAGGTTTAACCATGCCATCCATCATCAAGCAATCTGAGCAAGATAAAATTACTGTAAAAAATAACTTAATCCAACGGGTAGGCGAGGAAAATTATTTAAAATTTCCGAGGATATTGGGTGGTTTGTTATATGAAATTTTGGGATTAACGGCGATATTGAAAATAGCCGAAAAATTATCTTGTAAAGAAGATTTAAATTTTAATGAGACTTTATTTTTTATAAATGACATTCCCCGTTGTATAGAGAGCGTCACGAAAGAAGATCAAGTGGATATTGACCTATTACCAATACCAAGTTTTCTTAAATCTAAAACCCAGCTATTAAATCAAAGTGTTGTTGATCTGATAAAAAATATTGCTGAGTCAATTGCTGAGTCAATTGCTGAGTCAATTGCTGAGTCAAAAGATAGAAGCCTGTTAAATAAGTTAGAAGATGAAAGCAAAAAATTAAATGCATTACTCACTCGAATTGGATTAACGAGTGGTCTATATGATAAAGCTACAAAATTATTAGAAAAGCTAGCAGAAAATAATCAAGAACTTTGGCTTAGTTATTGGGGATGTGAAAATACAAAAAATTCTGAATTAGAAATAAGAAGATTAGAAATCCTCAAAGAATTACTTGATTTGTTCACGATAGAAGCAAGAAGGAATAGACATATCTATCAAATAGAACAATATATTTTTGATTTTAATAGTGAATATTTAGAGGACGCATTTTTTTCCGAACTTGATAACATATGTACTCTTCTAATTAGAATTCACGACAAGATTTTTGCTCGTACGTTCATCGATCAAATAAAGTTCGTAAGTGATTACCAGAAGATGGGGTTTTTAATAGAATTATTAAAGACGGCGAATCGCTTTCTTGATTCTAAGGATTTATTAACAGAGGAAGCAAAACAAGAAAATCGTTGTCGGTATGAAGAAATGATTGCTGAACTTCAGCAAAAGGCGCTGATAAAATTTATTTGGGGGATATTAAGAGCGGTACTCATTTTTCCTAGCGTGATTAATTATGAGAAAACAAAATCCTATTTTTATCAGGCAAAAACAGATTATCAATTAGTCAAAAGCTGCCGCAACTTTTTTTCTAAAGCCGGACAGGAAAGCCCAGCCCAGCTTTCAGAAAATAGCGAGGAAAATCTAACTCCTTCCCTGTAACAGTGCTTAGCCAGGAGTTTCGCGCCTAATAATGGAAGCCTATTGGAGTACGTGTTTGGTTGGCTTCTAGCGCGAAACTCCTATTAATCTTCAAACTGGTCCAATAGGGATACCATGTCCAATGCCGTATCGACGGCATCAGCGCCTTTACTGATACGATCGCAGGCCTGTGCTTCCGTATCGGTGGTTAATACGCCAAATATAACAGGGATGCTTTCTTCTAGTGCTACTTTTTGGCAGGCATAACTGACTTGTTGGCAGACATAATCATAGTGATCCGTTTCACCACGAATGACAGCGCCTAAACAGATAATTGCTAGATAATTAGCCTCTGAAATAGCGAGTTGTTGGGCTGCAAGGCCAATTTCTATAGCGCCTGGCACCTTAACAATGGTAATACGCTCTTCGGGAAACTTGAGTTCTTGCAATCGTCGTCGTGCAGCTTTTAATAATGCTTCTGTAATATCTTCATTAAAACGACTCACTACGATAGCGAGATTAAATTCCTCATTAGGATCAGAAAAGTCAAAAGGCTTTGCGATAATTTCTTTTGTTTTTTTCATAGAATACTCCTTTTTATAGATTGAGAAGATGGCCTAACTTAGTTTGTTTTGTTTTTAAGTAAGCATGATTCCTTGCATTGGGGGTTGCAATTAATGGGATACGTTCTACTATTTCAATTCCTTGTTGCGCTAAATCGGCTATTTTTTGTGGATTATTAGTGAGTAATTTTATTTTTAGTCGTTTGAGGTGACGAAGCATTTGTGCACCTATCCAATAATCACGGTCATCACCGCCGAAACCTAATTGTTGGTTGGCTTCGACTGTGTCTAGACCTTGATCTTGCAAAGCATACGCTTTCAGTTTATTCAATAGGCCAATACCACGACCTTCTTGACGTAAATAAAGTAACACTCCCCCTTGTTGGCTAATCTGATTGAGTGATTCGTGTAATTGCCAACCACAATCACAACGAGTAGAACCAAAAAGATCACCGGTAAAGCATTCGGAATGGATTCGTACCAGCGTAGATTGATTTTCTTTACTAGCTTTTTCTTTAATAATCGCTAAATGATGATGTTGATCCAGATGGCTTTCGAATAATTTTATTGTCAAATCTCCATAGTGTTCGGTGGGTAATCCAATAGTCGCAATTTCTTTGACTAGGGATTCCGTTTGTAATCGATAATGGATTAACTCACGAATGGATACTAAAGTGAGTTGATGCTGCTGCGAAAATCTTTCTAAATCAGGAAAACGGGCCATACTACCGTCAGTGTTCATGATCTCGCAGATAATGGCGGCGGGTTTTAAACCGGCTAAACGCATCAAATCTGTGCTGCCTTCTGTTTGGCCCATGCGTTTGAGAACGCCGCCTTTCCGAGCCCGTAAAGGAAAGATATGACCGGGCATAACAATATCCTTAGGCGTACTTTTCGGATCAATAGCAACTTTAATCGTGTGTGCTCTGTCAGACGCAGAAATTCCGGTGGTGACCCCCTTGGCAGCTTCTATAGATACCGTAAAGGCGGTATTAAATGGATTCGTTGAATGTTCCACCATCATGGGCAGTTGTAAGCGCTGAATCGTTTCCTCAAGCAGTGCCAGGCAGACCAAACCACGTGCATGTTGGGCCATAAAATTAATGGCTTCAGGCGTTACTTTGTCAGCAGCGAGTACTAAATCACCCTCATTTTCACGGTTTTCATGGTCAAATAGGATAACCATCTTACCTTGTCGCAAGTCTTCTAAAGCGCGATGGATGCTAGGAAAAGCCGAAGGTTTTATCATTTGATTTATTGTACTGTTGAAAACGGTATTATACCCTCATTTTTCGCTCCAATTAAACTTAAAACAGACATCTGATCCTAATAGATGGGGAGGAGCGGTATTTGCCCCTAGGAATACGTTTGGATTACTAAAGGCAGTTTGTGCCTCTTGGCCTAGCCACTGTGGAGCGACATAAATAAAAGCGCATTGTAATAGCTGGTTTTGCGCTAAAGTTTGAAAACAATGACCGCCGGCTTCTACCCATAAATCATGGCAACCTTCTTGTCCGAGTTTTTTAAGTACATCGAATAAGTTAAGACCTTGACTATCCTGCTTGACAGAAATGAGTCGCACATTGTCCCGATTATATTTTGTTAAAGTTGTAACGGGCAAATTGGCTTTGTGAAAGAGGATTATTTTTTTAGCACTATTAAATATATTTTCAGTACCGGATAAGCGTAATTCACTATCTAAAATAGCGAGAGGTTTAGCAAGGAGTTTACCGTCTGTGCGTACATTCAATAAGGGATTATCACGGAAAATCGTTTTGGCAGTGGTTAAAATTGCATCCGCGCGCTGACGTTGTTGATGCGTAAATTGTTGTGCGGTTTCGCCTGTTAGTTGAATGCATTGTCCGTGTTCGCCAGCAATTTTTCCATCTAAACTTATCGCCAGTTTTGCAGTGACGAAAGGTCTTTGATGTTGCCACCAAAATTGATAACTGGCATAAAAGTGATTAATTTCAGGCAAAGACTGTTGGATGCAAATAATACCCGCTTGTTGTAGTTGTTTATCGGCGTGATCGCCGACAGCAGGATTGGGATCTTGAAAACCATAAACGACTTTAGCAATGCCTTTTTCAATCAGTAGTTGGCTGCAGGGCGGTGTTTTTTTAGCAGAATGACAGCAGGGTTGCAGCGTAACATATAAGGTGGCGTCTCTCGCAAGCCTAGCGTCAATTTTATTTAATGCATCGGCTTCTGCATGAGGGAAACCGCTTGCCCAATGGGTACCACTTGCGATAATCCTTTCATCTTTGACTAAAACAGCACCGACGCAAGGATTAGGCGCACAAAAGCCACGACGCAACTCGGCAAGGGCGAGTGCTTGTTTGAGATAATGTTCTGCTAAGGTATTCACAATACGGAGTTTACACTAAGCAAATAAGTATTTTGAGCTGTTTTTAACGCAGTAGATGGCTACAAGGGTGCTTTAGGGACAGAACCTAAGGCGTGGACTAATTTTTCATGTAGTGTATCAGAGCCACGATTGCTCATGATAACAATATGATCATGAGGCTTGGCTTCTTTCGCTACATCGTGAATAAGCGTTGTGAGTGAATTGTAAATTTCTATAGGAACCGTTGCTGTGTTAAGGCATTGTTCAATAACCCAATCCTGCTGCGGTCGTATTAACCAGACTTTGTCTGCATCCTGGAAAGAAGGACCTAAGGTTTCGCTATATACGCCTGAGCGCATGGTATGCGTAGTACATTGTAAAATCAATAGAATTCGCTCTTTTCCGACGCGTTGACGTAAACCAGCGAGTGTGGAAGCGATAGCGGTGGGATGATGGGCGAAATCATCATAGAGCGTTATTTGATTAACTTGTTGATAGATTTCTAAACGACGTTTAACCCCTTGAAATTGGTTTAATGCTGCAATTGCCTTGCTGGGTTCAACGCCGATATGGTTTGCAGCAACAATAGCAGTGAGTGCATTGGAAACATTGTGTTTCCCCAATAAATCCCAGCTAACTTCCCCTTTTTTACCGTTTTTATCATTCACAATGAATTGGCTTGCATCGGGTTTTATCAGATCGGCTTGCCAATTTGAGTTAATGCCCGTGTATTCAACGGCTGTCCAACAACCTTGTGCGAGAACAGTTTGTAAATGTTTATCTTCTTTTGGACAAATAATTAAGCCTTCACTTGGGATAGTGCGCAGTAAATAAGAAAATTGTAATTGCATGGCATTGACATCAGGAAAAATATCAGCATGGTCAAATTCAAGATTATTTAAAATCAGCGTGCGTGGATGATAATGAATAAATTTAGATCGTTTATCAAAAAAAGCGGTATCGTATTCATCGGCTTCAATGACGAAAAAAGGATGATCGCCTACTCTAGCAGAAGTCGTAAAGTTTTTTGCAAGTCCCCCTATTAAAAATCCAGGATGTAAACCGGCATAGTCTAATATCCAACTTAATAAGCTAGTGACCGTTGTTTTACCATGTGTACCAGCGACTGCTAAAACATGACGATTGTATAGAACATTCTCTGCTAACCACTGTGGGCCCGAAATATAAGCCAATCCTTTGTTGAGAACATATTCTACGCAAGGATTCCCCCGTTTTATGGTATTTCCTATGATGATTAACTGAGGGTGCGAAGAAAATTGACTGAGATCGTCATAACCTTCAAAAATCGATATGCCTTGTGCTAGCAAATGACTACTCATAGGAGGATAGATATTGATATCCGAACCGGTGACGGTAAATCCTTTTTCTTTGGCTAGTAAGGCGATTCCAGCCATGAATGTACCGCAGATACCTAAAATATGAAGTCGCATGTTAGTCTAGGAAAAGAGTAAATGTTTTGGGTATAGTGAGCCACTTGTAGGTTAACTGGAGAGATAGCGAGATGTCAAAAAAGAATGCTTTTTATGCGCAGTCCGGCGGAGTTACGGCCGTCATCAATGCGACGGCGTGTGGGCTTATTGAAACTGCGAGGTATTATAAAACTAAAATAGGAAAAGTGTATGCCGGTTGTAATGGAATAATAGGTGCGTTAACGGAAGATTTGATCGACACTAGTAAAGAAACAGCAAAAACCATTGCCCGATTGCGTTATACACCAGGCGGTGCATTTGGTTCCTGCCGCTATAAATTAAAAAGTATAGAAGAAAATCGTGCTGAATATGAACGTTTATTAGAAGTTTTTGCGGCACATGATATTGCTTATTTTTTTTATAATGGTGGTGGCGATTCGCAAGATACGGCTTATAAGGTTTCTTTATTAAGCAAGACAGTCGGTTACCCTTTAGTCTGTATTGGCATTCCTAAAACCGTCGATAATGATTTACCACTCACCGATAATTCCCCTGGTTTTGGTTCTGTCGCGAAATATATCGCTATCTCTACCCGTGAGGCTGGTTTAGATGTGGCATCTATGTATGCGACTTCAACGAAGGTTTTTATTATGGAGGTGATGGGGCGTCACACGGGATGGATAGCAGCTGCCAGTGGCTTAGCTTCAGAAAAAAAAGGAGAACCGCCGCATATTATTTTATTTCCCGAAATAGCATTTAATGAAGATAGATTTTTAAATCAAGTGAATAAGACAGTGAGCCGCTATGGATATTGCGTAATTGTTCTGGCTGAGGGTGTGCGCGATTCGAAAAATGAATTTTTAGTTGAATCAAATACTACGGATGCATTTGGCCATAAACAGTTAGGAGGAGCAGCACCTGCGATAGCGCAACTCATTAAATCCAAATTAGGATATAAATATCATTGGGCTTTACCGGATTATTTACAGCGTTCAGCGCGGCATATTGCCTCTGCGGTCGATGTGAAACAAGCCTATGCGTTAGGAAAAGCGGCGATTGAGCTTGCGATGAAAGGGAAAACAGGTGTGATGCCTATTATTGTCAGAAAATCGGGTAAGCGTTATCAATGGACAGTGGGTGAAGCAAAGCTTGCTGATGTCGCTAACCGAGAAAAAAAACTACCTCGATCTTTTATTACCCTAGATGGTTTTCATATTACTCAGCGTTGCCGAGATTATCTTTTGCCATTAATTCAGGGAGAAGATTACCCTCTTTATCAAAAAGGATTACCAAATTATATTCATCTTAAACAGCATAAAGTTAAGAAAAAACTAAGTAAATATTTTCTTAAATTAAAGTAGGCGTTTGTTTTATTATCTAATAAGGTAATATAATTTACCCTTTAAATTACTTTTTTTGACATTTATAGCTGCTTGAACTGGGTATAAGTTTACTCAGTGGGTCATAACAACAACATTTTAAATGACATGAATGTAAAAGATATTAGACGTAAGAATTTAAGGAGATTAGCACGTTTAGAGGGGGGAATTACGTATTTATCGGAACGTTTAGATCGTTCTCAAAGCCAGATAAGTCACTTAATTGGAAATAGTCCTATCAAAAATATTGGAGACAGATTGGCAAACTATATTGAACAAGTTTTTCATAAGCCTCATGGCTGGCTAGACCACGAACATGAGGCAGAAGAGGAAGAGGGTATCTATGGTGCAACTAAAAAAGACCAGTTTAATTATCAAGTTCCTTTATTAAATGTGCAGGAAATAAAGGATAGATTTATTCAATTATCTAAATTGTCAGCTAAAATCTATTCTAATTATTTAAGTACCAGTATTCCACTGAGTTCGGATGCGTTCGCTATTCGAGTAGAAAACGATTGCATGGAAGCGGCTCAGGGCCCTACCTTCCCTAAGAATAGTATAGTCGTGTTAGATACTAATTGCGTGCCTTATAACGGTGCATTTATTCTTGTCAGATTAAAACAAGGCACAGGGGCTACGTTACTTTTTAGACAATTAGTTATTGATGGTAATCAACGGTATTTAAAGGCATTGAATCTCCACTATCCTTTAATAGAAATGCAAGCAGATGGTGTGATTTGCGGTGTTGTACGTTTTATGCTGATGGAATTTTATAATAATAATAAATAACACAGGAGTTGCGTGCCTAATAATAAGCTATTATTACGATCTCATTTCCAGCTTAGAAGTTTCCATCATATTGTTTTATTATAATTCTTTTGGCCTGGCCTTTTATTGCCAAAGCAGCAGCAAAATCAGGATGCAGTACTAAAGTAAATAGCGAGCAAGGGCATTTTTCTTTGTTAAGCGCTGTTGATGCTTTATCTAAATTGATCATGTACTGAGAGCAAGGATGCGTTTTTAAGGAATACCCTAGCGCCTTTACTAAGGCTTCGTTACGCACCCAGGCGTTGAAAAAAGTATTTAGTTTTTCTTTACCGCTTAATTTTTTGAGTTGTGCATAATCATCGATAGAGAAAAAACGATAAGCGATCTTATCGATATATTTCCTTGGCGTTTTATATTCAAGATCAATGCCCAGAGGTGTATCCCATGCAAAAGCAAAAGCGACTCTATTTCTTGAATGCGATACATTAAATTCTATAGATTTCTTGAGTGATGGATTCAGCAATAGAGGTTTGCCCGACAGAGTATAGGAAAAACGTATTTTTTCTGGGGGCTGCCCACTATAATCAGATAATAGTTTACGTAATAGACCGCGGGTTAAGGTAAAACGTTGACGATAGGGCGGCTTTAGTTTTTCTGCCCGTTCTTTTTCCTCAGCAGAAAGCCAGTGTTGGAACATGGGGTAGTGTTTGATATGGTGGTCAAGTGTGGTATGCCAAATATGGATAGCGTCGTTTTCAAGCTGCGTCATGGATTTGATTTTGTTTTAGAACGTTTTGGAATCTAAACGGAAAATTTAAGCGAAAAAGGCAGCTTATGCAACGACTATGGGCTTACGAAACAAAGAAGCACTTCCTTGTGCCTAGAGTCTGTTATCAAAAACTAGTTTTGTTTAAAAGCTGGAGTAACCTCTGTACCTTTTTTTTGAGTGTGTTGAGTACTGGTATTGAAAGAAGGTTTGAAAAAGTTAGAAGCATAAGATGCAACATTTCTTCCTATTTTTATCGCTGCATCGCATAATTGTCCAGGAACCCCAAACCGATTAGAAAGAGTCATTTTCAGAAGAAGTTGAGGTTAAAGTTTGCGTATTTTGAATCTGTTCAGAATCGGATTTCTGTTTTTTTACTTGGATAGATTCATTGTTCTGCTCTAAAGATTGTACAAGTTCTTTTTTTTCAGATTCAGAATTTGTTAAACTTCGCTGAGCACCGTGTTCTAAAAGTAGCTTTTCAATAAAATGAGCACGGAACTTTGAATCATAGTTTTTAGAAAAACTATCAAAATAATCGAGAGGTGTATGACCAGAACCACTTTTTTTGTTAACCTCGATCTTATCAGATTCCAGAAGTATCTCTATTATACCTATACTGTAACGACCATATTGAACAGCAAGGTGTAGCGGTGTTTCACCCAGGGGACCTGCGGCGTTAATTTCATCAGCATTGGAGGTCTCTATGATCTGTTTTACTGTTCCATCGGATTTTCTCCATATAATTGCATTATGTAGCAATCTGTAATCCTGCGATTTAGTTTGTTGTGACATAAAATATTTTACCTTAGTTACTATAGAAATTAAATGATAATGATACCGCAAAAAGCTTAATAAATGATTAATGGCAGCGCTATAAATTTAGAGAAACGCATTACAGAGCAAAAAATTAAAAAGTGGCACGAGTGACAGTGAATGCGACTTCTTTTTGTGGCGTGAGCCAGCAAAAAAAGTGCATTCGCTGGCAGGACCCGCGCCAACAATTTTTTTGCCCCTATAGCGTTAAAAAAGTAAATAAAAAAGCAGGTGCTTACTTCAGTTCAATCATTGAAAACAGAGATAATTTCTACCATTGGAAAAGATTGCTGAATAGATTGACTGTCTTTTTTGAGGAACAATAGCTTTACGTTGGGGCCTGCGTCTTGTGTGAAATATAATGCTAGACCTGCTTTGCGTAAGGCCCAAATACGTTGCATCGCTGCCAGAGTATCCGGTAGAAAATAACAAATCGGCGGCCAACTGCTGAGCATCATGGCATGCATTGTCAATGCATTTTGTTCGGCTAATTGTCCGAGTAAGGGAAAGTCCTTTTGACAAATTGCTTGTTTTATCATCACCAAATCTTGCGTTGCTTTTTCCAGCCACTGTGGATATAAACTACTGGTATCCATTGTACGTTGCATGGCGGCGCGCGATGAAATCGGTTTTGCTGTCTCGCAAATACTTAATAGCCCCATGCAAAGTTCAGGCCAGGTATTCTCTAATGGCTTGGCATAACTATCCATGCCATCGCTACGTTTACCGCAATCCCATTCCACAAAGCCTGTCCATAAGGATCGTGCCGCACTACCACTTCCTAAGCGAGCTAAAATAGATAATACTTGCGATTCTAAACGCCAATCGAATAGATTGTTGAGTGCGAATACTAATGCAGCAAAACCACTGGCAGAAGAAGCAAAACCTGCAGCTAAGGGAATATTCATCTCAATGGTAATATGCAAATACCACTGATATTGTGGACGAAACAGATCTAAAAATTGTGTAAGCCGTTGCACAAAAGCACTATCAACAGCCATTTCTTTCCCATTAAAAATAATGCTATCCCGCGTTTGTTTCGGGTTCCAGACCAATGTCGTTGTTGTTCCTTTAGTTGGCAGTGCAATGGACAAGCTCGAGGTAAGCGGTAAATTGAGTTCGCTATTTCGCTTTCCCCAATACTTACAAAGTGCAATGTTGCTAGGTGCAAAGGCAGTTGCTCTTTCCTGTGTTGGCGCTATTGGAATGTGATGATTAAAAATAGTTTGAATAACCTCAGATCGTTTCACATTGTACCCCGCTCGCTGTCATACTAACGGGAAACCGTTGAACACAGCCTTTAATCTTGGAAGCGTCTGGAAATAAAATAGCTGCAGGACTGCATACCTCTATTTTACGGTTTTTCTTTACGTTGGCATCACGTTCACAATAAACATAGTTATCAGGTGGATAGCCTAAGCCAATGACGCAATCACCTAATCCAGCACCAGAAATCTTTGCACCAAAGATGCCCGGTTGTGCATTTAGGCTATCCACCATGTTCTGAAGCAATGGCAGACTGACCCCTAGTTTTACTAACAATTCCTGTTGTCTCAACAGAATATTTCCTAATTTCGATAAACAGGCGTGCTCGTTTATTAGCTGAATACCTTCAGAGACACATTCGGCTATATTGTCACAGAGCTGGTGAAGTACATCCGGACGATGGGTAAAACACTTTTGTACCTGTGTTACTGCGACAGCTGTCGGTGTTTTAAAGCCAGAATACAAAACAGTTAAGGGATATAGCAGGGGATATTTTTCTACTATCAATGGCGATGCCCGATAGCGAATAAGACCACCATAAATAGAGGCAGCAATATCAGCACCTGAACCTACACCTTGTATACCTTGCACGATCAAACGTCCAATAGGTACATGCCTTTGTTTTGATACTTTGATATCTAACCAAGCAAAAAGAGCGGCTAAGGTCGCTACGGTAACTGCAGCGGATGAACCGAATCCGACTTGATCAGAAAACTCAGATTCAATCTTAATAGTACAACCCTGTGTAAGCTTACTTTGATACTGTTTCAGTACTCCAAGAACAAATTGAAATGGGCGTTGAACGGTAAGATGTTGAATATCTGTTGAATAAACGGAACGGCTATAGGGATGAGAGAAAATCTCGATTTTATCGTCTATGCGGGGAGACAGTGTTACATGAATACGTTTGTCTATCGCGCAAACCAAAGCCTGTTTACCATAAAGCACACCATATTCACCCAATAACATCAGTGAAGCTGGCGCAGAGGCTTTAAATGGCACGTAATCCTCGCGATTCACATACAATAGGCAACAATGAGTAAGCAAAATGAGCGCATAAACGTTGGAGTGTTAACGCATTGTCTGTAACAACAAGAACAATGCCAGCTTGTTCACCGGCTATGGTGCCGGCACCACATATCTTGGCTGCACCGGCTTGTGTTTCTATCTGCGAAATAAACTGTTGTACGCGTTCTGGTACGACACCCAGTCTAACCAGTAAACGATGGTTTTCTCGTATGGCTTCTTGGAAATCTAGATAAGAGTTTGTTTGTAAGGCAGCATCCATCCTGTTTGTAATGCTGGCAAATGCATCCCCTAAACACTGAGACTGAAAATACGGCGCCACCCGTTCAACACATTGTCCTGTGGTAGACAGTGGAACACCCGTATTCACAAGATACAAGGGCATTGCAGGCGCTTGTCGCGCTTCTATCATTTGATCACGCATGTATAAAGTGCCTCCCTGTAATACAACGCGTAAGTCAAGCCCACTGGAATGTCCATGTTGTATATTTTCTGCTTGTAATGCTAAATGAATTAATTTTTCTGGTGAGAGTCTAATACGCAGATGCATCGAGATGGCATGTATAACGCTTAGGATAATCGCTGCAGAGGATCCCATCCCACAGCCGATAGGAATATCCGATTGTACTTGTAACTTTATCCCATTAGATAAAGAAATCCGTAATGTTTCAGTCAATAAACTCAATGTAAACTGTATTAATTCAAATGGTTTTTGTAAGACATCACGAATACCGAGTTCGCCTTGTATAAATCGGTGATATTTAGATTTAATACGTTTTTTTAAACGAGATAATCCATTGAAGCTTAAATAATGACAATAGGCTAAATTAGATAAATCAAATAGAACACGTGGTAGACATTCACGTGTTACAGTAACTGTTGCGTAACGGTTGATTGCCATTGCCAAGGCAGGCTTTCCATAAACGACGGCATGCTCACCTGAAAGAATGAGTTTAGCAGGCGCTAAGACTTTCATACGGGCTCATAGACACGTTGATGACCACAATATCTAGCGAGGCGAAAATCACCGGTTTGATAAATAGGAATTTCTAGATGACTACCGTCCTCTGGGTAGGTAAATGAATAAAATGCTTCATAATCGGCGTATTCCAATAAGTTTCGTGAGTCAAGTAAGTGCTTATGGTAGTTGGTATGGAGTGATTCGCGGTAACCCGCTTGTATCACAGCACTAAAATATTCTGCGATACAACCTGAGCCATAACTATAAAATCCAATGCGCTGACGGGCTAAATCCGTGCTTGCATTATCTAATAACGAAGCAAGACTGATAAACAACGACGCGGTATAGCTGTTACCGATCTGTCTCGCATAAGCGAGTGTTGGCTGGATTTGAGCCATGAGCAATGGTTCTTCGGCATTCGATTTAAACAGTCTAACATGGGCTTTCTCAACTAAACGCGGTACAGGGATATGATAACAATAATAAGCGTGATCCTGAAAATGACGTTCGGATAATGCGTGGTACTCCAGCCAGCAGGTTTTTAACATCTCCAAATATTTTCTACTGGAGGATTGACCTTCGACTAAGGCTTCATTTCTATAATTAGGTCGCCAAAAATCCATGATGTTTTCAACGCTTACTGCATATTCAGCATCGAAAGCCAGTAAACGTGGATTGGCGGTTAAAATAGCCGCAACTGCACCGGCGCCTTGTGATGATTCAGCATTGGTTTCCAGGCCATAACGTGCGATATCCGCCGCAATGAATAAAACCTTTTTCGTAGGATTTTCTCGCAAAAACGGCAACGCAAGTTGGATAGCGGCTGTACCCGCATAACAGGCTTGTTTCAACTCTACAACACGGCAACGTGTGGGTAGGTTCACTAGATCATGGACATAAATACCCGCTGCTTTTGACTGATCAATCCCTGTCTCCGTTGCAAACAGCAACATTTCAATAGCACTGGTATCAATATTTTGTAATACTTGTTTGGCAGCGTTTGCTGCCATGGTGACAATATCTTCACCCGGAGGTGGCACAGCCATTCTCTTTTGGCCTAAGCCAGTCAAAATTTTATCTGGATCACTATGGCGTACCTGGGCGAGTAGCGACAAATCAAGTGCATAACGTGGTGTATAAACAGCTAATGCATCAATTCCAACTTTTAGCAAGAAAGTATCCTCACAAATAATTTATAACGCTGCTTTTTTAGTGCTTATTTTACTTTTCTTCTTACGTTCTAATTGTAAATGGCTACGCATGAGCTCTCCAGGATTGGTTTGTGCGGCTAATAATGATAATTCACCGCATAATACAGCGGCAGCAGCGATAAGGGCTAAACGCCTGGCATTATAGCCTAGTTCACGCGTTTCAATACAACCTAGCTGCTGCAAATTTTTTTGGACAAAGTCGAAATGTTTACCATTCCCCACTGTTCCCATAATAAGATTAGGTAACGTCACTGAGAAATAAAGATTCTGATTGCGCTGTTCGGCATGTACTATGCCTTGAGATGCTTCGATAATGTTAGCGGCATCTTGCCCCGTAGCGAGATAAAAGGCCAATAGTATATTGGCAAAATGTGCATTTGCTGTGCGCAATCCACCTGCGAGGATATTCCCCAGTAAATTTTTCTTAATATTTAACTGAACAATCTTTTCCGGGGTAGTCCGTAAATGCCGTTTGCATAAGCTACTGGGAATAGATACCTCGGCCACAACGTATTTTCCACGACCTAATATCCCGTTGACAGCAGATACTTTTTTATCTGAACAATAATTGCCTGAAATCGATACATAGCGGAGTGAAGCATTTTGTTGCAATATCCAATTAAGCATATGCTCTGCCGCTAGCGTTACCATATTATGTCCAGCTGCATCACCTGTCAATAATTCAAAACGTAAATAAAGCAAAGAACCTACCACTTGGGCATGTATGTCCAGTAGTTCTGCAAATTGGCTATACTGACTAATGAGTGATTGGAGTTGCTTCTTTTGCTGTCGAATATCAAGATAAGCTTGGTAAGCCTGAGTGGCAGAATCAGCCTCAATCAAGACAGACCGTGTCATACGGTCATCTATCAGCGTGGCTTTAATTCCCCCTGCCTGATTACAAACCTGTGTTCCACGATGAGTCGACGACCAAAGAGGAGTTTCAAAAGTAGCTAGAGGTAAGCCAACACTTGCATTAAACTCGGGACTACTAATGCTAACGGGACCTACTACTTGCATAGGAATAGCGGCTATTTGTTGCGTATTTTGCCAGCGCATGATTCACTTGCAATGATTATATATTCTCTTCTATAGATGAACTTTCGTCTGCGTTGCCGAAGACTGCGAAGAGTATACTAGGTTATAAAATATTCTCCAGTGCATTTTAAAAGAAAATGGCTTATGAAAGCAAGTGAATACGTTATCCTCGTTGATATTCTCGATAATGAGATAGGTTTTTCTGAGAAGCTTTTTGCACATCGACACAACTTGCTCCATCGTGCTTTTTCACTATTTATATTTCGAAAAACACATCAATTTGAATTGTTGTTACAACAACGTGCTTTGACTAAATATCATTCGTCTGGTTTATGGAGTAATACTTGCTGCTCACACCCTCGTGTCCAAGAAACTATCCTAGCAGCAGGCCAACGTCGGTTATCTGAAGAACTCAATATCTCTGCGGCACAGCTGCAAAATTTAGGGTGGTTTCATTATAATGTTGATTTTTTTAATGGACTAACAGAAAATGAAATTGACCACGTGCTATTTGGTCTTGTATCAGCCGACACCCGTGTTATCCCGAATTCAGTAGAAGTTAACGATTACCGCTGGGTCACCCTTACGCATTTAGAATATGAAATGGACGTTTACCCCAATCAATTTACTCCTTGGCTCAAACAAGCGCTTAACATTGTCAAGCGTTTCTCTGGTCTAATAAACAAAGTGTAATGGGCATATAAACCCCAAATAGTCGTTTTTATCATTCTTAGGACTACCGTTAAACCTAGGGTTTATACGCCTTAAGTCCATTTTAAGCATTATATTTTTAATGCGTCAATACATTTAAATTAAATTTGCGTTATACTAGGAGGCGTCATCACTCAGCGAGATGGAATACTAAGGTGTGTCGTCATTTAGCGAGGATGAGTCAGAAAGCGTGGTTTTTCGAGTATCGTAACGGAGCATACTTGCGGGTATGTGAGTAACGAAACGCAGAAAATACGACGGTTTATGACCATCATCGTGCCAAATGACGACACACCTTAATAAGACGAATGGACAAGCCAGTTATTAATACTTTTTTAAAACATTTACTATCCGATGGCGTATTAACCGCAGAAAGGCTTTCACTTGCTATAGCAGAGGCCAAACGTCAACAAATTTCATTTATTAGTTATTTGATTAAGGAAAATATTGTTGATCCTTGCTATTTATCACAACGCTTAGCCAAGGAGTTAGATTTACCTTTTATTGATTTGGATACGCTTGATCCATTACAGCTGCCCATTCAATTAATTGAAGAAAAGCTATTACAAAGATACCAAGTATTACCTTTATGGCAAGAGAATCAAACATTAGGTTTAGCCATCATTGATCCTACTGATCAGCAAGCGATAGATGCTATTAGGTTTCATACGGAATTGATTGTAGAAAAGATCCTGGTAGAGCCGGAGAAATTAAAACGTTTGCTGGAAAAAATAAGTGTAAAGTCAAATTCCACTCCAAAAAATTACGCAACAGAATTAATTTTTGATTCAAATCGGCAGGGCGCTGCCTTAAAACTTTTCCTCCCGCAAATCAATGAAGTGAATAACAATGAAATGGCCATTGTTCAGTATGTTTATCAGCTTCTACAATCCGCTATTGAGCGCGGGGCATCGGATATACACGTAGAGCCCTATCAAAGTCAGTTACAAATTCGATTGAGGATTGACGGACTATTGTATGTAGCCGTTTCTTTATCAGTGCGTTTGATACAACGAATTATTACTCGTTTTAAAATCATGTCACAACTCGATATTGCTGAACGACGCATTCCACAAGATGGACGTTTTCAAGTACGGGATTCTAGCAATCGAAATATTGATTGTCGTATCAGTACTTGTCCCACTCTTTATGGCGAAAAGTGTGTGATCAGAATTTTAGATAGCAATAGAATGTTACTTGAGATTGATAAATTAGGAATGAATGAAGCACAAAAAACGAGTTTTTTGCAAGCATTACACTATCCACACGGCATGATTTTAGTGACAGGACCTACGGGTAGCGGGAAAACTATCACTTTATATACCGCCTTAAATTTTTTAAATAGTGCTACTATCAATATTTCCAGTGTGGAAAATCCTATAGAGATTGTTTTACCGGGAATTAATCAAGTTAATATCAATCCAAAAGTAGGATTAAATTTTGCTACCGTTTTAAGAGCTTTTTTACGTCAAGATCCTGATGTCATCATGGTAGGTGAAATGCGCGACCAAGAAACGGCAGAAATTGGTATTAAAGCAGCGCAAACGGGCCATTTAGTACTATCGAGTTTACATACCAATAGTGCTGCGGAGAGCTTAGTTCGTTTGGCTAATATGGGGATACCGCGCTATAACATCGCTTCCTCCGTGTATTTAATTATTGCACAACGACTAGCACGACGCTTATGTAAGCATTGCAAAATACAAGATAAACTACCGGAAAAAATGTTATTTGAATTGGGTTTTACTGATCAAGATATTCAGACGGTGACTCTTTTTACGGCCAAAGGCTGTGAAAAATGTACAGAGGGTTACCGAGGACGTATTGGCATTTTTGAAATGTTGTCTGTTACTGATCAAATAAAAAGCTTAATTTTGCAGGACTGTGATGTAAGAGCGATTGCTTTACAGGCAAAAAATAATGGTATGCAGACCTTATACACTGCAGCCTTAGAAAAACTTAAACGAGGAGAAATTAGTTTATTAGAAATGAAACGGATTATTAAGGATTAACTCGTCATGACTAAAAACCTCTGTACAGGACAAAAATTTAAAAAGAGGTGGGTGACACGGATGCTAGCTTATTTTTTGTGGCGTAAGCTGGCAAAAAAAAGCGCATCCAGTGGCAGGACCCGCCTCACCTATTTTTTGTCCTGTGCTGAGGCTAAAAACATAAAAGCACAACATCTCCTGGTTTTTACACGTCAAACTGCACGATTATTACAGGCAGGCCTGCCGTTAGTGCAAATACTTGAATTATTGGAAGCGAATACCAACCATAGCCTCCTTAAAGAGTTTATTAATTATTTAAGGCTTAGTCTAGAGAATGGTTATTCCTTAAGTGAAGCACTAGAGCAAAATCAAGCTTATTTTAGCAGTTTCCATTGTTGCTTAGTTTTTCTTGGCGAAAGGACATCGACTTTAGATGTAATGCTGGCACGTATTGCGGATCATCTAGAAAAAAACTTAAAGATAAAGGCGAAACTGATAAGTGCATTACTGTATCCTTGTACTGTTATTGGCGTCGCTATTTTTGTTTTTTTGGCATTATTAATAGGGGTTATTCCTCAGTTTGAGCAACTTTTTTCGGAAGTCGGTGCACAGCTACCTAGGCTAACCCGACTCGTGATTTATGTATCACATGGGTTAGAATCAAGCATTTTTTTTATAGGACTATTTTTTTTAATTCTTATCAGCAGTTTTATTTTTCTAAAGAAGAAATATTCTATTATTTCAATCCGGCAGGATCAATTACTATTCAAAATACCCTGGGTAAAAAAAATTTTGGCAGAAGTCCTTACGGCACGTTTAAGTCTAGCGTTGGCGACTGCGTTATTATCAGGCTTACCTTTGTTAGATGCCTTACAAGCGATTTCTGAACTGACGAAAAATTATGTTTACAAAGCGGCAATTTTATCAAGTTGTGAATTAATACGTAATGGCGAAAGTTTTTATCATGCCTTATCAATACAAAAAATTTTCCCTTTTGATTTTTTACAAATGATTAAATTAGGAGAAATTTCCGGTAGTTTAGATGAAATGTTAAATAATGCTGCGGAGCTATATGAAGAAAAGCTAGACTCTTTCGTAAGTAATTTATCTAAATTACTGGAACCCGTATTAATTATTATTTTAGGAACGATCATTGGCAGTCTAATTATAGCGATGTATTTACCTATTTTTAAATTAGGGAGTGTTATTTAAGTGAACATCCTCGTATTGGTAAGCATTGGTTTTTTTAGTTTATTGATAGGTGGTTTTATTGCGGTAGTAGTCTATCGCTTACCATTAATGTTGCAGTATCAATGGAAAATAGAGACGCCATCATTGTGCAATTATCAACACACCCAAAGTAAACCCTTCAATCTTTTATTACCCGCTTCGCATTGTCCTGATTGCAAACAAACGTTGTGCTTTTTAGAAAGATTACCGTTATTTTCCTACCTTTTTTTAAAGGGAAAATGTGCTTATTGTCAGGAAAAAATACATTTTCGGTACCCGTTGATTGAAGTGTTGACATTCATTTGTTCTAGCATAGTCGCATATCGATTTCATTTCGGTATACAAATGTTAGCCGCATTAATGTTAACGTGGGGGCTTATTGCGCTCAGTGGAATGGATTTTGAACAGTGTTTATTACCCGATGTTTTGGTATTGCCTTTATTATGGTTAGGATTGGTCTTGAATGCGTTTCATGTATTTGTCGCACCAGAAACAGCAATTTTAGGGGCATGTGTTGCTTATTTGAGTTTATGGATATTAGCGGAGAGTTATCGTTTTTTAACGAAAAGAGAAGGAATGGGGCACGGTGATTTTAAGTGTTTTGCATTATTAGGCGCTTGGTTAGGCTGTAATGTCTTGATTGATATCCTATTAATTGCGTCTTTTTTAGGATCAGCGGTCGCTTGTGTTTTATTGCTAAGTAAAAAAAATAGTTTTGTAACAGCGGTTCCTTTTGGACCTTATCTGGCCATCGCTGGCTGGCTAACGCTATTGGGCGAAAACCCTTCGTCTTTTTTTATTTGATTTCGTTATTAGACCACTTGCATAACCCAGTGATGGGCTTGAGTTCAAGGTAAACGATAGTCGAGGACCGGAGTTTACATGAGTAAATGAGGACCGTAGACTAGCGTTTAACAATGAAATCAAGTCTATCACGCAGCTTATGCAAGTGGTCTATTGGATGTCGTCTAATGGCTTCCAATATCAGCGTGAAACTTCTATTATCATTTAAATTAATGGGAAATAATAAAATGTCAGATACAATGAATTCTTATTCCCCTATCGCAGTATTAGGTGCAGGGGCGTGGGGAACTGCTTTAGCCTTGCATTTGGCACGTAAGGGTCAAACGGTTACATTATGGGCCTATGAGAAAGAACAAGTCGATCAGATCAATACGATGCACGCTAACTCACGTTATTTGCCGGAGCAGTTATTACCAGCATCTATCGTATGTTCACATGAGTATCAAGAAGTTCTGGCTGGCGTACAAGATATTTTGATCGTTGTGCCAAGCACCGTTTTTCGCGTTACCTTACTGGCAATAAAACCATTTTTACTATCAAACCAACGCTTGTTATGGGCAACAAAAGGATTAGATGAGGATAAACATCAATTACTGCATGAAGTTGCTAGCGACATAGTGGGCGATATCGATAAGGCCGTTCTTTCAGGTCCTAGTTTCGCTAAAGAAGTGGCTATTGGTTTACCCACAGCAGTGACTATCGCCTCCAATAAATGGGAGTTTGCCAATGATCTGTCACGTCGATTTCAGAGTAAAAATTTTCGTGTAGAACTAACAACAGATATGGTGGGTGTTGAGCTAGGTGGGGCTATCAAAAACGTTCTTGCTATTGCAGTAGGAATTGTCGAAGGTTTAGGCTTTGGTGCGAACGCGAAAGCAGCATTCATAACGCAAGGTCTGTCAGAAATGATTGCATTAGGATTGTCTTTAGGGGCGAAACAAAGTACTTTTTTAGGCTTGTCTGGCCTTGGAGATTTCATATTAACTAGTACTGATAATCAGTCTCGTAATCGGCGTTTGGGTTTAGCATTAGGGCAAGGTCAGACCTTGAAGCAGGCTAAAAAAGAACTGGGCACTACAGAAGGAGTGGTTACCGCTAATAATATTTTTTATTTATTAGAAAAATATAAAATTAATGCGCCGATTTGCGAAGCCGTTTATCGTATTTTGTACGAACAGCAAGCACCGAACATCCTCTTTGATGCTTATTTCAAGTAGCACACGAAGCTTGCATAATAATCTCATGACCATTATTTCTTGGGGCACCATCAGTAATATCCGCAGTGTCCGCAGTGGGCGAAAATAATAACATTTTGGATGATGTTACTTTTTTATATTCTCTCATGTATTGCTCCAACTTGTTTCTTCTATTGTTTATCTCTAGATGCTTTCGATTATAAGCACCCCAATCGCTCTTCCCTATAGTTAGCACATAAGCAGTAAAAGTTGCTCCTAAGAAGGAACAAAAAATCTTGGTTGGTGAAAAAATCTTTGACGCTACTGCAGCATATACAAATATAACAATTTCGAGAAGGATGAAGTGAATGATGGCTTCAATAATGTACGAACTATCCGTACATCTAAATTTTGTAGAGCAATACTTTAATAAAGGTGCTATATCAACTTCATTATTCTTAAGTTCTGAATAAAAATTGGCAGCCTCCTGGAGTAATTCTCTATCGCAATGGTTAGGAATTTTTCTTTCCTTTCCAGAATTTTTTTTATTAGAACAAATAATTTTAATTTTATCGCCTTCGATAGTTACATTACGCATATAATATATCCTCATTTAAAAACAGAGTCATTACATTTTTCGATCAGATTTAGAATAAACTATTATTAAATAAAACTGAATTACCTAAAAGGGAAAATAGCGTATCTTTGCACGCTACAAAAAAATAGGATTTAACAATTAAGTCATTGATAAAAGAAAATATATTGTATTTTCATAGGATAAGAAGTGGTTGGCATAGGTCCTGCCAGCGAATGCACTTTTTTTGCTGGCTTAGCCACAAAAAGAAGTCGCATTCACTGTCACCCCTGCCGCTTTTTAATTTTTGTAGCGTACAGAGATAGCGTATTGCGATTTCAATGACGATGACTCTATTTATTTTTGTTTTATCCAGTTAATAAGTCCACCGGCTAATAATATCTTTAACTCACGAGGACTTAAGGTGTGAAGTAGTGTGTAGGTTTTATTCTTGCTTGTATTTTTAGCGGTGATTTCTGGAGATTGTTGAATAGTTTTGCGAATATCGTCTAGCGCCAAAACATCGTCTTGTTGAATATCGTCATAATCAGTAGGATTAGCAAAAACGAGGGGTAAAATTCCAAAGTTGATAAGGTTTTGTCTGTGGATACGTGCAAAACCTTTCACAAGAACCGCTTGTACGCCCAAATAACGGGGGGCAATCGCGGCATGCTCTCGACTTGAGCCTTGGCCATAATTGTTACCGCCTACGATAATTGAGCCAGTTTTTTGATATGCCAAAGCCCGTTGTGGATAAGAAGAATCAATTTGTTCAAAAACAAACTGACTAATACCAGGAATATTACTACGAAAAGGTAATATTTTAGCGCCCGCTGGCAATATCGTGTCAGTGGAAATATTATCGCCCACTTTAATTAACACAGGACCTGTCATCGTGTCAGGTAACGCAGAAAATTCGGGTAAAGGTTGAATATTCGGTCCTTTGGCTAAGACTACAGAAGCCTCTATATTTTCAGGAGCAAGCAACATCGCCGTATTGATAATGATTTTTTTAGGTTCTTTAAAACGCGGATAGGTTTTTGCTGATAAGGTTCGCGGATCGGTAATCACGCCCATCAGTACTGAGGCTGCTGCAGTTTCAGGACTGCATAGATAGACTTGATCTTCTTTTGTGCCCGATCGGCCTGGAAAATTTCTTGGTACAGTGCGTAGGCTAATTTTACCTGTGGCAGGCGCTTGACCCATGCCGATACAACCATTGCATCCCGCTTGATGGATGCGACCGCCGGCACGAATGAGCTTTTCGAGAATTCCTAATTCCACCATATTTTCTAAAATTTGTCGGGAGGTAGGATTGATATCGAAGGAAACGCCAGGAAATATTTGTTTCCCTGCGACAATTTCTGCGGCAACCGCAAAGTCACGTAAACCAGGATTGGCGGATGAACCAATCATTGCCTGATAAATAGTTTTTCCGGCAACATCTTTAACAGGAACTACTTTTCCAGGGCTAGATGGCAAGGCAATTAAAGGTTCTAATTCCGATAAATTAATTTCTTCATGTTCATCGTAGCTCGCATTGGTATCGGCAAGGATTTCTTGCCAATCAGCTTCACGCTGCTGCAACCTCAGAAAGTGACGCGTTATTTCATCGGAGGGAAATACCGAGGTAGTGGCGCCTAATTCCGCACCCATATTCGCAATGACGTGACGATCCATGGCAGATAAGCATTGTAGGCCAGGACCATAATATTCAATAATCTTCCCTATGCCCCCGTCGACATTATGACGACGGAGCAGCTCAAGTATAACATCTTTAGCACTGACCCAGTCAGGTAATTCCCCTGTGAGCTTTACACCCCAAACCTTTGGCATCGTGACATGAAAAGGTTGTCCGGCAATGACCATCGCTACCTCTAGACCCCCTGCACCAATAGCCAGCATACCTAAAGAGCCTGCTGCGCAGGTATGACTATCAGAGCCGAGTAAGGTTTTTCCTGGTTTGCCAAAACGTTCCATATGTACAGGATGGCTAACGCCGTTACCCGGTCCGCTATAGTGGAGACCAAATTTTTTGCATGCACTTAATAAAAACAAATGGTCGTCAGCGTTTTTAAAATCGGTTTGTAACAAATTATGGTCAATATATTGTACAGAGACTTCCGCTTTCGTACGATTTAAGCGCATGGCTTCGCATTCCAGCATTACCATCGTACCGGTGGCATCTTGGCATAATGTTTGGTCAATTTTGAGACCAATTTCATTTCCAGGATGCATTTCACCCTCAACTTTATGTGCGCTAATTAATTTTTGGGTCACGTTTTTAGGCATATAATAGTACCTCCTAAGGCGAAGCAGAATAGGCTTTTTGTACAATTTTTACAAGATTTATATTGACTTATAAACTATACCAATTTAGAGACAGAACCTAGGTGGAAAATAAGACAATCTATAGTAAACTAAGGTCTTAGATTTAATGCTAGGAAATATTATGCATTTACCCGTTACTCGCTGGACGGATCTGGTCACCTTTTTTATTTGCATCCTGTTTTTAGCACTCGCTGCTTATTTACAATACCGAGTAGGGCTTGTTCCTTGTCCCTTATGCATTATCCAACGATTTCTAATCACACTGTTAGGGATTTTATTTCTAATGGGTGGATTGTTTAATTTCTCAGCGATAACACGTTGTTGTTTACATACCTCAACTTTTTTATTGGCTGCTATCGGTGTGGTAGTCGCCAGTCGACAACTTTGGCTAGAGCATTTTCCAGCCGACCAATTAATAAGTTGCCAAGCAACCCTCACACAATATAGCAGTTCTATTTATTTACATAAAATGATTGAGTTGTTTTTTCAAGGAACGAGTAATTGCGGCAGTAGCAATTGGCGCTTTTTAAATTTGAGTATGCCGTTGTGGACATTATTATTTTTTATTCTTTTGGCCGCGATTGCTTTGCGTCAGGTTTATGTTAATCGTTTGACACATAAACAGAAATTATTTTTTTAAGTAGTGTTACGCAATAGCTTAGGATTGTCCCTAAAGCAATTATGCTTCAAATCACTTATCTCTAGAGATAGGGAGGCATAAGAGAAGCTATTTTTTAAACTGGTGATAAAGACTGTGATTGTTCTCTTTCTTCTAAAGGAACATTATTTCTATTAGATACACACTTCCTAAAAAAACTGCATCCTACGTCTATTGGCATTCTTACTATTTCCACTATCCTATTTGTAGCAATACTTGAAGCAGTTATGAAGGTAGAGAGTTTTCCTTTGCAACCTGAAGCTGTTGGAGAAACAATACATTCAAACTTAGAGATAGCTCCGTATGCAATTGCTAAGGCTGCTGGTAATAATACTGCCCCTATTATTCCTACTATTACCCAGGAAGCAATAGCTAGAGTTGTGTCTGAAGTTGAAGTAGAGGATTCTCCTTTTCCTGCTAGAGTTATTGTTGATGAAATTGAGAATACTTGGTTTCCAGGTAGGGATGTAAAAGGCTTGAAAGTTGGTTGTCTCCGAATAACGACCGCACCTCTAGTTTCGCGTTCCAAATTTTCTTGATCTTCTTCTACCTTTGCTTTTTCTTTTTCTATGAGCTTTTTTTTCAGTATTTTTGTTTTTGTTCTTCGCTTCATAGCGTTCTCCTAAAATTTAATTTTGTATTAAAAACATGAATTTTCACGCACATTAAAAAATGTTATTTATTACATTTCTAAGAAAAGTAAGTCTATTGTTGAATGATTAAACTAATCTTAAAATGAACTCTGCACGCTACAAAAAAACGCGTGAATTCTAATTAGAATTCACGCGAGCACAGAGGGAAATGAAAAATTAAATTAAGCAGTTAATTTTTGTTTATAGTGGGGTATGCATTCTTTTAAAAGGGAAGAAAGAGAGTTATTATCTACAGGTACTAGGTTTTTAGATCACTGCTTACAATATCAGCCTGCACAAAATACCCAAGGTTTTTTTAAATCAGATGAAAAAACTGATCCTCAATCTTTAGAAACGAGTATAAGTTATAAAACTCCCCACAAATACTTTACTTGGATTTCAGAACAAGAGCCGTTTTTTTCTCCTTCACTACCTAAAAGTCGCCTTGTACAAGACATTGAAGTTAAAGTAGATAAATTAACTAAGTCCATTCATAGCATATTTTTCTCGTTTTTAAATGAGCGACGTATTATGAAGATTCATGCTTTAAGATTAGCTCTGGAGCATTTAGGAAATCCAAAAAAAGATAAAGATAGCAATAAGTTATTAGAAGAGACTATTAAAAATAAATACCCAAAATATGCGAATGCTATTAGGAAGAGTGAAGTTGAAGGGTTGATCAAGAAAGTGGTTGATAATGACGACTTTAGTTACCAATATTTCCCATCGCCAAACTAGCACCGATTTGTGCCAACGGTTGTATGAGAATAATAGCGAGTAGTTTCAAACCGATAATCAGAATGACAGGTGAAAAGTCAAAACCTGAAAAGCGGGGTAAAATTCCACGTACAGGCCTTAGTAAAGGCTCACTAATACGTACCAAAATTTCTATGAATGGCCCATGTGCTAAGGGGCTTATCCAACTTAAAATGGTTAAGGCTAAAATGGCATAAAAGAAAATATTAATTAGCTGGTTCAAAAGCTCAGCAAAGGCGATGATCAATAATCCAAGCAAATGTGGCGTGGCATCCGCTTGTAACCAAACAAGAAAGGCAATTTTAATCGCTTCTAGGCCTAACAAAAGTACAATGGCCGCTAGATCGCATCCAAAAAGACTGCTAGGAATGATCCGGCAAATCGGTTTAAGTGGCGGATCTGTCAGTTTAACGACGAGTACAAAGAGTGGATTATGGGAATCGGTGTGGACCCATTGCAATACAACACGTAGCAGCAAAATGAAAATATAGAGGTCAAAGATAGATTGAATAAGAAATAGACCCGCATTGCTAAAGGGATTTAACATAAAATTAACCTGTTATTTTAATCGTTAAGTGCTTTTTGTTTACATCTAAGGTAGCGGAAGTTGCCAAGGGCAAACTGCGGTTTGTTTCTCCATGGCCAACATCAGGACAATGTAATACTGGGAAGTTTTGTGTTTCTGCAAAACGTTTTAACACAGATTGGATTAATACCCTATCGTTTGATTTTTTTGCTGGGATGAAATCGCCAAATAAAACCGCTTTTACAGGCTGTAAAATTCCTGATTGTTGTAAATGTTGTAACATTCTATCAATACGATAAGCCGCTTCATTGACTTCTTCTAGAAACAAGATCTTATTTTTTATATCGATTTGCCAAGGAGTTGCCAGGCTTGTTTGTATTAAGGTGAGGTTGCCACCCACTACAGGTGATGTCATAAGACTAGCCTGATTTGCGGCGTCATTCAGTGGAAACAATGAAAATGTTAGCGCTTGCAATTGTCCAAAAATGACTTTTTTGAATTCTTGAATACTCTTGGAATCGATATGTCCATGTGCAACTTGACTCGCCGACGGTCCATGTAATGTTTGCCAATGCCATTTTTGTTGAAGAAATAAATGCAGTGTCGTGATATCGCTAAAACCAATAAATAACTTGTTAGTTTTAGGTGGTTTTAGTTTGAGTAATTCGGGAATTAAACGTGTACAACCATAGCCACCCCGTAGACACCAAACAGCGCTAGATCCAGTATTAAATAACGCTTCTTGTAATTGCTGAAAACGGTTCTCATCGGTGTTAGCACAAAGTAAGTCAGTGCCGAATACATCGGGCGAAACACGAGGGATTAATTGCCAGTTTTGTAATAAGGTTTTTACTTGTTCTAGTGTATCCGGTGTACAGCCGCCTGCCGGTGCAATGATATCGACAATTGCGCCTTGTGTTAACGGTTGCCAGGGTTTATAAAGTACAAGAGTCATGATATTTGGATAGAGGCTTAAAAGGGGAAACGGCTTTCTCCACCATCGACTGTAATCGTTGTGCCGGTAATAAAACTAGCGGCATCAGAGCTAAGGAAAACAAGTGGCGATGCGATTTCTTCCGGCTCAGCCATGCGACCTAATGGAATAAGTGTTTGTCGTTTGGCGATGATTTTCTCTACTGGAAGTTGTTCTTGTTTAGCACGTGCTTGCATTAATTCATTAACACGTTCGGTGCGAGTCCATCCGGTTAATAGGCTGTTCACTAAAATATTATCTTTGGCAAGCTCATCGGCTTGTGTTTTCGCTAATGCTACGACAGCCGAACGAATAGAATTAGAAAGACCTAGATGTGGAATAGGATTACGCACAGACGCCGAGCAAAGATGAATAATACGTCCCCAATGTTGTTTTTGCATAGTAGGGATAACGGCGCGAGATAAGCGTACAGCACTCATCAACGTTAAATCAACAGCACTATGCCATTGTGCATCATTCAGGTCCATAAAAGCACCATGCGGCGGGCCGCCTGCATTCGTGATGCAGACGTGCAAATGCCCAAAGTGATTAATAATAGAATGGATCCAATCTTGAATCGCTTCCGGCTGGGTGAGGTCAACGGCGGCGGCTAACACTTCTGCTTTTGTTTCCTGGCGAATTTTTTCTGCAGCTTGTCTGATTTTGTTTTTATCGCGCGAACAAATAGCAATGCGTGTTCCTTCACGGGCAAAGGCCAAGGCCGTTGCATAGGCAATTCCTTGGCTCGCTCCAGCGATTACAATGACTTTATTATTAAGTGCTAAATTCATAATTTATTACCGCACAAACAAGAGATTTTAAATATCGATATGGCTAGCATCAATTGCATTTTGTTGAATAAAATCACGACGTGGTTCGACTTGGTCACCCATCAAGGTAGTAAAGATCTGATCGGCAGCAATAGCATCTTCAATAGACACACGCAATAAGCGACGTGAATTGGGATCCATGGTTGTTTCCCATAACTGATTCGGATTCATTTCTCCTAAACCCTTATAACGTTGTATAATTTGACCACGCCTTGCTTCCGAAAGTAACCATTCATAGACTTCTTTGAAGCTTTTAACCCCTTGTTGCTTTTCTCCGCGTTGCACGTAAGCACCGACATCAATCAAACCATGGAGTTGGCTAGTCATATCAAATAGGCATCGATATTCTGGCGTATCAAAGAATTCATAAGAAAATTTATAAGGGATAACGATGCCGTGCGCGGTACTGCTAATCAACGGTAAAAAGACATGACGCTCTGTGTTTTCATAAAGTGTAATCTGATATTGAATGGCTTCATTATTGGTAGTTTGGCGCAATAGGGTTTCCCATTGGTTGGTCCAGTTAAGCACTGTTGTTGAATCTTTAAGCTGCTCGACAGATAAAGGGGGGAGATCAAGCAGTGCTTGTATGGTATCGACGGGGTAACGACGCGATAAATGCTGCACTACCATTTGTGCTTTGCGGTAATCCATCACCAATTTTTCTAAGCCAATCCCTTGTATCAGTAAGCCGCGAGCATGTGGACATAAGGCGGCATCCTGTAACGCTGTTTGTATGAGAAAATTTTGTAACGCGGCATCATCTTTTAGATATTGTTCTTGTTTCCCTTTTTTGATTTTATAGAGTGGAGGTTGCGCAATATAAATATTTCCACGTTGTAGCAACTCTGGCATCTGTCGATAGAAGAGAGTTAATAATAGGGTGCGGATATGTGAGCCATCGACGTCAGCATCGGTCATGATGATGATACGGTGATAACGTAATTTGTCAGGCTTGTATTCTTCTTTACCAATACCACAGCCTAGGGCAGTGATTAAGGTGCCCACATCTTCCGAAGATATCATTTTATCGAAACGGGCTTTTTCTACATTGAGAATTTTACCCTTCAGCGGCAAAATAGCTTGATAGCGACGATTTCGCCCTTGTTTAGCGGATCCACCTGCTGAATCTCCTTCTACGATAAATAATTCACACAAGGCGGGATCAGTTTCTTGGCAATCAGCCAATTTTCCAGGTAAGTCAGCAATATCTAATGCTGTTTTTCTACGCGTCATTTCCCGTGCTTTGCGGGCCGCTTCACGCGCACGTGCCGCGTCGATTATTTTCATGACAATCGCTTTGGCATCTTGCGGTGTTTCTAATAAAAATGCTTCAAGCTTTTCAGACATAAGCGCTTCAACGACACCCTTTACCTCAGAAGAAACTAACTTATCCTTGGTTTGTGAAGAAAATTTAGGGTCAGGGACTTTAACCGATAAAACGGCGGTGAGTCCTTCGCGGGTATCATCACCACTGGTGGTAATTTTTAGTTTTTTACTGGTGGCTTCGCGATCTATATACGTATTCAGTGTGCGAGTTAATGCAGTACGAAAACCAGCAAGATGGGCCCCGCCATCACGTTGTGAAATATTATTGGTAAAACATAAAATATTTTCTTGAAAGCTATCGTTCCATTGTAAGGCAACTTCTACTGTAATTTCATCGCGTTCAGCCGTAAAATAAAATGGCTGTTTATGCACTAGCGTTTTATTTTGATTCAGATATTCAACAAAGGCTTTGATACCGCCGATATATTTCAGTTTAGCACCTTCATTGCTACGTTCATCAGTGAGGTTGATAGCAACTCCGGAATTTAGGAAGGATAGCTCACGTAAACGTTTGAGTAGAATGTCGTAATGAAATTCATTATTACGTTGAAAAATGCCTTTGCTGGGCCAGAAGCGGACTTCAGTGCCTCTTTCTTGTGTTTCTCCAGTGATACTTAGAGGGGCAGCGGGTTTTCCTAGTAGGTAAGTTTGTTCGTACACTCTATTATTGCGGCGAATCGTCAGCGTTAATCTTTCGGACAAGGCATTGACGACGGAGACACCCACGCCATGTAAGCCTCCGGATACTTTGTAGGCATTATTGTCGAATTTACCACCAGCATGTAAGACTGTCATGATAACTTCTGCGGCGGAACGACCTTCTTCAGGATGGATGTCTATGGGAATACCGCGCCCATTATCCTTAACAGTTACTGAATTATCACTGTGTAGGATAACATCAATTTGGGTGCAATAACCGGCTAAGGACTCATCGATGGAATTGTCAACCACCTCAAAAACCATATGGTGTAGCCCCGTTCCATCGTCGGTGTCTCCGATATACATTCCGGGTCGTTTGCGGACTGCGTCTAGCCCTTTTAAGACTTTAATATTAGAGGAATCATAATTCGATGTTGACATACTAGATTCACCATTCAGGCTTAAATTCTCCTGATCAGGCTTTAGTGGATTGTTTATTGAAGAGACGGTTTCAAATTCGGTACTAGACAAGGTGTGTTCCCCAGAAATCTGGCTTTTAATCGACATAAGTCAGGACAATCTAAAAGCTAGAAATTATACCATAAATAGGATGTTGAACGAAGGAAAATCAAGGCTGTATAAGCCAATAGCTTTCCTCTGATGCGCTGAAGAAAATTAGAAATTTACCAACTTCTTGCTTGTCGATTTAGCTGGAGTTTCACACCTACAAATGAAATTGTAATAAAGGCAAGTGCTTGTTAAGAAACGCTATTTTTATGGCTTTTTTGTATTGACAGGAAAAACACTTGCCGCGATACTCTTGGCTTTTGTTTCGAAGAGTCTGACATGAATAGCAATGCCTTGCGCGAACTTTTTCTCGATTATTTTGCAGGACAAGGCCATACTATTGTCCCTTCTGCCTCATTAATTCCAGCGCATGATCCAAGCCTGTTGTTCACCAACGCAGGTATGGTACCTTTTAAAGACGTTTTTTTAGGCTTGGAAAAACGAGCTTATTCTCGCGCAGCCAGTGTACAGCGTTGTGTTCGGGCGGGCGGTAAGCATAACGACCTTGAAAATGTCGGCTACACAGCCAGACATCATACCTTTTTTGAGATGCTAGGAAACTTTAGTTTTGGGGACTATTTCAAACGTGAAGCCATAGCTTATAGCTGGAAATTTTTGACAGAATACCTAAAACTACCTCCAGAAAGCTTATGGATTACGGTCTTTGAGGAGGATAAGCAGGCGGAGGCGATTTGGCTGAATGAGATTAAGGTTGATTCTAAGCGGTTCTCGCGTTGTGGAGAAAGTGAGAATTTTTGGGCAATGGGGGATACCGGCCCCTGTGGGCCTTGCTCAGAGGTTTTTTATGACCATGGTCCTGATGTCGATGGAGGTCCACCCGGTTCCGCTACGGCGGATGGCGATCGTTATGTAGAGATTTGGAATTTGGTTTTTATGCAATTCCAACGTTCAGCCGATGGAGCATTAATTCCGCTGCCTAAGCCCTCAGTAGATACGGGTATGGGACTAGAACGCTTAACGGCGGTGATGCAAGGGGTTACTAATAACTATGATACCGACTTATTCCAACCGCTTATTAAGGCAGTTGCCAATGAATCGGGAGTAAATGATTTTACTAATATCTCTTTACGAGTGATTGCCGATCATATTCGCTCTTCTGCTTTTCTAATTTCTGATGGTGTTTTACCTGGAAACGAAGGGCGTTCTTATGTATTACGTAGGATTATCCGCCGCGCTATTCGACATGGTCATAAAATAGGTTTACATAGGCCCTTCTTTTATCATTTGGTCGGACCTTTAGCGCAGCAAATGGGTCAGGCTTATCCTGAATTAGCTAAACAGCAAAAATCTATTGAAAAAGTCATTTTACAAGAAGAGCGTCAATTTGCGCGAACGTTGACGCACGGTTTGAAATTATTTGAACAAGAAGTCGCTAAGTTAAAAGCTAAAAAACAATTGTCAGGTGAAGTCCTTTTTCGCTTGTATGATACCTATGGATTTCCCGTTGATTTAACAGCGGACGTGGCGAGAGAGCGTGGTTTAACAATTGATATGCCTGGGTTTGAAGCAGAAATGGAGCATCAGCGAAACCACTCAAAAGCGGCAAGCCGATTTGTTGCAACGCCTACCCTAGCATTGAGTGAAAAGTTAGCCACGGAATTTACCGGTTACCAAGAATTGATACGAGAAGATGTATCTGTTGTTGAGTTATTGAAATCCAATGAGTCCGCTGCAGAACTGTTAGAAGGAGATGAAGGACATGTTATTTTGACTAAAACACCTTTCTATGCAGAAAGTGGGGGACAAATTGGCGATACAGGACAGCTCATTTCTAAAAACAGCGAGTTCTTAGTCACAAGTACCTTGAAAAAAGGAGGTGTTATTTTGCATAAAGGACGATTATTAAAAGGATTTCTAAAAAATGGAGATAAGGTAAATGCAAAAGTCAACAGCATTAAACGTCGTGCCATTACCTTAAATCATTCTGCAACCCATTTGCTGCATGCAGCGTTACGCCAGATTTTAGGTGAACATGTCTTGCAAAAAGGCTCTTTAGTCGAGTTTGATCGTTTGCGTTTTGATTTTTCTTATGCCAAACCCTTGAGTTCAGAAACCTTAAAAACGGTGGAAGATCGAGTGAATCAGAAAATTCGTGCTAATTTGCCTGTGTTGACTGAAATTATGACGCCTGAAAAAGCAAAACAAACCGGAGCAGTCGCTATTTTTGGTGAAAAATACGGGGACTCAGTGCGTGTGTTAACCATGGGCGATTTTTCAAAAGAACTCTGTGGAGGAACGCACGTTTCGCGTACGGGAGATATTGGCTTATTCAAAATTACCGATGAAATGGGTATTGCCGCGGGTATTCGCCGTATTCAAGCGGTTACAGGACAAGCGGCTTTAGATTGGATTATGCTTTTAGAGGAACAAACTAAACAGCTTGGTAAACTTTTCAAAGCATCTCGTACTAATTTAGTAGAAAAAGCGCGGAATGAACTTAATGCTAAGCAATCCTTACAAAAACAGATTGAAGCATTGCAACGTTCAATTGTTGGTATGATGGGTGATGAATTAATTTCCCAAGCAATAGAAATGCAAGGTATCCACGTATTAATTAGTGAAATTAATGGAGTTGATACTACAGGACTGCGCTACTTATTGGATCAACTCCAGGATAAATTACAGCATGCAGTGATTATTCTAGGGAGTAGTGAACAAGGGCATGTACAACTGCTGATAGGGGTCTCAAAGGAACTAACGGATAAAATCAAAGCCAATGAGTTAGCGAGTGAGATAGCAGAATCGATTGGCGGAAAAGGGGGAGGGCGACCTGATTTTGCACAAGCGGGAGGTGATAATGTTGGCGGTTTGGAGTGCGCTTTAAAAAATGCAAAGCATTGGGTTGAGGCGCGCCTAAATGGCAACTATGCTTAGAACTGAATAAACACTTTTATAGATAAAACGTAAATGACTTTAATAGTACAGAAATTTGGCGGTAGTTCGGTGGGGAACATCGATAAAATTCAACATGTCGCCAATAAAATTATCGAAACGCGGGCGCAAGGTCATAATCTGGCAGTGGTTGTTTCAGCCATGGAAGGAGAGACCAATCGACTTATTTCACTTGCTAAAACCTTAAACGAGCAACCTGATGCCAGAGAATATGATCTATTACTGGCTACTGGCGAACAAGCTGCAACGGCCCTGTTAGCGATGGCTTTGTTGGCACAGGGCTGTCCAGCCCGCTCTTATAATGGCTTTCATGTGCCTATCTATACGGATAATCATCATAGGAAAGCCCGTATTTTAAATATAGAGGAACAAGTGATACGAAGCGATATTGAAGCAGGTAGAGTGCCAATCATTGCTGGTTTTCAGGGTATTTCTGAAGAAGGAAATATGACTACGTTAGGAAGAGGTGGTTCAGATACCACAGCCGCTGCATTAGCCGCTATCTTAAAAGCAGATGAATGCCAAATCTATACCGATGTTGATGGCATTTATACCGCTGATCCACATATTGTTTCTCAAGCAAAACGTTTAGACAAGGTTGGTTTTATTGAGATGACAGAATTTGCCCGCGCTGGAGCGAGAGTTGTGCAACATCGTGCGGTAGAGTTAGTGGGGAAATATCGCATTCCTTTACGGGTTTTATCAAGTTTTCGAAAAGGATCCGGCACGTTAATTCAACCTAATGAAGCGTTTGGTATTGAACAAGCAAGTGTTACCGGAGTAACGGCGAGTCGGCAGGAAGCTAAAATGACGTTACAAGGGTTAGCCTGTCAAAAAGAAGCCCTAGCGCAATTTTTTTCTCTGCTTAACGATGCACGTATCGAGATCGATATGCTAACGCAACAGCTTACTTCCGAAACCCATATGGATATCACGTTTACTCTAGTCAGAGCAGAATATCAGCAGGCAGAACAATTGCTGCAAACCTTGATTAAGGATGGATATGCTCAAGCGATGCTTGGTGATAGGAAGGTAGCGAAGCTTTCTATTGTTGGGATGGGGTTACACTCTCATCCAGGGATTATTCATACGTTATTTCACACCTTGGGTATGGAAGGTATTAATATTCTTTTAACATTATCTTCTAGTTTGAGGATTTCTCTGATAGTTGATGAATCTCAAGCGGTGCGTGGAATACAAGTTTTGCATCATGCTTTTGAGTTAGGTAAAGGATAATTACCAAGTTGCTTAGCTTCTCGGGAAATCTGCATTAAAAGAGCTTCTCTGTACGCTATAAAAAATGTATTAGGATGAAGTAAGCTATTGAAAAAACAGCTAATTTTTGTTTCAGTCGGTAATAAAGCATTTTTCGTCATTGCGAGCGCGAAGCGCGCGGCAATCGGGTGAAACACTTCATTTTTTCTGGATGGCCACGGCCTCACTCACGTTTCGGCCTCGCCATGACGAGCTATTTTTATTTTTTGTAGCGTACAGAGAAAAGAGCTAATTATCGAGGGGACATTAAGTTTTCCTTAAGGTTTTGTTAGTAGACTGGGCGCGAATATCTATATGTAGATTTTATACCTTATTTAATTAGAGAACGAATAGGTAGATGCATGTAGGGTCGATTAATGGGTCAACTAAAGGAGAATCATAAAGATGCTAATTTTGACACGGCGTATTGGAGAAACACTTATTATTGGTGATGATGTTACAGTAACTGTGCTGGGTATTAAAGGACACCAAGTAAGGTTAGGTATTAACGCACCTAAAGAAGTTTCTGTTCATCGCGAAGAAATCTATCAACGCATTCAACAAGAAAAGCAGAAAAATGAGAAGCCATCCGAGTTTGAAGGAGATTCTGATTTTGAAGAAGATGCTGATGATGAAGCGAATCGCTAAGCGAAGAGTATCCTATTTTACAAAGTTTATGGTAGTGCTATACTCGCCAACCTCATCGTCGGAGAGATGGCCGAGAGGCTGAAGGCGCTCCCCTGCTAAGGGAGTATGGGGCTTATAACTCCATCGAGGGTTCGAATCCCTCTCTCTCCGCCAGGCTTAAAGCGCCCGTAGCTCAGCTGGATAGGGTACAGGCTACGAACTTGGTATATAGTTTAAAAAATCATTAGTAATCAGATACTTGCGATATATTGGTTGCTTTAAGAATTACCTAAAATAACGACAATTTAAATATATAGGACGTCACTACGTTACAAATTCCCTACACTATTTTTTTATATCCAACTTTTAATCGAAATAAAAAAAATTAATGGTACGTAGTAGAAGGATAAAATTTCTCTACAGTACAACCCGTAATTCGTTCGAATTTTTCAGGGGATAAGCCCTCGTCAAGTAGACATCGGGTAATACAGCGAGATTCTTTTTCTATAATAGTAAGAGCAGATATATCTATCAGTTTTAATAAGCATGCCTGAATCTCTTCTACCAACCCTACTTCAGACCATTCATAATCGCCGTCGCCTCCTTGTTATTTTATAGCATCTAGTACTTAACAAGCTCCATGATTTCATCTTCTGATAGACCGGTTAGCCTTTTGACGACCTGAGGCGATGCACTTTCTATAATACTCCCCAAAATTCAGACCAGCGAGAGAGACACAAAATTGTGTTAAAT
>JAZKJD010000004.1:0-6143 GCA_040384585.1 Pseudomonadota bacterium | reverse complement strand
CGACGGTTTTATCAACCTCTCGATTCTTAGTGTCTAAAAAACGGTTGCAAGATCACTTCTTTAACCCCCCTTAATCTCTCCTGGTTTTAATGAGGTGGCCCTGGCCCTAAACCACCATCCAACTTGACAGCTCTGCCTACCCCGCCTAGCATTCGGCTTTAAATTTAATATAATGAACGTTTATGGATTTAGCCCCTATCCAGAAATTGGTTAAAGCCGATTTTGATAAAGTCGATAGTCTAATCGATCAGTGTCTACATTCTGAAATCCCCTTGATTCCTGAACTGGCAAAGCATCTCATTTATAGTGGCGGCAAGCGCTTGCGTCCTTTAATCGTACTCCTTAGCGCAGGTGCCTTTAACTACCAAGGTGGATCCCATTTGCCATTAGCCGCCACCTTAGAGCTTATCCATACCGCCACCTTATTACATGATGATGTCATCGATTCCTCAGCGTTAAGACGTGGAAAAAAAACAGCTAATACTTTATGGGGGAATTCAGCCAGTATTTTAGTGGGTGACTTTCTTTATTCACGAGCATTCCAGCTCACGGTACAAGTCAATAACCTGCGGGTACTTAAATCACTCGCAAATGCCACCAACACACTTTCACAAACAGAGATCTTACAACTCGTTAACTGCCATAATCCGGATCTTGATGAAGCCCAATGTTTAAAAATCATCGAAGGGAAAACGGGCATCCTCTTTTCCATTGCCGCACAACAACCTGCTATTTTAGCGCAGCGTAGTGAAACAGAAATTACTGCCATGTCAAACTATGGATTGCATCTGGGCATCGCTTTCCAACTAATCGACGATACACTTGATTATACGGGCTCAACGACACAGATTGGTAAAGCCAAGGGAGATGATCTGGCAGAGGGCAAAACCACCCTACCTTTAATTTATGCGTTACAACAGGCAGACAAAAAGCAAGCGCAGTTAATTCGAGAAGCTATTTCCCAAGGTAGCCGAAAAAACTTAATTCCTATCATTGATATTATCAAGTTAACCGGCGCTATCGATTACACCTATCAACGTGCAAAAGAATATGCTGGGAAAGCAAAAGACAATTTACAAGCCATTCCAGAATCCGACTATCGACAAGCGTTGACTACACTTGCTGAATTTGCTATTGCAAGAACGTATTAGCTGCCCTTAGGTTCTGTCGCAATTTCTATCCCCACCGCCGCAGCATTTAATACCGCTGCAATCCGTATGCTAGACTGGATGGCCAGCTTACTAACGCCGGCTTTTGTTAACTCATGCGCATGCGCATCGATACACATACCACATCCATTAATCGCCGATACCGATAAGCAATTTAACTCAAAATTAACTTTATTAATACCTGGATTTCCAATAACATTCATTCGCAAATTAGCAGGTAGGTAGAAAATGATTTATCGCTAGATAAATGGATAAATCGATAGTAAATATTATTCATCGCCATTATAGTTGCCGCAGATTTTGCCGCATTAATTTCTGGTTCTGTCAGGTAACCGCTGACTCTAGATAAAATTGATTCGATAATATTTGGATTTTTTAATGACTTAGATAGCCAAAACGTGCTACTACTCGAAGAGGGTCACTGTATGCATGACAAACACTTGCTATATGTCACAAAATGAATGCTTTAGAAGCATTACGTCATATGGTAGTCGCTGTCAATGGTATCACCTTAATGCCCCAGGGCCACCTCATTAAAACCAGGAGAGATTAAGGGGGGTAAAGAAGTTGTAACGTAGTAAGCTATCAAGCCAAAAATAGGAGAGGCTTGAAATGCAGAAAAAGCTAGAAGGTTTTATTGATTTTTTCAAAAAGATCCCGGATCACCGAATAGCAAGGCATAAACGCTATTCTGTAGAGGAGCTACTTCTAATAGCTTTTTGTGGAATGGTAGCGGGGTGTAACAGCTGGAATGATTTAGAATTATTTGGGAAAACAAAACTGTCTTATTTCAGGAAATATTTGCCCTATAAGCAGGGTGCTCCCAGTGATGATACGTTGAGGAGATTTTTTAGGGTGTTAGACCCTAAAATTTTTGAGAAATGTTTTATTGCTTGGGTTCGTTCATTTCAAATAGACTTGGCGGACAAAGTGATGGCTGTGGACGGGAAAACGTCTCGGCGCAGTTTTGATGGTAAAAATAACCCTATGCATTTAGTCAGTGCTTTTGTTAGTGAGCTAGGAATCAGCCTAGGACAGTTAAAAACTGTCGATAAAAGTAATGAAATTACGGCCATTCCAGAACTTTTAGACATGCTTGATATTCGTCATGCAGTGGTTACCTTGGATTCTATGGGATGCCAAACAAAGGTCGTTGATAAAATTATAGAAAAAGAAGCTAATTTTTTAATTGCATTAAAAGGGAATCAAGGAACTCTCAACGAGGACGTTCGTTTGTTTTTTGAAAGCAAACCCAAAGAAACTCACTTCCGCACAGAGGTCGAATATGATAAGGGTCACGGTCGCCTTGAAGTGCGCCAATGTACGGTGAGTGACCAGGTGAGTTGGCTACAGGCTCTTCATTCTCGTTGGCAGTGTTTACATAGTGTTATTGAAATTCAGAGTCAGCGTGAAATAAAAGGCAAAGTCACTGTAGAACATCGCTACTATATTAGCAGTTTACCGGCGGATGCTTCTCGCATTCTCAAGGCAGTACGCCAACATTGGCAGGTGGAAAATAATCTTCATTGGGTTTTAGATGTTTGTTTCGAAGATGATCAGAGTCGCATTCGCAAAGGCAATGCACCCAGAAATATAGCTATTATCAAAAAAACTGTTCTCAATTTATTACAAATTATTAAAAAAAATATGCCTAGAGTCGGCTTCAAAGCCATGCGGAAACTTGCTGGCTGGAGCCATGACTTTTTAGATTCCGTCATAACCGCTCAATTTATATGAGGTGGCCCTGAATTTATACCCGCCACCTCTTGAAAGTAAAATGTTATGTCCACAAAATAGTGACAATATTAGAACGGCAGTCGAATATATGAAGGATACAAAGTTGATAATTCATTCTTAAGCGTGATTGTCAACTCGGGGTTCAAGGAATAATGCATAATCACCTTGTTATTTTTTAGGGGGATTATTAACCTTCCAGATTGAGCAAATCCTGATCAGAAAGATGAGTGGCTTTTTTTATGAAATTATAATCAACCCCCATATTGAGCATTCTCTTAGCAATAACTAAATCTTCTTCTCTTCGACCTTGCTTTAGACCCTTTTGTAGACCCTTTTGTTCAAGTTGTTGTGCAAATGTCATAATCGTGTCTTTCTCTCCTGGGAAGGCAGTAACAAGGGTTTGAACTAGCTGATCAACAGCATTAGGCGCCTCATCCTGCGTCTCATTTATCATGTATTTTACCACAAATCGGCGATATTCTTTCCCCAGCTGGTTTAAAATGCCTCGGATAAATTCTATTCTTTGATTCAGGATAGTTAAAAAATTTTTAGCCCGACCGTGTTTAAGAAGCATTTCCATTAGCGCGGCTAAACCGTGTTGAGAAATTTCTTCATCTGATAAAGTAGTAAGATCGATCAAGGTAAAAGGTTTAAAAGCAACCTGTCTGGCTAATCTTGCATCATCAAATAAATCATACACATCAAGAGAATGTGGATAAGGCGATTGGCTACCGTGGTAAATACAAATAGGCAACACAATGGGTAGTTTCTTATATCCCTGTTGAATATGTTGATCCATTACCCCTACAGTGTATTGAAGTTTTCTAAAAGCCATAAGATTCTCATTGGCGGTAGATTCTGCTTCTAAAAGGAAAAAAATATAGCCTTCTTTATCATCAATTTTACAGTGATAAATAATATCGGAATGAATCTCACGAAATTGAGGAGAAATAAAACTTTTGTCTGTTAATTCTAGGGTCTTAATATTAATTCTTTTATAAACTTCAGGCTGTAAATGAGACTTGAGATAATCTACCGCTACCTTCTTTTCTTTTAGTGAACGCTTAAAACATTTATCGTGAGGTTGATGAATGACGCCCAGCATTTCTTATTTTCCTTGTTGTTAAATTTTAGGTAACGTGCATTCTAACTGAATATATCTAAAAAGATAATATCAAATCTGAATTTTGATAAAAAAATTATATTCTCACGTCATGTAGCAGTTATAAAAAAAATTGAAGGGGACAGGTTCTCACGATAAATTATTTGAGTGCACAAAAAACAAAAATAATTATAAGAGGCGACCATCTTAAAAAAGCAGCAGAAAGGATTATTACTACAAATTTACTACACTTGAATCGTGTAACTTAACTCGGAGCTAGCTGAATGTTCTTAAAACTGCTAATATTCCCCGAACTTTTTAGCTATTTTGCCAAAATCGGGGTGTAGCTCAGTTTGGTAGAGCACTAACTTCGGGAGTTAGGGGCCGGAGGTTCGAATCCTCTCATCCCGACCAATGTTTTTAATAAAAAATACCGGGAAATAACGTTGTTTTTTACTTTTACTTAACTAACTCTCATCACCCTACACAATCCAAATGTAGGGAATTTGTAACGTAAATTCGCTCTGCCGCCATTTTTTAAATGGTTACTACTCAAGTGTGCATAACGCAATACCATGTCAAAAGAAGACCAACCTCCTAATTGCTGCAACTCCTGCAATGATGTTCCATTTTGCACATGCCATGAAGCCCAGGTGTGACGTAAATCATGCCAATGAAAATCTTCAATCCCTACTCGTTTCAATGCTTTACGCCAAGCAGGTGTATTGCATCTTTTAATCGGTTTTCCTTTATAAGTAAAAACATATTCAAGATGTTTACCTATCTGCTTGCGAATAATAGTAACTGCTTGTGTGCTCAAAGGAACAGGAATTGCCTTTTTTGTCTTAGATTGACTCGCAGAAATTTGTGCATGTCGATTTACTAAATCAACATTTTTCCATCGAAGACCTAAAACATTCGCTTTACGTAGTCCTGTTGCTAATGAAAAAGCCGCAATATCGGCTAAATGAACAGGCAAATCTGCCAAAAGTCGATCTGCTTCTTCCTTGGTTAGCCAACGTTCACGCCCTCCTCCTTCATAACGCATTGGAACTTTAGGAGCTTTTTCTATCCATTCCCATTCTCCAGCTGCCTTATTGAGTATAACTCTGATAATTTCCAATATCCGGTTGACAGTTGCAGGTGCTACATTTTCATTTTCTTTTTTAGCAGCTATTTCTTGAAGCAAGCAGCGATCAATCTCACTAAGTTTTTTATTTCTCAGATGTTGATCTGAGCCATTTGAGCTGTATTTTAGCATTCTCCATACTTCGTTACAAACAGCCGATTATCGTATTAGTGATTTTGACTGATGATAATCCAAAATGGAGACCAGAACACTATCGAAACACAATCTGGGATCAACTCATCGTTGATTTTCGCTTTTATTCAGTGAAGCTGCTCGATTATCGTAACAAAAAACAGTTGTTAATAGAGAGCAAGAATCCCGTTGCCTGGATGATATTAGTGCAATTGGCAGCAACAGAGACCCGTCAGCATCCAGATAAACGTTTCCATCAAAAATATAGGTTGATGTGTCTTCTCTATGGTCGAAGTTACCCGCGCGAGGCGATCATTGAGCTGTATACCTTTAGTGATCGAATTCTTCCTTTGCCGGAAGACTTGGAAATTAGTTATAATGAACAAATCAAGCAATTTGAAGAGGAGTACAATATGCGCTATGTGACCAGCATTGAACGTCAAGGCATCAAACAAGGAATGCAGCAGGGAATGCAGCAAGGGGAGTGTGTCATGCTGCAACGTCAATTGCAACGTAAATTTAAGCAGATACCGCAACGCTATCTGGATAAACTACAACAAGCTGATTCTGAAGCTTTACTCCGATGGAGTGAAACCATTTTAGAAGCTAGAAGCTTAGCTGATGTCTTTGAAGAGTAATGCTCACGTTAGCTTATTTGGTATCAAAATAAATCTCTGCTATCTCTATAAATCGTTCCGAGTTAGTACTACGTTTTAATTGGATAATGATTGGAATAATCGATTGAATATAAGTTCGTATTTTTTCTTCAGTCGAATTTGAACCTGCTTGTTGCATCATAAATACGAGTTGGTCAAAACATATAATACTCCCCAAGATCAAGACCATTTTTCTGCCAAAATGAGACACAAAATTT
>JAZKJD010000003.1:0-12879 GCA_040384585.1 Pseudomonadota bacterium | reverse complement strand
CGTTGAAAACGAGTTGGCTAGATGCAAATGAATTCGTGGGGATATTTCAGATTGCAATGACGAAAAATGCTTTACTATCGCTTCAACCAAAAATTAACTGTCTTTTCAATAGCTTACTTCATCCTAATACATTTTAACCTTAACAAGCAAATAAACCGAATCGCTTGCGCAAACATTATTGTTTTTTATCGCTGGGTGACGCGCCAGGGTTATTTTTTTAATTTGGAAAAATTAATAAAAATAACCCTGGCGCGTCACCCAGCGGCCACTAACGAGTTTATGCCTAAGCTACATCCCAGCTATTTCCATAAAACTTCTTTTCCCTTAGAATCGGTAACATACAAGGACCCGTGCCAGCAATTTTTTATATTGTATAGGATTTTTCTTGTTCAAATATTCAAACAATGCCTTATACACTGTTAGATATCTATCAATACCTGCTAAACAGCTACGGCCGCCAGGCGTGGTGGCCGGCAGATAGTCCTTTTGAAGTGATGATAGGGGCTATGCTTACGCAAAATACCCGCTGGTCGAATGTAGAAAAAGCGCTAGATAATTTGAAACAAAGAATGAATTTGGATCCGGTATCGCTGCTTTCTCTGTCGCAAGAAACATTAGAAGTTTGTCTGAAACCGGCCGGTTATTTCCGAGTAAAAACACAATGTCTACAATCCTATTGCCACTGGTATTTGTCACAAGGTGGTTTTAGCGGCTTACAGAAATTAAAAACACAAGCCTTACGCGAGGTATTACTCAAGGTCCGCGGCATAGGTCCAGAAACCGCTGATGATATTTTATTGTATGCCTTTGCTAGACCTGTATTTGTGATCGATGCCTACACAAGACGTTTACTAGCGCGTTTAGGAATAATAAAAGGAAATAGTAACTATGAAGATTTACGATCGTTGTTTGAGAAAAATTTGCCAAAGCGAGTCGATTTATATCAGCAGTTTCATGCCTTGATAGTACTGCACGCAAAGCAACATTGCTGGAAGAATAAACCTAACTGTGAAAATTGTGTGTTTGAAACGGGTTGTTCTTATTCAGGTTCTTCATATGACTCATGAATCTTTAAATGGTTTTCGTCCGCAAATTTCATAATACAATGAAACACATCAGGATTGGTCTCTGCTAGTCTTGGGTCAAGGATAAGACATTTTGCACTGCTTTCGCTGTCGACTATCGGTCGCAGTTGCGGGGAGTAAACCATACGCCGATTATTGAAACTGGCTAAACAGCCGCACATTCGTTCGGCCCAATCGCTGGGTCGAAATTTTTCGCCACTTTCTGTAATACCTTCAATGACAATGCGTTTTTCTTTTGTCTGCTTGTTTGGTATGGGTTCTTGTTCTAGCATAATAGTTAAATTCTTATAGCGTCCAGACTATATTACCGCAATAATTCAAGCTTCACTAGCGGTTGTGGCTGACAAATTATTATCAATATAGAGAAAATAACCCCGTTGTGCTTTGCTGCGTGTTTCTAGGGTTAATGGGATGGTTTGCTTGAGTCGCTGAGCTATTTTGTCGATTTGATTTACATCACCTTGTTTTAATTCTAATTCAATTTCATGTAAGGGCATCTGATGTCTGTCTGTATTCACGCTTCCTTGATCAAGGACGAGTTCTAGTTGCGTGTTAGTTTCAGGGTGTAAATTCCATTGGGTCCGGTTGAAACGGGTGTGAAATAATTCTATTAGTGGCTGTTTTTCAATTAGGGTGGCTAGCTTTTTAGAGACTTTTTTATCTTCAAAGGCATGAATGGTGGGGAGCGTGGTGTCTATCGGTTGATCCCACTCATATCGATGATGCAGATCACCTAGCTGTTCACCTGCTGTTTTCAGGGTTTGTATGGTGCGGCCTTCTGCTTCTCGAATACGTAGTGAAAGTCCTTGATGCCATAAGCGTAAATCCGGCGTGTCGAAATATCGGCTGACTAAGTGTTCAGTGATAGGGTTTGATTGAATTAGAAGAGGATGGTTAAAAAGTAACGCGACGTGCGCAGGATCCGGATTTATGCTTAATTTGAGTTCAATTTCAAGAAACATCGTCATGCGTTAAGGAGATTCACTAGCAATTGTTTTTATATCGCGGTGGTAGAAGAGGTTTTGATATTCTTCTATTTCTTTTTGTTGGGATTTTGATTGTTGAGGTTGCATTTGATCAAAATCTGCCAAAAAGCGATCGGGTTCACTGATGTATTTTTTACAGGATTTTACGCGAGTCATAATCGTTTTCATGCTGTTCCCTCAAAGCAGTGCGTAATTCTTTAATTGCTTTTTGCTCAAGCTGGCGGACTCGTTCTGCGGATACCTGATAACGGTTCGCTAATTCTTGTAAGGTGGTTTTGGGTTCAGCAAGCCAGCGTTCTCTAATAATGGCTTGTGATCGTGGATTCAATTGAGCGAGTGCTTGATAGAGATTTTCTTGATTGGACTCCGCTGAATCACTGGCTTCTAACAAGCGTGCTGGATCATAACGCGTATCCTCAAAATGCGTATCAAGTAGCGGATAGCGAGTTGATTTGGAATCGGTATGTTCATCTGTACTGATATCTAGACTCATATCGTGAGAGGCTAAACGCGCTTCCATTTCTCTAACCGTCTCTGGTTTTACTCCTAGATCTTTAGCAACAGCGTCTATTTCTTTTTGATTAAACCAACCCAAACGTGATTTCATTTTGCGTAGATTAAAAAATAATTTGCGTTGCGCCTTTGTGGTGGCAATTTTAACGATACGCCAGTTTTTTAGTATAAATTCTTGTATTTCTGCTTTAATCCAATGTACCGCAAAAGAAATGAGCCGAACGCCGACTTTAGGGTCGAAGCGCTTGACCGCTTTCATCAGGCCAATATTTCCTTCTTGAATAAGGTCAGCCAGAGCTAAGCCATAGCCCATATAGGTTTGTGCAATATGGGCAACAAATCGTAAGTTGGAGATGATCAGCTTTTTAGCGGCATCGAGATCGTGATGGTGATAATAACGTTCTGCTAATTCGGTTTCTTCTTGTGCAGTTAGAACCGGAATTTTCCTGAGTTGCGCGATATAGGCATCCGTACTATTTGCGGGAAGCGGGGTATAAAGCGCTTGTAAGTGAGTATTATTCATGGGGCCTCCGTCTCGCCTTTAGAATTGTTTTTAACCATTCACTTGACTATTAAATGCGCTAGAGTATATCCCAATTGGCTTTCTTTTTCATCTATCTTTGAAAGAAAATTGAGGAGCTTATTAGGATAGCCGCATTGGCCGGCTTTAACAGAGCAATAAAGCGGCGGCGACCTTGCGTCCCTCAGCCATCAATACGGTATAAGTACGACAGGCAGCGGCGGTGTCCATGACTTCTATGCCAATTTTTTTCGTGTAAAAATCGGACAAGAGTGAAGGATCAGGAAAGGAGAAACGCGGTCCGGTGCCGAGTAAAACAATCGTTGGGTGTAAATCCAGGAGTGGTAAAAAATGCGAGGTATTGAGTTCCGCTAAAGATTGCGGTGGCCAGGGCGCTATGAGTTTATTCGGTGTAACAATAAGACTATGACCAATTTTTTCATTGTTGACCTGAATAAAATCGACGCCGTATCCGCGTATATGATAGTGACCTTCGCCGGTATCTAGATTTAATTCCATGAATCATTATGAGCAGTAAACGATTTAGTGTAAAGTGGACCGCTTGAAGAATCCAGAGTTTTATTTGATTTTCCTTAAGGATGCAAAAAACACGCCTACGTCGTTCGATTAACGGTATTTCCCTCTTGAAAGATTTGCATCCTGTTTTAGCGAGAGTTTATGCAGCGCGCGGTATTCAGTCTGCGGATGAGTTAGATTATCGTCTGACTCGCTTGTTACATTATCAATCGTTACAAAATATTGAAGAAGGCGCCTCACTCTTGGCGGCAATGCTGGTGCAACAACAGCGTATTCTTATCATTGGTGATTTTGATAGCGATGGTGCAACCAGCAGTGCATTGGCGGTCAGTGCATTGCGAAGTTTTGGCGCTAAACACGTTGATTACCTAGTTCCCAATCGATTTGAATATGGCTATGGTCTAACACCTGAAATAGTGGCGGTTGCTTTAGCGACTAAAAATCCTGACCTGATCATAACCGTCGATAATGGCATCGCAAGCCATGAAGGGGTGGTGGTGGCTAAAAAAGCAGGTATTAAGGTAATAATTACTGACCATCATTTGCCTGCTTCCTCATTACCTGCTGCAGATGTTATCATTAATCCACAACTCGTAAGCGATCATTTCCCCAGTAAAAACTTGGCGGGGGTAGGGGTTATTTTTTATGTCATGCTTGCAGTACGCCGAGTGCTGCGAGAACAGCAATGGTTTAATGAAACGACTCAATGCGAACCGACTATGCTACAGTTTTTGGATTTAGTGGCCTTGGGTACGGTCGCGGATCTGGTTACCTTGGATCATAATAACCGCTTGATGCTGCATCAAGGCTTACAATGGATCAAAGCCGGCAAAGCCAGGCCAGGGATTTATGCCTTGCTTAAGCTAGCTAAGCGCGAAGTCAATCAGCTTACTGCCAGTGATCTAGGCTATAGCGTGGCGCCACGATTGAATGCGGCGGGACGTTTAGCAGATATGTCATTGGGCGTTGCTTGTTTACTGGCTGACGATGTCAATGAAGCTTATGAAATCGCATTAAAACTAAGTCAGTTGAACGAGGAACGCCGAACGATTGAGGAAGGGATGCGACGTGAGGCTTTTGTGGCGTTAGATAAAATCACAAAGAAAAAACCTTTAGAAAAGGGCATCTGTTTATTTGATACGCGTTGGCACCAAGGGATTATTGGCTTGCTTGCTGCACGTATTACAGAACGTCTATATAGACCCAGTATTGTGTTTGCAACTAGCCAACAGGAGGGCGAAATAAAAGGTTCTGCCCGTTCGATACCGGGAGTACACATTCGTGATGTGTTGGCAGTGATGGCGGCGCGTGAGCCGAAATTGATTGCTAAGTTTGGCGGCCATGCGATGGCAGCGGGTTTGACATTACGACGTGAGGCTTTCATCGATTTTTCTAAGCTTTTTCAATTAGTTCTTGATGATCAACTAGATGATGAGATGTTACAGCGTAAATGTTATACCGATGGTGAGTTAGAAGATTCCGATCTTTGCTTACGCTTGGCAGAGATTTTACGTTATCAAGCAGGCCCTTGGGGCCAAGGATTTCCAGAGCCACTTTTTGAGGGCCGTTTTACGCTATTAACGCAACGATTAGTCGGTAATAAGCACTTGAAAATGACATTGAGTTTAGTGAATGCTAGCCAGCAAATAGAAGCAATTGCTTTTCATGTTAGTCTTAGCCATTGGCCTAATCATAGAGCCGAACAGGTGATGGTGACCTATCGTTTAGGTGTTAATGACTATCAAGGCCGGAAGAAATTGCAATTAATTATAGAAACACTGGAACCCGTAGTCTAGAAAATGATTTATTAGACCTCTTGCATAACCCAGGGATGGGCTTGAGTTCAGGGCAAACGAGATAGTCGAGGACCGGAGTTTACATGAGTAAATGAGGACCGTAGACTAGCGTTTAACGATGAAATCAAGTCTATCACGCAGGTTATGCAAGAGGTCTATTGAAAAAAGGCCAGCATAGGCTGGCCTTTTATACAAACAGATAGACTCATTGCTTTGAGTCTACTATTTCCTAGCTTAGTTTATTAAGATCAGTTTGTTTGACCACATTTTTCCCTTCTAAGCTATCCTTGTTTACGCCGTTTTTGTGTCCTTTCTTATGGGCTTCCTTTTTAGTCAGTACCGATGGTTTTTGGTCGGCAGTAATGGAAGAAGGTAGGCTGGTAGAGTTACTAGCTTCATCTGCTGCAAAGGCAGGGATTGCTAATACTGCAGTGGTTAAGCCTAATACAAGCGCTTGTTTCAGTTTCATTGATAATGACTCCAATTTATTATAAGAATTGTAGAACACTGCTTTTTTGATAAAAAAAAGCATGTAGCGGTATCATACCTACTAAAAATCCGAGTGGGAAGCCCTTTTTAGAAAAAAAGTATGCTAAAACAGCCAAAACAGCTAATAAATCCCTGGATGGTCGCTCCCATGATGGGCTGGACTACCCGTCATTATCGTTATTTTCTGCGACTTATTTCTAAGAAAGTGCAATTATATACAGAAATGATAACGACAGCGGCTATTTTGCATAGCCCGTATCGGGATCGTTTATTGGGTTATCACCTCCTCGAACAGCCATTAGCTATCCAACTCGGTGGCAGTGTTCCGGCGGAGTTGGCGCAAGCAGCGAAAATAGCGGAAGCTTACGGTTATTCAGAGATTAACTTGAATGTGGGTTGTCCTAGCGACAGAGTACAGTCAGGCTGCTTCGGAGCAATCTTGTTTAAGGATATCCACTTAGTGGCTGAATGTATCGCTGAAATGCAAGCAGCGGTACGATTGCCTATCACCGTAAAAACCCGTATTGGAGTGGATAACTGTGAAAGTTATGATTATTTAGCAAGTTTTATTCAAAAAGTTAGTGAAGCGGGATGCAACACCTTTATTATTCATGCGAGGAAGGCATGGTTATTGGGCTTAAGTCCTAAAGAAAACCGTGAAATTCCACCCTTAAATCCGGCATGGGTGTATCAAATTAAACGAGATTTCTCGCATTTAACCATCGTTATCAATGGTGGTATTAAGAGTTTGACAGAAGCGACTGCGCATTTGCAGCATGTTGATGGTGTGATGATAGGTCGCGCTGCCTGGTATACGCCTTATCTCTTTAGAGCACTGGATGTTTTACCCAGTGAAAGTCAATCGCATGATACGTATGAGAGTGTTAAGGATAAAATCGCCATCGTGCAAGATTATATTCCCTATGCGCAAACGGCTTTTAGCAAAGGTGAAAATATTTCGCATCTATTACAGCCTTTATTTGGCTTATTTCACGGTGTTGCGGGTGCAGGGCAGTGGCGTATGGCCTTAACGCAAGCGATACAAAGGAAGGAAGCCCCTGATATCGCTTTGCAAAAGAGTTTAGGTTTTTGTCCTAAGCGCGAAGTTTTCTTATAGCTGGATAAAAACCAACGCGATAAAACTTATCGATATTATAATGTTTTAAAATATTTTCTAGTGACTCTTTACAATCTTATTCTTCTTTTTTTGACCAGGTGTTATCATACGGTCTAAGCATATTACGTACCTCTCTTTCTTTATAATTAATATAATAATCTTCTACAATCCATAATTATACACAAAAAAATCAGTAACTTCTCATTTCTTTCTTTCAAGTTGCTGTTTCTATCCACTGATACAAGGCAAAGGATTCAGGTTGACATTTAAAACATTGGGTAGCACAGGCAGGTGTTTTAAAACATTTTTTTACACGTCCTTTTTGTATTAATAACTCTAAAATTGCTACGATTTCTTCTTTGCTTGTGTGAAAGGTCTGTAAAAGTAATGAGAGCGTAACGATTTTTTTTTCGGCAATAAATTTTTTTAACTCTAATAAGCTAGCCATGACAAGTTCCTGAAGCAGAGTTTACTGTGGCGAAATGATTTGTTTTATAATGCAAAACCCCTACAGTCCCTAGCAACATCAGACAGAATATGAAAAAGCATAACAACGATTGGGTAGGATGTTGTGTGAAGGTAGCGGCTTGATAAAATAAGGTTGCCACACCATACGCAATACCCGTACTCCATGCCATAGAGAAATAAGCCCAGGCTTTACCTATTTCTCGTTGCATGACCGCCATCGTTGAAATGCAGGGAAAGTATAATAAAATAAATAATAAATAAGCAAAAGCACCGATCTTGCCATCGAAATAGTGAGACATCACACCATAAACACCGGGCGTGGTATCCGGCGTTTCCATTTTAGCTGCCATGGGATTAAACAAGGCTTTTCCGAGATCGGCGAGATTTTTTGGAACGGATAACACGGCAGCTTTTAATTCTATTAAGAGATTGGATTGATCTGCTTCTTGTGTCAGCTGCCCAACTTGTGAATACAAGGTATTGAGTGTTCCGACAACAACTTCTTTGGCCAGTAAACCACTCGCTAAACCAACCGTTGCTGGCCAATTATCTTTTTGAACACCCATGGGATAAAAAAGAGGTGTTACTGTTTTTCCGATACTGGATAACAAAGATCCCTGATTGGCTTCTCCCGAAATAAGTTTGCCATGAATACTGACAGCATTTAAAAAACCAATGAGTATACAGACAGGGATAATAAATCGGCCGGCTTTGATTAAAAATAATTTAAGACGTTGCCAGGTATTGAGTAGGATGGTGCGCCAATGTGGCCAATGATAAGCCGGTAATTCTAAAATCATCGGTGTGCTTTCTGATTTTAATGTGGTTGAACCGAGTAAAAAAGCAGTTAAAATCGCAGTAATAATGCCTATTATATACAGAGAAAAAATAATAAGTGCGCCTCCCTGTGGGAAAAAAGCAGCGACAAATAGAGTATATACGGTAAGGCGTGCACCGCAGGACATAAAAGGCGCCATCATGATGGTTAAGATACGATCACGAGGGGATGCTAAGGTTCGGGTCGCCATGACGGTAGGGACATTACAGCCAAAACCTACGATTAAGGGTACAAAGGCCTTTCCTGGTAAGCCAATCGTGGCCATTAGCTTATCGATAACAAAGGCGGCACGTGCCATATAGCCGGAATCCTCTAATAAGGATAGGAATAAAAACATGGCGCCAATCACCGGGATAAAACTAATCGTGGTATTGATCCCTTTGCCCAATCCGTTAGCTATTAATGCAATCAACCAAGCCGGTAGATGGAATGAATGCAATAGCGTAATTGTTCCATGAATAAAAATGGCGGTACTGCCTATGTCGAAAAAGTCTTGGAATGCACCACCGACATTGATCGCAAATAAAAACAGCGCGTACATCACCAATAGGAAAATAGGAATGCCTAGCCAACGATTGAGAATGAAGCGATCTAATGTAGAGGTCAATGTTTTGTGATTCGTTTGTGCACTTACACTTTGTTTGAGTATTGATTGTATCCAGCGATAGCGTGCATCTGCGATGAGAAGATCAAGTTCTTCATCGAGTTGCCGACTGAGTTCATCACGTAGCGATTTTGCATGGATTTGTTCTTCTGCTGTCGTATAGTTTTTAACTAATCGATCATCTTCTAATAAACGGAGTGCTAGCCAGCTGGCAGGTAAGCTTTTATTTGAGTCTATACGTTGAGTTAGCGATTCCCAGGTGGCTTGAAGTGAAGGCGGAAAGGCATAATGGGGGACGGGTGATGTGTAGGGCGCTTGTGATAACACTTGATGTAATTCAGTAAACCCTTTGCCACGGATTGCGGTTAAAGGAACAATAGGGCAGCCTAAGGATTGACTCAGTTGCTTGATGTCGATGTTAATGCCACGACGTTTTGCAATATCCATCATATTGAGTGCAATAATGACAGGAATGTGCATTTCCAATAATTGTGTTGTCAAATAGAGTTGACGCTCTAGATTACTGGCATTAATGACATTGATGACACAATCGGGCTGATTCGATATAAGATAATCACAAGCAATACATTCATCGATTCCGCTATTATCGGAAATGACGCTGAGGGAATAGGTGCCCGGCAGATCGACGATTTCATAGGATTGATCGCCTAGCGTGAAATAACCACTTTTTTTTTCAACCGTAACACCTGACCAGTTGCCTATTCTTTGACGATTGCCAGTGAGTGCATTGAAGATAACCGTTTTGCCACAGTTGGGGTTACCCGCTATCGCAATGATCTTTTTCTTCTTCATATCCTTGCCTTGCTTGGTTTAGTTTGTTTGAATATTCCACATAAATGTGACAGGCTTCCTTAGCGCGTAAGCTGAATTGACTGCCTAATACCTGTATCTGCAGAGGATCTCCAAAGGGCGCTAGCCGAATGAGTGTGATAGGGGTTCGTCGACTAATTCCAAGGTATTGTAAAAGTTTTCGGCAGTGGGGGTCTATGTCTGGACTAAATCCCTGTACAATGGCGGATTGTCCTGCACGTAACTGAGTTAAAGGGATCATTTTAGCAGCCATACATTTTTAATGAGAATGATTACTATTTATAATAAAGACTTTTCAGGATTGAATCAAGACTATTTTTTTGTTGCAAAACTGTGCACAGTACAAAAGTTAAAAACAGCAGGGGTGCCAGTGAATGCGACTTTTTGTACTGTGCACAGCTTGTAAAGTAGTACATACCATGAGCCTGTATTTACATCAACTATTGGTCGGTATCGATAACAACAAGGTAGGGTGCGCTTACGATCCTATTATTACCGGGCTTTGCCAAGATAGCCGTCAGCTTAAACCCGGCGATTTATTTTTTGCGTATCCTGGACGTCAATGGGATGGAAGAGATTTTATAAGTGAAGTGCTTGAAAAAGGTGCCGCTGCTGTGTTGTTTGAAGCGAATGGACAATTGATACATCCGTCATCGAATATCCCCATTATTGCTATTGCAAATTTGTCTGCCTATTTAGGACTAATTGCCGCTAGATTTTATGGACATCCCAGTCAGCATATTCCGGTTATTGGGATTACGGGGACGAATGGGAAAACATCTTGTACACATTTTTTAGCGCAGTGTTTGCAGCAACTTCATCAGCCCTGTGGTGTTATTGGCACGTTAGGGAATGGTTTATACGAGCATGTAAAACCAGGGTTGTTAACAACGCCCGATGCGATTGAACTACAACAATTATTAGCTGAAATGCTAGCACAGAATGCGAAAACGATATTTATGGAAGTCTCTTCACATCGTTTAGCGCAGCAACGTTTACAGGGTACGGAATTTTATATCGCTGCATTTACCAATCTAACGCGTGATCATCTCGACTATCATGGAAGTATGGAGAATTACGCACAAGCTAAACGTTCTTTTTTTGCTTTGCCAGGCGTACATCAAGCAGTATTAAATGCCGATGATCCTTATGGCCAAGCTTGGCTTAGCGAGTTAGCAGGTCAATTACCCATGACAGCGTATTCCATTACCAAGCCAAAACCTGCGCTAGCGCATATCCCTCATGTGACAGTAAAACGTTATGAATGTCATAGCCAGGGTTTACACGCTGAAGTGACGACTCCATGGGGGGATATCACAATTGAAAATCCCTATTTAATAGGGACATTCAATCTCAGTAATTTATTGCTTGTTGCTACCGTATTGAAATTATTACATTTTTCTTTATCTGATATTGCTAGGGTTATTTCAGGGATACAAGGTGTAACAGGGCGACTACAGGCATTTCATGCGCCACATCACGCACGGGTTGTTATAGACTATGCACATACACCGGATGCTTTGCGGCAAGTGTTAGCGGCCTTACGTGTTCATCACGGGGGTAGTCTGTATTGCGTATTGGGTTGTGGTGGGGATAGAGATAGAGGAAAACGCGCATTGATGGCCAAAGTCGTGGAGCAATATGCCGACTATATTGTCCTAACGAATGATAATCCACGTTTTGAGGATCCTGAGCAAATTATCCAAGATATTCAACAGGGGTTATCAGGGAATAAACCCGTTTATATTGAACAGGATAGACGGCTTGCGATTCGCTATGCCATCCAAAAGGCGGATACAGAGGATGTGATTCTTGTGGCAGGTAAAGGTCATGAAGCCTATCAGCTCATCGCAGGAATAAAATATCCCATGAGTGATCTGATAGAAGTTAAGCGCTTACTAAATCTTGATAAAGCGTAAGTGTTGCATTAATAAATTCGTTTTTATCAAAGTGTTTTACTGCTTTTTCTCTTGCCTGTTGGGCCATCGGAGTTAAATCCTTTTGTGTTACTATAGTCGTTATACAGCGCGTTAGTGCGGGTATGTCATTAACAGGCACGATCCATCCGTCAACATTATCCGTGATATTTTCAGGCAGTCCTCCGTAATTCGATACAATAACGGGAAGTCCCATTGCCATCATCTCTCGGCAAGCAAAAGAAATGGTTTCTTGCGTGTTCGATAACACGAAACCCACATCGCCCAGCCTCATCATGTCTCTCGTATCGTCAAGGAGTCCAGGAAATAGGAGATGATCCCGTAATCCAAAGTCTTTTACACTTTCTGCTTGTTCCTGAGGAGAAGGAAGTTTACCGGCAATGATAACCTTAATTTTGTTTTTTAATTCAGAGGGGAGTGCAGCTATTGCAGCAATCAGTGATTGCCAATTTTTACAGTGTGCGGTGCCGGCATTGGAAACAAAAATAAAATCATCCGCGTTCAAGGCATAACGTTTGCGTAATGCGAATTTTTGTTTGAGTAATACAGGGTGATAAAAATTCGTGTCTAGGCCATTGGGGATCGTTCGAATCAGTGAGTTTTTTACGTCTGCTTTTAGGAGATGTTGCTTAGTCGATTGACTGACGGCAATGATGGCATCCGTAAAATAACGCATTCTCAGTAGGGCACCCCATTTGATGCACAAGGCATTGTGTTTGGTTAATACCAATTTAGGGCGGTGTTTTAAAAAAGGATAAATGAGTAGGATAGTTCGATGATCAGCAGAACCATTAATATGAATAATATCGAAGCGTTGTTTTTCAATCCATTGTTTAAAGGCGAGCAGTGGTTTGAGCAATCGCCATTGTCGGAGAATCGCTTTATAGTTGATTCCAAAACAGGGGATCTCTTTCTTCAGGGTTAAATACAGTCGGGAAGTTGTTGGACTGGCCAAAGCAACGGTATGATGACTGTGTAGTGCTTTAATCAAGCTCAGAAGATAGGTATCCTGACCGCCACCATGACCTTCATGGAAATTACAAAATAAAATTCGCATATATTATTATTTTAGTCTTTAAATCAAACTATTATCTTAAATAATAGTATATACCGCTCGTACTTGAAGATGCGAACTTTTCGAATTCACAGCGAGCGGTA
>JAZKJD010000002.1:0-144261 GCA_040384585.1 Pseudomonadota bacterium | reverse complement strand
CGCCAGGCTCCTTTATTCACAACCCCCGTTCGATTACCTTCGCCCGGGGGTTTTCGGGGTTTTCTTTGAAAAAATTTTTATTTTCTTCCAGCAGATATTTTTGTAAAAAAATAGAGGTTAAGCTAATTTATACGGATAGTATATAAATAAGTACTGATCACCACTTAGTGAGTATTGTTCATGCCTTTAAAAGAAAACACAAAAATCAAAGTAGCCGTTCTCTATGGTGGCTGTTCAGCAGAACATGAAGTTTCTTTACTTTCTGCCGCCGCAGTGATTAAAAATTTAGATAAAAATAAATTCACGGTTATCCCTGTCGGTATCGATAAAGAAGGACGTTGTTTTATCAATGAGAATCAGCACTTATATGTAAATGACAGGATCGTATTAAAAACTAAAAATGCTGAGCATTTGAATAGTTTAGCAGAACTAACCTATCATAAAAAAAATTGCCCTGATGTCGTTTTTCCTGTGTTACACGGTACTTTTGGTGAAGATGGCACAATACAGGGTTTATTGGAAATAGTAGGTTTGGCTTATGTGGGTGCCGATGTATTAGGATCGGCTATTGGTATGGACAAGGTTGTGGCTAAACGCTTAGCCAATGCAGCGGAGATTCCGGTCGTGCCTTTTTTAAGCGTAAACTCGGGTCTTTGGTCGGTTAAAAAAGCGGCGCTGATACAAAATATTGAGCAAAAAATACCGTACCCACTTTTTGTCAAACCGGCGAATGCGGGTTCAAGTTTGGGTATTACTAAAGTAAAAAAATCTGATAATTTGGCCGATGCTATCGAGTTGGCTTTTACTTATGGTACTAAGGTATTGCTCGAGCATGCATTCGAAATCCGAGAAATTGAAATGGCGGTATTAGAAAATCTGCAATGGGGTGCTGAGTCTTTAGTGAGCAGCGTCGGTGAGATTATACCTAGCCATGAATTTTATTCTTATGAAGCAAAATATTTGGATCCTAAAGGCGCCGAATTGATTATTCCGGCCACACTACAAGAAGGTCAATTAGAACAATTAAAGGCGCTAGCCATTAAAATATTTAACTGCTTAGATTGTTCAGGGATGGCTAGGATTGACTTTTTTATCGAAAAACAATCACAAAAAATCTACTTTAACGAGCTGAATACTATCCCGGGATTTACTAAAATTAGCATGTACCCAAAGTTATGGGAGTCATCTGGCATTTCTTATCAGCAACTTTTGACGCACTTAATTGAATTGGCGTTGGCGCGACGCCAGCGTTTAGCGCAATTCAGGCGATCACCTTCTTAAGTATCATTAGTAGCGCTTTCGCTAACATCGAAACTAGACCTTTCATATAAAAAAATTAAATTTTGGAGATCCCTGTGAAAAGAAAAAGAAGAGTAAACAAAGAAAAAGAAGCGCTAAGACAGTTGGGAGGAACTGAACTAACTAATATAACTGAAGAAATCGCCAGCGTTCGAGCAAAGTTGGAAAATAGGCTTAATCCAGTATTTCCCACCCCATCGTCTTCAACAGCAGAAAGTGTGCTTACTATTGCATCAATATTATCGCCTAATGTGACGACTTTACTACAGCAGAACAAGGGCTTAATAGCACAAAATTCAACTACACTGCCAGATCAAGCAAACACGCTGCAGGGATGTATATACAAAGAATTACCTGTGAATGGATTTTATTGCAAAGAAGTAGATGAGACTACAGAGAGCATTTTTGACTGCAAAAAAGAAACAAATGAATCTATTAGGAATAGACTAGGTTTTGTAAAAGCTTTAAAGAACCTAATGATAGATTTTAAGAATAGAGACATACATAATGAGTTCGCTAAGGCGACAAAAGCTTTTTTGAAGCCTGTCCTTGAAGAAGAGGAGGCACTATACAATAAATTAGATTGTAAGAAAGACGAATTTCTAAAAGATCTAGAAACTCTCCCAGGAAATAAATACCCGTGTAAGCTGGTGGGCATTGTTCAGGATTCCCTGTCATCTTATGAGGGTGAGATTGGGAAACAATACAGAGAAGCAACACAAGGTAGGTTTCTTATGGGAATTCGAGATTTTCAGAATAGCCAATCTCCCTGTTCCAAACTTGGAGAAAAAGCTCGTGTCCTAGGAAATATGCAGGATGAGATATTTTCGGCACAAAAAATAAAAAAAGACGTTGAGACTCTAGTTAAGAATCTAAGCCAAAAAGAGTCAGCTGTACAAGGTGTTTTTCCTTATGTTATAAAAGAATTATCTCGTTATCTAAATAAACTCCATAAAGAAAAAACGCACTGTTCTTCTACTACTAATCCGTCTGTAGTAAATATTTATCTCCCCGGAAAAACAATAGAGAAAATATGGTCAATTATACATGAGGCTGAGGCTGAGGAGAATTTTCTTGAATCACAAAAAGAAAACATAACGAACAGAAAGATCCAAGCACCATCCTGCACGCAGGAAGCAATCTGTTTTAGCAAACAAGAAATGCTTAGACGCGATATCGCTACGGGTGTTGTGTCTTTTATAAGTTCACTATTAGCTGCTGGAGCAGGATTCTTTATTGGGCGGCGCTGTGCTAAGAATAAAAATGATCCTACAAACGTAGAAAACGAAGCAATGCTGGATAACAGCCATGGTGCACAATCATACGCAGGCTCCGCTAACTAATAGTAGCTCTCTATTCACGAAAAAATATGACTTCTGTGTTGCTAGCTAGTGGTGGGAACAGTGGATAAAGAAAGCTCCTCTTGGTGGGTGACTGTAGCAGGCGGTAAAGCGTTATTAGAACGGCTAAAAAATCTGCAACATGGGATTGGACTATTGCTAAGCGCTCGTGAGAATTTCGCAAAAGTTATTCTATTTAAAGCTTGACCGATTGCTGTACAAATGCTTAGTTTTTGATTGGGATTTCTGCGGGTACTATTCTCTGTTTCAACCGGATCATACTCCTGATTAGCATTGCAGAGGGTTGAAACTATTTTTTTAGTTATGCAGTTCAAAGTTATAGAGAAATCTTCTCCTAGCCTCTGACCCAGGCCATATAAGAGATAAGCTGTTATGGGTCGGACACATCGGAAAGATAGTTCGTAAGTGACTGCACTTGCTAATAAAACTCCAAGTGCGACGGGGGAAATAAAAAATCTTAACAAGCGCTTATTAATGGAAGACATAAGGATTGTGAGGTACAAACAGGGTATGATACCCATTAGTTGGGATAACCATAACTCGCTAAATTCTTCTTCATTCACTCTTTGCATAAGCCTATCTAGCTGAAAACTCTCATAGAGAGCAATCACTTGTAGTATCAATACAGCTTGCTGCAAAGTTTTTTAAGTGAAATTTTTCTTCAATTTCTAAACAACCCGCTAAAAAAATATCGACATAGGATTCTACGATAGGATAGCGTGCAGAAGGTTGCGCTATAAATTCTGGCCGTACCTCATAAATCCAGAATTCGCCTTGTGGTAATACTTGGCAATTCAGTGGTTGGATATATGCAGTCGGCACGGCGACACGGCAGTAGTATTTTTCTCGTTTATCATACTTTTTTATAGAATCAACGCCATTCTCAACTATTAAATTAAATTGAAAGACATGGACATCTTATTGTAATTTTGATTTTCCGAAACAAAAAGTACAAGAGAAGAAGCCATGTCTATAGAAGAATTTATCATTAGTGTGTATTGTTTGGTAGATGAATTATTAAAAAATGTGGGAGGTCAAAAAAAGTTACGTCAACGAGGTTTTCAGCCAGGGTTATCGGATAGCGAAATGATTAGCATGGAAATAATAGCCGAATTTTTAGGAATTGATACGGATAAGGGCGCCTGGGAATATTTTTGAAACCATTGGCGGGATTGGTTTCCTAGGCTTGGCTCACGTGCAAATTACGCGAAACACGCTGCCAATTTATGGGCAATAACCCAACACATACAAAAAACATTGGCAAAACGGATAGGAGCTTTTTCTGATTCACTACACTTGTCAGATGGATTTCCGATGTCGACGTGTCACGTTAAAAGGGCGCGGGGTAACCGTCTATTTTCAGGTGAAGCGGCTTATGGCTATTGCGCTTCAAAAGGAGAGAAATACTATGGATTTAAAGGATATATTGATTAATTCAGAGGGTGTCATCACTGCAATCACAGCCACTGCAGCGAATATTGACGAAAGACATTCCTTATGGGACTTGATTCATGACGTTCGGGGAATGTTAATTGCAGATAAGGGATTAATTGGCGCTGATTATCAAAATGAACTGCGTCAGTTTGCACACATTAATTTACAGACCGCTACACGGTCTAACATGAAAGAAACGCGCAGTGAGAAATTTGTTAGCTGGCTAAAATCAACGCGACGTCTTGTTGAGACCGTCATCGCTCAATTAACCGAGCGTTTTAATATTGAGAGAGTACGAGCACGTAAACGTTGGTATCTCACTAATCGTATTGCAAGAAAGGTCTTGGCACATACAGTAGCCGTGTTTATTAATAAACAAAAGGGCAACTCCCCTCTTCAGTTTGAGTTATTACTCAAACCATGAAAAGTTGAGAATGGCGTAGAATCAGCGCTTGCTAAGCGAAAAATTGTGCCATTAAAATAAGTGCTTGTATTTTTTCTGACAGCCAGATAGGTTGTGCTAAACCCTACGGATGTTCCTTTAGCAAACCATCCACGCTGATAGTGATCGACTCTTATCGGGTTATTTTTCCCACTGCTCCTATCTGTTTCTTCTTTCGATTTTGTTTGCATCAGTGAACCATAAGCAACAATATACTGCGCTCGTTTTGTATGAGGTATTGGGTGGCAAAAGTCCGGTGCACTTGCATAGGCACTATGCTAAACCTATGAGTGAAAAAAATGCAAACGCTAATTTATTTACGTAATACTTCATGATAAACAGAAAGAAGTTTTTAAAAAAGTTTCTTATTTTCCATAGCAATAGATTTTACAACTATCATAGTGGTAATTATATTTATATTATTATCAATAAGCTATTAACTATATTTATTGTAATATATTAGCTATATCAATATCATGTTCGTGATTAAACATTCAGAATTCTTATTGAAGAAGATAATAACAAATTAAATCTAAAGGAGCTTCTAATGTCTAAAGAACATAAGTTATCGGAGGCTGACAACATGCGTAGCGACGCTGATGAACAACTAAGCAAAACGATGCATTATGAGACACGGCTACAAGTTTTTTCCCAGCAGGGAAATTCAGAAGGAGTAAGCTCGGTATTAGAGCGCGTTAAAAAAGAAAATGTCCATATTAATGTGGATGCTCAAGGCATAGAGGGTAAGTCAGCATTACTTTATGCCGTAGAGAGAGCAATAGAAAAGAAATCAGCAGAGTGTGACCCGATAATAGAATTATTGTTGCAAGAAGGTGCCGATCCTTATGTGGCCGACGGAGCAGGTAGAAGCCCAATAGAATTAGCGATAGGGTTAGCAAAAGCTGGAGATATTGCGCTGCTAAAAAAATTCAATGCGTTGTTTAGACGGGATGAGGGAGTGCTGTCAAATAATAAGCGACTGAATGGCGAAGCGAGCGGTAGCCGACCTCGAAAGAAGCGAGGAGCGGAGACGTATACGCTAGAAAAGGAAAAAAATGGAGAGATTCTTGTTGACACTAAAGATGCGAAAGGAAAAATAAAAAAACATAGGATCGGTGATAGTCGCCATCTAAAAAAACTAAGCAATTATGTTTTTGATTCTGAGAGGTCAACGATAATAGTTACAGCGGCGGGAGGTGAAAAATATACCCTTATCCCTAAAGTAGATGGTCCAACGACTCACTACTACATAGCGCTATCGGATAATCAGATCGATTTTGACGAAATTATGACTGCAGCTGCTTTGTCTGATCAAGACAAACAGATGATACATGAGCGTGTAGGCAATCTTGGGTATCCCAAGTGGGCTATAGCATTGGGACCTATGATATCTAATCAATTTTTACGCTTTCAGGAATCTGACAAAGCGGCTGATATCGATAGAGAGATAGACGATAAAATAAAAAAGATGTATTTGGATAAAACGCTAGGAGAGCCGAAATACTATGAATATCAAACTAATGAAGAAATAGCCGATACAAGAAAAAAATTGGATAAGCTGAAAGCTGATTCTAACTTTCAAGGCCAAGTAGATCACTGCCTAAAATTGTGGCAAGAATGGATAGAGAAACAGTTACCTGAGCTAAAAGAAGCAGCTAAAATACAGCTCGAAGCGTTTAGACCTCTCTTATTCGATGATACAAACACTAATTTTTATGCTGACCATCGTAATTTAATGTACGGTGCAGGGAAAAGAAGCATTGAAATCATTACCGTTGCACTAGACAATCCTTTGTTAGTTAACTTCCTTAAAGCTAGAATGACTAATTTATTTAAGGGTGAAGGTGAATTGCTGGTTTGTGCAGATGGATGTACCACAAATTTAGCCCATATCGCTGATGGTATCAAAAGTGCGGGTAATTTTTTTCCGAATCAACTAGCGAGAGATTTTGTTAAACGACTTGTAGAAGGGGCTGCACGAAATCCTGATGAGACGGGTCGTATTCTCTCTAACGAGATCCTCTGGCTTCTCTTCCACTCACAGACATTATATAAAGCATCTCTGGTAGATTCTGCAGTAACGTGGGAAGCAGTAAGAAAAGTAATCGAAGAAGAAGTTAAATTGATGCTTTTAGAAGTAGAAGGAACGGAAGATCAGAGACCGGAGAATCTTGCAATAAAACAAGTACTTACCTCAAAAAATCCAGAACTACTTCAAGTAGTAGCTGCAGCGGCAGTATTACAGGTGAAAGAAACTACAGCAAAAATTGAAAGAATAATTGCAGAGGGATCTTCAATTAGTATTGAGATACTAGTTAAGGAAGTCGTTCGGAAGGCGGTTACAGCAGTCGCCGATACGGCGGTAATAAATATGCCAAATGGAAATCTAGAATCAGATATAAATGCATTCGTAAATAAATTGCAAAGTGCAATCCACACAAGCGTTCAAGCAGTAACTCAAAGAAGTATTTCAGAAATTCGCACAACATTTCAACAAGAAACAATTCCTGGGAATCAAATTCATGGCATTGCTTATTTAGAAAATAAGGCGGCCGATTATCTCGGTCTTACTTTTTTATCGAGAGAAGATATATTCCAAGAACCTTATGATAGAACGATCGATAGCTTACCAATAGCTATAGGTGCACGAAGTAGTAGAGATGCTATCTTGAATGAATTTTTTAGGTCTATTCTGAGTGCAATAACCGCTAATAATGTCGCTGAATTTATTAGTATGAAACTTCAGGCAGAGATGGATATCCATGAACAAACTAGATTAAAAATTGAAAAGGAGATAGTAAAAGCTGAAGAGGATGGATTAAAAGATGAAGTGTCTAGATTAAAAGATGAATTAACAGCCGCAGAGCGTAGATTAACATTAGAATTGCAAAACAGGCTAGATCAGTTAGGTGTTGATAAAAACTATAATTCTTATGAGATATTCGATGTTGATGATGACGATGGGAAGATCATAAAGTCAGATTATGATGCCGCCAAACTAACTATTGCCGAACGTTTGCTGAATAGTGGATATTTTGGAATAGATATCAACAAGGGGAATCGTTTAGCTAAACTTGACAGTCCTTTTGCGCGGCGTAATCCACAAGTCCTTAGCGATGATCAATTTTTAGTTAAATTTTTAGCCAAATTGACGGGTCCTCGATATAGAATTGTTCCTTCTGATATCGGTTTGACGTGGGTTGATGTGCCTATTATGGGGGTACCAGAGCGGCACTTGTTTCTGAAACTGTTAAAAGAAGAGGGAGGTATCGAAGAATTAAAGCAGGCAATAGAGAAGCTGGAAACGATAGAGACTCTGGATCTATTAATCCAGAATCGAAACGATTTAACACAATGTCTGGATGCTACGGACGGTGTGAAGTTGCTAAAACCACTTTTTTCACTCCCCTTTACTGATGATTCAGTATTGTTTCGTATTCTATCGACTGGAGAAACCAGTTCATCCCAACGGTTAATAAGCTTTATTGATTATTTTAATCTGCTAACGGATAAGCAAGCAGAATATATCATTAGGGCTTATCCTGAATTTCTAATGGTTAGTTGGGAAGAATTTATAGGAAAATTGAGAGAGGTGAATAAGAAAGAGTTTATAGACGAATTGAAAAAGGCTAATAGTCACTCAAGCTCTCGTTTTTTTGAAGAACTTCTTCGATTCTTGGCTAAATATAGAAAAATTGAAGAGGTAGATAATTTACTTGAGGATTTTTCCAAAAATCGGATCGCTTTTGATATCAATGCTCAAGGACTTCATGGCAGGACAGCACTGCATTATGCGGTGGAGAATGCAGATCCTTTTCATATGGTGGAGCTATTACTATTAAAGGGAGCCGATCCTAGTGTTCTGATTTACGATAATGATAACAAGCGTCCGTTTGACGGTAAGGAAGAATTTATGGACGCTGATAGGAAAGAAACCACTCGTTTAGCTGAAATACAACTGCGAGTATACGCTAAACATAAAAATATTGGATACATAAGGTATTTATTGAATCATTTTGATAAGAAGAATATTAATTATAATATCAATGCCCAAGGACTTGATGGAAAGACAGCGCTGTATTATGCGGTAGAGAATATGGTTAAAAAAAATGAGGCAGAAGCGCCGATACTAAATTTACTATTGGAAAAGGGAGCTGATCCTCGTGCTGATGGTGTGATGGATTTACTAAAAGGGCAGAAAGCGGAATGGTCAGGTCCTTTGAGAGCACGTTTAGAAGCGGCGGCGGCTGCTAAGAGCAGGAGGGGACCGCTAAAACGTGCCAGTGAGCATCTAAGCTCTAATGGGTGCCAGTCAGGAGGATCGGGAGGTCGCTCGAAACGGGCAGTGGATTGTTCGCTGTTGGGGGATGAGACAGGGATTGAGGTAGACTTCGATCAGTTTGATCAGAGTCGGATTGATAAGAAACAATTAAAAGAGTATCAAGAACAATTGAAGGATGAGCGAAAAGAGGGTTGGGAGAAGGAAAAGAAAGGAACAACCACTCTTGTTAAGGCCATTGAGATCGTTCAGCACATGGCACAAAGCGTATCCTGTTTGGTAGCCGTCGACCAATTAGGGGATCCCGTTAGTAAAGAAATGGGCGAGATTATTGTCTTGAGTGAAACCGTTTCGACGCTGTTGCGCGTTTATCCTAATCATATAGTGCTTGTCTTGCTAGATTCCGAGTTGCAGAATCATCCTGAAAAATTCATCGCTAACGCAAAAAGCCAGAAGTTGCTGAGCGAGATACGTTCAGAGGCTGTTGCCTGGAACCAGAACCATGCCAATAAGCGCAGCTTAGAGGATTTTATCACGATCACCTCTCAGCTTACTCAGCGAATAGAACAGGAAAGCAAATGGGTGTTTCGTTTACGGCATCAGCAGAGTCTACTACATACTCCACAGCAGTATCTCGATCAATTAGTTCGACTCGACTCCTCGCTCTACGCAGGTAAAGAGAAAAAACTATCGCCTGCATTTAAAGACCTTGTCGCAAAGAAAACCTGGGCAGCGCTAAAGTGCTTAACGCAAGCAGATGCCGAAGCTATGCAGTTGACTGAGACGGCCGAGAGACCGGAGACGCGCCAAAAAATTCAACAAATTGTGCGGCAAATAACGGCGGTGAATCAGGCGAATAACTATTATCAGGAGATCAATGAAAAACTACTACCGATCTTGAAAGAGAGAGTCGACCTCTCTTCGCAGGAGGTCAAGGCCTTGGAGGAGTGTCTGAAGATTGATCAGTTAGTTTATGCGTCGGCCCTCGTAGAAAATCCTGTGTTACGGAAAATTCTAGAGAATACACCCGAAAAACTGCTGCAAGATCAAACCTTATTACATTCTCTGCATAGAAAATTGAGGAAAAATTTGGGGAATGAATATCTAGCAAAGAAACCTTTGTTTCAGGTGTCTAAACAATTGAATAAACAGATTACTCGAAACAATAAGCGGAATGGAAAGATAGAGAATCTGGTCCAAGAAGCGTACATGGCACCTAAGGTATTTTTGGCGGTATCAGCGCGCTTGCGACTCAGTGCTATTATGCAAGATCAAGGATTAGCGTTGGGCATTTCAGAGGAGACACAGCAACAGATCCATCGTGGAAGTGTACGTGCTATTCAAGCGATGCTTTCAACTCACAAGCAGCATATCGAAACTCAGCATGGAGGCGATCAACACACTGCTAGTCGTAGTGTGGAGGCACTAAAAGCTAGGATTAAGCGACTGCGTATGGAATCGAGTGCTATTTCTCGTTTACGCTTGAAGGAATTAGAAACCTATTTAAATGATGAGGAAAAAGCAGAGGTGCTGGCACGTGAAAGTGAGGCGTATCAACGGGAGTTGCTGACGATTCCTCGTTCACAGCTGTTGAGGGTTAAAGGGAAACTTTCTATCCGGGTTAAAGATACTCAAGGTCGTCTGAACACGCTGATGAGCTGGCGTACAGCCGATATAAGGAATCCTAAGCATTATGTCTTACGTACAACGTCGCAGGGTGAGTTCTTATCATTAGACTTCAGAACCCAAGAGGGTCGTGTCTATCCAATTACGCAGCGCTTGGACACAATGAAGGGGAAGATACACTGGTATCTGCAGGTAAACGGTTACCAAGTGGATCTAAACACTATCGTGGCTAGTTTGCCGAAGAAAGAACGTCGGCCTGTTCGTTTACACTTAAGGAAAATAAAACAAAAAATAACTTTGTTAGCTGGGAAACAATACCTTGAAGCGGTGGGTGAGAAGGCACTGCAGGCTGAACAGGTGCTGATTCAGGAGCGGCATGCGCTGTTACGGCAAGTAGACGAAAGCAAACGCTCTGAAGTTAGCGAGATACTCGATAAATTGATGAGCGATGAACGATTCGATCAGTTATTGCCCTATGATGAGGGTATCACTCGCTTAGAAGCAGAATTAAAAAAAGCCAATATTCCCTATGATTCACGTAAAGTGGAAGCGGCCAAAGCAACTGGAAAAAGCAAGGGGAAACTAGGCATTATGAGAGGTGCTAGCCTCTTGCTGTCCAGTTATGGCTTATCCTCGTCTGACCTCTCTATATTTCGTCGGGCTTCCCGACTCGACTTACTGGATATCTGTGTAGTTGCCGGCTTTCTCGATGATATGAATGATTTGAGAGAAGGATTACGTTTCTCTGGAAAGGGAGCGATGCGGATCATCAATAATCGTGCGATATCAGGAGGCGTTGCGTATGTTTTAGCAAAAGATATCGAGGATAGGTTCAACAAGCTAGCGGAGGGTAAGGGAGATATTCTAGATATTTATTTTATCACGAGTAACTCGGTGAAATTGCTAGGTATGGGGTTTAGTTACACTAGCACGGCAATAAAACTGGCGGCCCGTTACGGCATCGCACTACCGGCGAAGTTGGCCAGTGCGGGCGCAGCGGCAAAACTGTTCATTAACATGGGTACAAAGTTCTTGTCGAAGGCAAATTTTTTGTTTTCGGTTATAGATACCGCGATTACAACAGGCATTGAGATCGATGCGTACGTCACCTATATCAATCACTTAGAAAAAACCTTCCCTCTTTCCGATTATGAAAAGTATGAATTAGTCATTGATAATATAGTCTTGTTACGGGTTTTGACTTTCAGATCCAACATATTCGATGAGATTAGGCGTGTTTTTGGTATAAAGGTTCCCATTAAGCGAGGAGAAGAATATACGGCAAAGGGCTCGAAAGACTATACGCTTGCAGGACAAGTTAGACCCTTAGTCGATCAACTAAAAGAAACCATGGCATATCAATTGAGAACTTATTCAGACCTAGCTGCAGTCGTCAGTTATGCGGATGTTATACAACTGGAATATACTAACACAGTCACAGTAGAGAATAGAAAGCTGGTACCCAAGCAGGAACCTCTACAAAAAGGAGAGCCAGGTGACTGGCCCCGGAGAGTATACTCTTATTCTTGTCCTTATGAGCGGCGTTATACATCCTTTAGTTTTGAGCCCTATCTCGATCAAGAAGAGGATGATGGAACCCTCTATCGTTTAGCTGAGCGCTACGAGAAGCGTACTAAGAGCCCACCGCCTCATTACCATACTACGTTCGATGGGGAAAAAGTTTATGTGCTAGAAGGCTATGCCAAGGGCCGTGCAAAACATGTCCCAGTGTTGAGTCGCAAAGAGTATGAGGATGAGGGGATCCGAATGGTATCCATTCCTAAGAAGCCTGTAGACTATTCGCAAGAGTGTGATCCTCCTAGTCCCCCTGATGCGGCTGATCTTACGGTAACGTATCCTGATAAGAGGCAGATAACCGGTCGCACAATTGTTTGTTCGGAGCTGCTGGGTGGTGAGAGAACGTGTGAGGACGAGTTTAAGGGTGCAAAATTTAGCTGTAATGAGGGAGTAGAGTATCAATGTGCTGTAGAAACAAAGCTGGTGAAGTATACAGAGGAACAGGAGCATGACGAGAAAGGATTTTTAATCGACTACGTGCTCAATAAAGCATCGAGTAGTCCTTATATATTAGCTGTTCACGGACGACAACACACAGCCACAACGGTTATGTACCTATCAGCGCCTAATCGCTATTGGGCGATGCCTTCCTATTCCGCTGTTATGAAGGTTCCAGCGCGCCCAGGTATAGAATGGTGGGGATCTGAGCAGCACGATACGGTGTTTCGAATTGAGGCAGTGAGTGGCTTCTCCGATGGGGCAGTGCTTCATCCAGGCAAACAGGGGGAAGGGAATGCTATTGTGATGATTGCCAATGATATGGGCTCCATGAGGGTTGTACTCCCGCAGCAGGACGATACGGATCTAGAGTATTTTGAGGGGCGCATAGAAGGTACTGGCAGGGATACTACTGCTTACACTTGGTACATAAGCGTAAAAGGAGGACCTGTGGCGCGTTTCATCTCTACCTCCCAGGCCAAACAATATATTACAACGGCCTGTAGCACACGTTATGTCGATACAGGACCCCATGCTACTACTGGAAAGAACGTGATAGAAACACGTAACTCGAATTCTTGTAAGGAGAATGATAGGGAAGTGCGACGGGTAAACCGAGAAGATGAGCATTGGAGAAGCCATAAAGAGACGCTGCTCATTGTCTCGCCCGACTGCATTAATGCAACTATTCGAATGCAATTTGATAGTAAATCTTCAATCGCCGAAGTACGTAAACGCACTGTGGATATCCTAAGGTTAGAAGAGGCGGTTGACGGCCGTCAACTCCGGATAAGGCAAACGGGGGGGAGTGATAGTGGCGCAGCGTATCATATAGAGCGTGTTGTGAGAGGCCGTACAGAGCCCGTAGTAACGATCGATAATTTTACTCAGTTAGTATTCGTACTCCATTTAAACCCGTCTTGGATTCCAGGGGTCTGTGGTACCGTCTTTATCCGAAAAAAAACCTGGGATGAGCGGACTGAGGATAGCTTATATCAGTTGAATAATATATCAGACCCGACCCTAAACAGTGATCTCGTCGCGACGATGAAAGCGATAACGTGTGAGGATCCTCCCCTCTATAGGACCTCGAATAACTTGACTCATTTGGCTCAAACTATTGCTGACAATTCTCCCTTTGGGATTCCTCTGACTCACGTGCAGCTGGATCAACAGGATCCTCAGACTGGGTCACCACACAGACAAGTTATCATTACGGGACAATATTCCACTTCGGTCGATATTAATTTTAATTCGCAAGAGCCATCCGCCGAATACGCTGCGCCCAGCATTCAGGTGTCAGCCAAAGAATTCGGAGCAACAGTCTACAGCCTGCAGCCGTTAAGTGTTGAGCTTTACAAGCGAGTGTCCGCTACGGGTAATCAGCCGCTTCTTATCCTAAAGCACTACAAACCATCCGATATCATTGACCTGACGGCATTAAATGTAACGGGTATCACGCTTACTAAACAATATCCCGATGTTCAGTCAATTTCTCCTTATTTAAAGATAGATCTTCAGTTACCGAATCACTCTCAGTTAGGTACACCGAGGCATAGAGCACGTGTCGATCTCCAGTTAGAAGATTTTTTTTCTGATCCAGAAAGGCAAGCCATTCGTTTTAAAAATAAAATGGAAGTTTCTCGTGTCAACACGACCACGCTTACCTTAGAGGCAATAGATCCACTCAAGGAAGCGTCAGAGTTGATAACTCGACTACGAAGTCTATCATCACTAGATGATGAGAATAGAAAACCTCCTGTCATGATGTATCAGAATGTGTCATTAAGGAACGAAGAGAATAAGAAGCCTCCGTCTCCTTTGGTCAAGGAAAAAAAACGTCGGAATCGTCCTCCACGAGAGCTAGAGAATAGTAATGGACAACCCCCGTCGGTAACAAGTGCGGCTACGCAAAGCACGTTTTTTCTAATTGACGCAATTAACACCGCTAAAGGTATGATAAAAGCGGGCATCGATAGTTTTAGTTCCTTTTGGCCATCAAAAGCTGATGACGATGATGATGGGGTTACGGTTGAAACTGAATACGATGAAGGCGAAGAATATGTTGCGGATCCTATTTCGGATACTGGAAAAGATACATTGCCGGTTCAGGAGTCAGCAGAAAGGCTAGGGCAGGAGGCTAATAAGGCAGCCGATTTTATAGCAACACCCGAATCAACCCAGCAGGAAGAGGGTGTCTGGTCTATGCTCGGAAATTTCTTTGAAACTGCATACTCTTCTGTGCTATCGCCCTATGTATCACAAGTTGATGGAAATGGTTCTCTGCTTCTTCTTCATTTACTTCAATACTATATAACAGGGAAACCGAATCCCGTATTAGCAGCAAAAGGAATAGGAATAATAGAAGACAGCAGATTATCGAATGTTTTAGCCGGGGTTGCTGCGGGTGAAATCGTTACGGAATTTGAGGAAAGAATTAGGCTTTGTGCACAAAGCGCTGGGATATCTTATTCAAACATTAAGGTGGAATCTACGGCTTTAATACAAAAGCTTAGCAAAGTTCTGATAAATAAATCTATAGTAGAACTTTCAGCTATTTTGAAAGTGACTATTCAAGGATCAGAAAAGTTTTCTGAGGAGCATAAGAAGAAATTCAATGCTTATCTGGAAAAAGAAATAGACGTTATACAAGATCTCTTCTTTGGACCAGCAGTGCCTAAATCGACTAGTACTACATCTTCTCGTAGAAAAGACTCAGGGAAAAAGGTGGCTAACGACCAGTGCTTGGGTCAGAAACAAGCCGCTGCAGGAGGAATAAGTCATCTACTACCAAAAAATCGATTTGCAGGAACATTATGGAATAATTCCAATCAATTTTTTCTTGGTAACACTACAGAGACTAGTGTGCAACCTGTGTCGGGGAGAAACCAATTGAACGGATAATGCTGTTAGATTTTCTATTAGCAAGTATAGAATTCTAATACGTGAAGGTTGTATACTGGCGGGCAATTAACCGGGATTGCTAAAAGACCATGTTGCAGCATTATTTTCCCATTCTTATTTTTATTCTCTTTGGCCTCTTTGTTGGGGTGTCTGCTTTATCTATTAGTCGATTGACGGCCCCTAACCGACCGGATGCGGCTAAATTATCTCCGTATGAATGCGGATTCCCTGGCGTTAGTGACGCACGTTTACCTTTTGATATCCGTTATTATTTGGTTGCCATTTTATTTATTATTTTTGATTTAGAAACCGCTTTTTTATTTCCTTGGGCTGTTTCTTTGCGGCATATCGGTCTGCCTGGCTTGGTAGCGATGGGAGTTTTTATCGGACTTTTATTGATTGGTTTTATTTATGAGTGGAAAAAAGGTGCCTTAGAATGGGAGTAGAATCCTTATTACAACAACAAGGTTTTGTCACGACATCGCTGGATAAACTGTTGGCTTGGGCACGCAGTGGATCCTTATGGCCTATGTCATTTGGTTTAGCGTGTTGTGCCGTGGAAATGATGCATTCCGCGGCAGCGCGCTATGATCTAGACCGTTTTGGTGTGGTATTTCGGCCCAGCCCAAGACAGTCTGATGTCATGATCGTTGCTGGAACCTTATGCAATAAAATGGCGCCGGCATTACGTAAGGTCTATGATCAAATGGCAGAACCCCGCTGGGTTATTTCCATGGGCTCTTGTGCTAATGGAGGAGGATATTATCACTACTCTTATTCTGTAGTCCGCGGTTGTGATCGGATTGTTCCGGTGGATGTCTATGTTCCCGGTTGTCCGCCTACGGCAGAAGCCTTAGTCTATGGGGTTATCCAGTTACAAAATAAAATAAACAAAACACATGTTATTGAGCGTAACTAAGCATGACTGAAAATCGTAATGTGCTGATTCAATCGATTCGGGATCGTTTTACCGATCTTATTCAGGAGTTAACGGTTTCGCTTGGCGAAATAACGCTAGAAATACCCCGAGAAAAGTTGCAGGAAGTCTGTATCGCCTTAAGAGATGAATCCATTTTTATTTTTGAATTATTGCTGGATGTTTGTGTTGTCGATTATCAGGATTACGGCATCAGTGAATGGGTAACAGAGCGTTCTACCTTAACGGGTTTTGAACGGGGTGTGGATAGCAGTCGCCAAGAACATCCTATTGCTTGGAATAAGCCACGCTTTGGCGTGGTGTATCACTTGTTGTCGATAACACATAATCATCGTTGTCGTCTGCGTGTTTTTGCAGAAGGAGAGCCGCCACGGGTTCCTTCTGTCAACGCTATTTGGCCGGCTGCGAATTGGTATGAACGCGAAGCATTTGATTTGTATGGGGTTGTGTTTGAAGGTCATCCTGATCTGCGACGTTTATTGACGGATTATGGTTTTGCAGGTCATCCTTTTCGTAAAGATTTTCCCTTAAGCGGTCATGTGGAGGTTCGTTATGATGCGAATGAAGGACGTGTCATCTATCAACCCGTGTCCATACCACCGCGCACCCTCGTAGCAAAAACCATTCGTAAGATACCGAATGAACTCCCTACAGTAACGCCCAAGAGACCAAAAGATGCCTGAGATCCGTAATTATACCTTGAATTTTGGTCCGCAGCATCCCGCCGCTCACGGTGTATTACGTTTGATTTTGGAATTAGACGGCGAAGTTATACAATCTGCCGATCCCCATATTGGTTTATTACACCGTGCAACCGAAAAGTTAGCAGAGTCAAAGCCCTATAATCAAAGCATTGGTTACATGGATCGTTTGGACTATGTTTCTATGATGTGTAATGAGCATGCGTATGTCTTAGCGATTGAAAAATTGCTAGGCGTGAGTCCGCCAAAGCGTGCGCAATATATTCGCGTCATGTTTGATGAAATCACACGACTCCTCAATCATTTGTTATGGTTAGGTGCCCATGCCTTAGATATCGGCGCCATGACGGTATTTTTATATTGCTTTCGGGAACGCGAAGATTTAATCGATTGTTATGAAGCAGTATCCGGTTCGCGTATGCATGCGACCTATTATCGACCCGGTGGTGTTTACCGTGATTTACCCAATAAAATGCCACAATATAAACCTTCGCAATGGCATAATGAAAAAGAAGTCCGCGACATGAATGCCAATCGTGAAGGAGGATTATTAGATTTCATTGAAGATTTTACCACGCGTTTTCCTGCCTTGATCGACGATTATGAAACCTTATTAACGGATAACCGAATTTGGAAACAACGTACGGTGGGTATTGGCGTATTATCACCGGAAAGGGCATTACAGTTAGGTTGTACGGGTCCCATCTTGCGTGGATCGGGCGTGGCGTGGGATTTACGAAAAAAACAACCTTATGAAGTCTATGATGCGCTTGATTTTGATGTTCCTGTGGGCCGTACAGGTGACTGTTATGATCGTTATCTCGTACGAATGGAAGAGATGCGTCAATCTACGCGGCTCATTAAACAATGTATTGCATGGCTAGCGCATAATCCAGGTCCAGTGATGATTGATGACCATAAAATTGTTCCACCCAATCGTGTCGCGATGAAAAGCGATATGGAATCATTAATCCATCATTTTAAATTATTTAGTGAAGGCTATTGTGTACCTGCCGGCGAAGCCTATGCTGCTATTGAACATCCCAAAGGTGAGTTTGGCATCTATATGGTTTCCGATGGCGCTAATAAACCCTATCGTGTCAAAATACGCGCCGCAGGGTTTCCACATTTAGCCGCTTTGAATGAACTAGTCTCGGGACATATGATAGCCGACTTGGTTGCCATACTTTCTAGTCTTGACATCGTATTTGGTGAAATCGATCGATGAAAAAAACGATAAACAACCATGATATTTTGCCGGCGGCACTAAAAGCAAAAATTGAAAAATGGGCAGAAAAATACCCGCCAGAACGACGGCAATCGGCCGTATTATCTGCACTGACCTTAGCGCAAGAACATAATCAAGGTTATTTATCACAAGCGTTGATTGACGCAGTGGCGGATTATTTACACATGTCTCGTGTGACGGCTTATGAAGTCGCTACCTTTTATTCTCTGTATGAGCTCAAACCAGTAGGACGTCATAAAATTGGGGTTTGTACCAATATCTCTTGTATGCTCAGCGGCTGTGATAAAATTGTTAAGCATTTAAAAAATCGTTTACAGATTAATTTTGGTGAAACTACCGCTGACGGCCAATTTACGTTAAAAGAAGTTGAATGCTTAGGCGCTTGTGCAAATGCGCCGGTTATTCATATTGGGCAACGTTATTACGAAGATTTAACACCAAAAAAAATCGATAAAATCTTGGATACGCTAGATGGCCAATGATATTTGTTTTCGTACCTTACATTTTGAGAAACCGTGGAGTCTAGACAATTACCGAAGCGTCGGTGGCTACGAGGTCTTGGAAAAGATATTGCGCGAAAAGACGCCTCCCGAACAAATCATCGCTGAACTAAAAACATCGTGTCTACGGGGTAGAGGCGGCGCTGGGTTTCCTACGGGTTTAAAATGGAGTTTTATTTCACGTAGCGCACCAGGACAGAAATATGTGATTTGCAATTCCGACGAAGGTGAGCCAGGTACCTGCAAGGATAGAGATATCATGCGTTATAATCCACACCAGCTTATTGAAGGCATGATCATCGCCGGCTACACCATGGGCGCGACCGTCGCTTATCATTATATTCGTGGTGAATACCATGAGCCTTTTGATCGTTGTGAAACAGCTCTCCAAGAGGCCTATAGCGCTGGTTTTCTAGGAAAAAATATTTTTGGTTCCGGTTTTGACTTCCAGCTTTATAACCATATCGGTGCTGGTGCGTATATCTGTGGTGAAGAAACGGCGTTAATGGAATCCTTAGAAGGTAAAAAAGGCTTTCCTCGTTTCAAACCGCCTTTTCCGGCTAACTATGGCTTATATGGTCGGCCCACTACGATTAACAATACTGAAACCTTAGCCTCTATTCCCATCCTATTACAAAAAGGCGGTCAATGGTTTTTGGAATTAGGAAAACCGAATAACGGGGGTTGCAAATTATTTAGTGTCACGGGCCATGTCAACAAACCGGGGAATTATGAAGTCCCTCTAGGGATACCCTTTAACGATTTATTAGCCTTAGCCGGCGGCGTAAAAAAGGGTAGAAAATTAAAAGCGGTGATTCCTGGCGGATCTTCTATGCCAGTGCTTCCTGCTGAAACCATGTTACATACGGATATGGATTATGATTCGATTAGCAAAGCAGGATCTATGTTGGGCTCTGGTGCGGTGATCGTGATGGATGACACCACTTGCATGGTAAAGATCTTAACGCGCATTGCGTATTTTTATAAGGAAGAATCCTGTGGTCAATGCACACCCTGTCGCGAAGGAACCGGTTGGATGTGGCGCGTATTGCATCGTATTGAGCATGGCCAAGGGCGCTTAGAAGATCTGGATTTACTCGATAGTGTCGCCGGTAAAATTATGGGTCATACGATTTGTGCATTAGGAGATGCCGCCGCCATGCCGGTACAAAGTTTTATTAAACATTTCCGCAATGATTTTATTGAGCATATTGAACATAAGCGTTGCCCGGTAGATGATTCGCATGAATGTTAGTTTTTTATTGACTAGAGCGCGCCGGGTCCTGTCACTGAGAAACACTTTTTTTGTTGGCTTACGCCAGAAAAGAAAGTGGTTTCCCGTGCCACCCAGCGCTCGTTGCATGAAAACTAAAACGATGGGGAGAGAGGTAAAAGTGAAACGATGATAGACATTGAAATAGATGGTCGTCCATTACAGGTAGCACAAAATACCACCATTATTGAAGCGGCGGATCAAGTTGGTATTTATATTCCGCGCTTTTGCTATCATAAAAAGCTTTCTATTGCGGCGAATTGCCGCATGTGTTTAGTGGAAGTTGAAAAATCGGGTAAGCCTTTGCCAGCCTGTGCAACACCGGTTACGGCGGGCATGAAAGTATTTACCGCTTCTTCCAAAGCCAAAGAAGCACAGCGTTCCGTCATGGAATTTTTATTAATTAACCATCCTTTAGATTGTCCTATCTGTGATCAAGGGGGTGAGTGTGAGTTACAAGATCTTTCTTTGGGCTATGGCCAATCACTTTCGCGTTTTAGCGAAGGAAAACGCTCTGTTAAAGACGATAATTTAGGGTCATTAATCTCAACAGAGATGACACGCTGTATTCAATGCACGCGCTGTGTGCGTTTTGGCCAGGAAGTCGCCGGTATAAAAGAATTAGGCACATTAAATCGCGGCGAAGATTTACAGATTGGTACCTATATTGAGCATAGTGTCGCATCTGAACTGTCTGGCAACATGATTGATCTTTGTCCTGTCGGGGCACTGACATCAAAACCCTTTCGTTTTACGGCGCGTGCTTGGGAATTACAACAGTATCCTTCCATTGCACCGCATGATTGTTTAGGTTCACATATTTACTTGCATGTGCGCCGCGAACAAGTGATGCGTACAGTCCCACGAGAAAATGAAGCGATTAATGAAACCTGGCTATCGGATAGAGATCGCTATAGTTATTTGGGTATTCATAGCGAGGATCGGCTGACAAAACCCCATATCAAAGAAAATGGCCAGTGGTTTGTTGTTGACTGGGAAACCGCCTTAGAAAAAGTCGTCAATGGATTTAAAAAAGTGCTGCAAAAAGAGGGTCCGCAATCCATGGGTGCCTTAGTGTCACCTAGCAGCACAACAGAAGAGTATTATCTTCTACAAAAATTGTGGCGCAGTTTAGGCAGTCAGAACATTGATCATCGTCTGCATCAAACCGATACTGATGACCAAGACGATATGGCACTTTATCCTCCAGGGATACCGCTGCCAGAACTGGAACAACAAGAATTTATTTTATTAATTGGCTCGAATATTCGACGCGAACAACCCTTAGCGTCAAATCGTCTACGTAAAGCGCAGTTAGCGGGCAAGAAAATAGCGAGCATCAACTGTTTCGACCTTGAGTTTCCTTTTCAGCAAGAGGAAAAAATTATTACGGCTCCCCATGAATGGGTATTTGTTTTAGCGGGTTTGGCTAAAGCATTAGCCTTGACCGAGGCGTTACCCTCTTTGCCGCGAGTGGATATTCATGTGAGTGAGCAACAGAAGAAGCTTGCTACATTATTGAAAAGTAAAAAATCAATCATTATTTTAGGGGCTATCGCACATAATCACCCGCAAGCCTCCTTGATTCGACAATTAAGCCAATGGATTGCTGAACAAAGTGGCGCGCAGTGTATTTATTTAACCGAAGGGGCTAACAGTGCCGGGGCTTGGTTGTCGGGTGCGATTCCACATCGATTACCGGGCGGTATCGCGGTTTCAGAACCAGGTTTAGCGGCGCATGAGATGTTTAATGCGGGGTTAAAGGCCTATTTGTTAGTCAATATTGAGCCTCCTTTAGATTGTGCTAATCCGATTCAAGTGACTCAGGCATTGCGCCAAGCGGATTGGATAGTGGCCTTATCAAGCTTTACATCAAAATCCTTATTAGAACAGGCTAATGTCATATTACCCATGAGTAGCTTTGCAGAAACGGCGGGCTCTTTTATTAATGTGGCTGGCGATTGGCAAGCGTTTACTGCTGCCATTCCCTCTTTGGGTCAAGCGAAGCCAGCTTGGGAGATCTTACAAACCCTGGGAAATTTATTTGAATTACCTGATTTTACTAGTGCAAGTCATGACGTTATTCGTGATGAACTGATGTCACGCTTCAAAAAAGAAAAAACGGTAGCCATAAAAGCCTCTTTACCCAAGCTAACGCTTATAAAACAGAAATCATCCGCTAACATTACGCGACTGACTGAATGGCCAATTTACTGGGGTGACGGCCTTGTTCGTCGTTCGCGGGCACTGCAAGGATCGGCGAGTAATGATAGGGTTGGCGTTGGCATGAATTCTGCTTTGGCAGTGGCATTACAGCTTAAAGAAAATCAAGTGGTGCAGATTAAACAAGGTGAGGGAAGTGCACGTTTAACGGTATTCATTGATGAACGGCTCCCCAAGGAATGTGTATGGATTCCCGCAGGATGCGAAGAGACAGCTACCTTAGGCGAATCATTTGGAGCGGTAGAAATCCATGCTGAATGATTTACTTTTGTTGATTTGGATCATTATTAAGATCATTGTCATTACCATCCCGTTATTAATCGCTGTTGCCTATCTAACGTTTATCGAGCGTAAAGGGATTGGTTATATGCAATCCCGTATTGGGCCTAATCGGGTAGGGCCATTGGGGTTTCTGCAACCGATTGCCGATGTCGTTAAGTTGTTGTCAAAAGAGATCATTGTTCCTTCTGCTTCCAATCGTTATTTGTTTGTTGTCGCGCCGATTATTACCATTGCGCCAGCGCTAGCGGCCTGGGCAGTGATACCCTTCAGCGAAGGTGTTGCCTTAACACAAATTAATGCCGGTGTTCTCTATCTTTTTGCTATCACTTCCTTAGGTGTTTACGGGATTCTCATCGCGGGTTGGGCGACGAATTCAAAATATGCATTATTGGGTTCATTACGTGCAGCAGCACAAACAATTTCTTATGAGATTGCAATGGGATTTACCTTTGTCGGTATTTTATTGGCTGCAGGGAGTATGAGTCTGCACGATATTGTGATGAAACAACACGGTGGGTTTTGGCATTGGTATTTCTTGCCACTGTTACCCTTGTTTGTGACGTATTGGATTTCTGGTATTGCCGAAACCAATCGTGCACCCTTTGATTTAGCGGAAGGGGAGTCCGAGATCGTTGCCGGTTTTCACGTAGAATATTCTGGCGTTACCTTTGCTTTATTTTTTCTCGCCGAATATATGAATATGATCTTAATCGCGGCGATTGCTTCCTTGCTATTTTTAGGGGGTTGGTTATCTCCTTTTCAAGGGATTCCGTTTTTAGATAAGGCATTTTTATGGGTTCCTGGTATTATCTGGTTATTTTTAAAAATGGCTAGCTTTTTATGGCTATTTATTTGGTCACGGGCTACCTTTCCACGTTACCGTTACGATCAATTAATGCGTTTGGGATGGAAGGTTTTGATTCCTGTTACCTTGTTTTGGATTGCCGTCGTAGCATTCGCGGTACAATATAAAGTCGCACCTTGGTTTAGTTCATGAACATATTGAAAAAAGTGTTAGCTATTCTAAAAACCTTTACACTATGGGAACTTTTTAAAGGGCTTGGTGTTACCGGTAGGCACTTTTTTACGAAAAAAGTAACTATTCAATTTCCTGAAGAAGAGACCCCGCGTTCCGTTAGATTTCGTGGCTTACATGCCTTACGTCGTTATCCTAACGGCGAGGAGCGTTGTATTGCTTGTAAACTATGCGAGGCAGTTTGTCCTGCGTTGGCGATTACGATTGAAGCGGAACCACGCGATGATGGTTCACGTAGAACAACACTTTATGAAATTGATCTTTTTAAATGTATTTATTGTGGCTTTTGTGAAGAGTCTTGTCCTGTCGATGCGATTGTAGAAACAAATATTCCGCACTATCATTTTGAAAATCGTGGCGAACAGATTATGACGAAAGAAAAACTGTTAGCTATCGGTGATCGTTATGAGAAACAGATAGCGGAGGAAAGGCAAGAGGATGCCTCTTTCCGTTGATTTTTGTCATTGCGAGCGCTGAAAGCGCGCGGCAATCCAGAAACCAGGTTAGATCATGAGAAGAAGGCGTCTGTAACTGGATGGCCACGCTCACTTCGTGAGCTCGCCATGATGGAACTTTGTCGGTACGTTTGATATTGTACAATAACATTTTACGCGTTTGTTTATGGTAATTTCGATTCAACACTGTGTTTTTTTTGTATTCGCGTTGCTGTTAATCGTCGCGGCGTTTATGACGGTTATTGCGCGTAATCCAATACGAAGTGCTTTATTTTTAGTATTAGCTTTTTTTGCAGCCTCTGTCTTATGGATTTTATTAGAAGCTGAATTCCTTGGGTTAATACTCATCTTAGTCTATGTCGGGGCGGTGATGACGCTGTTTTTATTTGTCATCATGACCTTAAATATCGATGTGACTGAAAAACAGCGTGGTTTTGTCTCCTATCTTCCTTATGCATTCATTAGTGTGGCTGTATTGTTAGGTATACTTATTTATGCACTATTCCCTAGTTCTGCGCCGCTAGCGGTAAACGCAGCCATCGTTGACACAAGTAATACGCAAGTCTTAGGTGATATTCTTTACACGCAGTATGCCTATCCTTTTGAAATCGTCGGTATTTTATTATTGGTGGCTATTATTGCAACGATAGCGTTGAATACAAAAGAAAAACGCTTGAATAAGGCAATACCCCCTGAAAAACAATTTTCCGTAAAAAGGGAGGATAGGCTTCGCATTATTAAAATGCAGCCGAATAAAAAAACATGATTCCAATGAACTATTATTTAATACTCGCTGCTATTGTCTTTAGCTTAGGCTTGTTAGGGCTCGTTATTAATCGAAAAAATATTCTTATTCTATTGATGTGTGTTGAGTTATTATTATTAGCCGTTAATATGAATTTCATTGCATTTTCGCATTATTTTCATGATATAGCAGGCCAGATTTTTGTGTTTTTTATTTTAGCGGTTGCCGCCGTAGAGGCGGCTATCGGTTTAGCTATTTTAATCGTTTTATTTCGTACCCGGCATAGTATTGAAGTCGATGCCTTGAATCGCTTAAAAGGTTAGGGTGATCATGAAACATCAGATAGTAATAATAGGATTGGTTTTATTTCCACTGCTTGGCGCATTAATAGCGGGTTTAGGGGGTAAAGCCGTTAGTTGTCGTCTGGCACATCGTGTGACTATCCTGGGTGTTGCACTTTCCTTTATTTTATCGCTTTATTTTGCCTATCAATTCTTCTTTCTACACGGTAGTGCTTATTATGATTCCAATCTTTATCTTTGGGATTTAAGTGGTAAGTTTCGCTTTAACATCGGTTTTTTAATCGATCCATTGACATTGGTGATGTTTGTGATCGTTACCTTTGTTTCCTTGATCGTGCATATCTACAGTATTGCCTATATGGCAGGTGATCCGGGCTATAAGCGCTTTTTTAGTTATATGTCTGCATTTACCTTCGCGATGCTAATGTTAGTGAGTGCAAATAACTTTCTACAGCTTTATTTTGGTTGGGAAGCGGTAGGCTTGATTTCTTATTTGTTAATTGGATTTTGGTTCAAACGGGAATCGGCTAATGCCGGTAGCTTAAAGGCTTTTATCGTCAATCGAGTCGGTGATTTTGGTTTTTTACTGGGTATTGCCTTATTGTTTAATAATTTTGGTAGTTTAGATTATCTGCAAGTTTTTCATCATGCCTCACAATTAAAACAAACCACAGTAAGTATTTTTCCAGGCACACAGTGTTCCGTGATTACCTTAATTTGTTTCTTATTATTTATCGGCGCGATGGGGAAATCGGCACAAATGCCTTTACATGTTTGGTTACCTGAATCCATGGAAGGTCCAACCCCTATTTCGGCATTAATCCATGCCGCCACCATGGTGACTGCTGGGGTTTATTTAGTGGCACGTCTTTCGCCGCTCTATGAATATTCCCCCACCGTGTTAAACATTATTTTGGTGCTTGGCGCATCAACCGCCTTGTTTATGGGACTTATCGCCATCGTTCAGAATGATATCAAACGGGTGATTGCGTATTCCACGCTCTCGCAGCTCGGTTATATGATGGTAGCATTAGGGGCTTCGGCTTATGCGGCAGGTATTTTTCATTTAGTGACACATGCTTTTTTTAAGGCATTATTATTTTTAGCCGCGGGCTCGGTGATTATTGCACTGCATCATGAACAAGATATGCGAAAAATGGGTGGCTTAGGGAAGTTTCTCCCTATCACCACTATCACTTTTTTGATAGGGGCACTGGCGTTAGCAGCGGTACCGCCTTTTGCTGGATTTTACTCAAAAGATGCCATTATCGAAGCAGTATATTCATCGCATTTACCGGCAGCACACTACGCTTATTATTGTGTATTGATAGGTGCATTGGTAACGGCATTTTATATCTTCCGTGCTTTTTTCTTGGTATTTTTTAGTAAAGAACGATTTAGCACAGAACAAAGAAAACATCTACGTGAATCTCCTGCTGTCGTGACTTTCTCATTAATCGCGTTAGCGATTCCTTCACTGTTAGCGGGCTATTTACTTTCTGGCGCATTTTTAAATCCACAGGGATTTCTAAGTCCTGTCCTTTTTGTATTACCCCAGCACAGAGATTTTGTGTCGCTTGCAGCGACGTTTTCACCGATAAAAACCTTCCTTATTAATAATTTGGCATTGATTTTTGCATTATTAGGAATTGTGCTTGCATGGCTGTGTTATAGTCGTTTTCCTGCATTTCCCAATAGGATGCAAAAACGTTTTTCTTGGTTTTATCAGATATTAGTTCGTAAATATGGTTTTGATGAACTTTATCAAACCGTATTTGCCAATGGCGGACGTCGTTTAGCCAATTTTTTTTTTAGAGCCGATGCTAATGTATTAGATAAGCGAATAGTCGATGGATCGGCAAGGCGCATCAGTTGGCTTTCTAGTACCTTTCGACACTTACAATCAGGTTATCTCTATGAATATGCTTGGATCATGGTGCTGGGTATTGTTATTTTTTTACTGATTTTTTCCTTATAACTCAAATTAGTCTATAGAATGTTAACGTTAATTTCTCATCTAAGCATTTTATTAAAAAGCTATTTGTTGAGCTTGCTTATTTGGTTACCTATTGTCGGGGCATTTTTGGCTATCGCCGTCCGCGGCGACGCCTATCCTCAGCGTGCACGGATTGTTGCATTAATAACTTCATTGCTCAGTATTGCACTCTGTATACCGCTTTATTTAGGATTTAATCCTCAATTGAGTAGTCTACAATTTCAAGAAAATGTTCCCTGGATTACTGCTTTTAACGTCAACTATGCCTTAGGCGTTGATGGTATTTCTTTACCACTCATTTTATTAAGCGTTTTTACTACCTTGCTGGTTATTTTAGCGGCTTGGCGCAGTGTGCAACTGCGTGTTGCACAATATATGGCGGCTTTTTTGCTCATGCAAGGCTTGATGGTAGGGACATTTGCAGCAACGGATTCCATTTTATTTTATGTTTTCTGGGAAGCCATGCTGATACCGATGTATCTCAGTATCGGTGTTTGGGGGAGTACAAACCGTTCCTATGCATCGATTAAGTTTTTCATCTACACATTTTTTGGATCCGCCTTGATGTTGATCGCCTTGCTTTATTTAGGCATGCACAATCCTGGCCATGACTTTTATATTTCTAGCTTTTATCCATTGAAACTAACCATGCCAGAGCAGATATGGATCTTTCTCGCTTTCTTAATTGCCTTTGCTGTCAAGATTCCGATGTGGCCTTTCCATACATGGCTTCCGGATGCGCATACCGAAGCACCTGCGGGCGGTTCGGTCGTACTAGCGGCTTTAATGTTAAAGCTAGGCGGTTATGGTTTCTTGCGTTTTAGTTTGCCGATTGTTCCTGATGCCAGTCGTCTCTTAGATGGTGTAATGATAGCCTTGGCCTTGATTGCCATTGTGTACATTGGCATCATCGCCTTAGCGCAAGTCGATATGAAGCGATTGATTGCTTATTCTTCGATTGCGCATATGGGTTTTGTCGTACTCGGTTGCTTTATGTTGTTTGCCATTATGAAGCACAGCCACAACACCTTAATGGCGTATATGAGTTTAGAAGGCGCTATGGTGCAGATGGTTTCACATGCCTTTAGTTCCGGCGCCATGTTTTTAGCCGTAGGTATGTTAGCGTATCGTTTCCATAGTCGTCTCATTAAAGATTATGGCGGACTTGCCTTAACTATGCCCTTATTAGCTGCCTTTTTCATGTTATTTGCTATGTCTAATGTCGGTTTGCCTGGTACTTCCGGTTTTGTCGGTGAGTTCATGATTATTATGAGTGCGATGCAAGCCAGTTTTTGGATCACCGTGATTGCAGCCAGTACATTAATTCTCAGTGCGACTTACACGTTATATATGTATAAACGGATATTTTTTGGCGAAATAAGCAATCCTTTAATCGCTAGCAGCGACGATATTCATGGTTTTGAAAAAATTGTTTTTATTTTATTAACCGTGGCTATTATTTTTCTCGGTGTTTATCCGGCGCCCTTATTAACGCTAATGCACGCTTCTGTCGATTCAATTTTGCAGTTGAGTTTACAAACTAAACTATGATTATGCTTGCACCCCTACTCAAATTTCCTGCCTTTCCTGAGATTGCCTTATTAGGGATGATTTGTATCGTTCTGCTACTCGAACTTTTTGTTAAACAAAAACAAGGAGTAGTCACCTATGTTGCTGCACAATTAAGTTTACTCATTACCTTATGTCTCGTTTTTTGTTTACATTCCGTGCCGGCGCAAGTCATTTTTAATCAACAGTTCACTTGGGATCCGATAGCGTATGTTATTAAGCTTAGCTTACTCATACTCAGTATTTTTGCTTTTATTTATGCGCGCGATGCCATTAAAGAAAAACCTATGCCCGAAGGATTTCAAGAGGTGAAAAGCAAAGGATCTATCCATTCGGGTGAATTTTATTTGCTAGGTTTGTTTTCTATTCTTGGAATGCTGATTTTAACTTCAGCGAATAGTCTACTCTCCCTTTACTTAGGGTTAGAATTATTATCATTTCCACTTTACGCCTTAGTCGCTCTGCAACGGGGATGTACTAACAGTGCTGAAGCTGCGATGAAATATTTTATTTTAGGGGCATTAGCCTCCGGTTTATTTTTATATGGACTTTCTTTACTGTATGGCGTTACGCATTCTTTGATGATTCCAACGATTAGCCAAGCCTTGTTACAAGGTGGGCAGTCGCCCATTATCTTATCCATAGGGCTTATTTTTATCGTGGCAGGGATTGCTTTTAAACTAGGAGCCGTTCCTTTCCAATTATGGGTACCTGATGTTTATCAAGGCGCTCCTACACCGGTTACCTTATTTATTGGATCGGCTCCAAAAGTGGCTGGTATGGCGATGGCAATACGTCTTCTGATCGATGCGTTACCTAGCCTACATAACCTGTGGCAACCCTTATTAGCTATTATTGCTATTTGTTCTTTTGGCCTAGGTAACCTGGTTGCTATCGTTCAGACCAATCTAAAACGTATGTTGGCTTATTCGGCTATCGCACATATTGGATATACGCTTTTAGGTTTAGTGTCAGGCAGTCCTTTTGGCTACGCGATGAGCTTATTTTATGTATTTATCTATGCACTCATGGCAATCGGCTCTTTTGGGCTTTTGATTGTGGTCAGTCAATCGGGACAGGAGGTAGAGCGTATTGATGACTTACGTGGACTCAATGCGCGTAACCCATGGTTGGCTTTTTTAATGTTGCTTATTATGTTTTCAATGGCTGGAATTCCTCCTACTGCCGGGTTTTTTGCTAAAATGGGGATACTATCAGCGCTCATTCTGACACACCAGATTTGGTTAGCCACTTTAGCTATCATTTTTGCTATTATTGGGTCTTACTATTACCTGTATGTTGTAAAAGTCATGTATTTTGAGGAGCCAGAGACCACAATGCCATCTTTACGCGTAGCACAAGATGCCTACCTTGCACTTAGCATTAATGCTATACTATTACTCGTTCTAGGTTTATTTCCTAGTCAGCTAATTTGGTTGACCCGGGCGGCGTTTATGACGATTAGCACCCCCATTTATTAGGGAAGGTTAAATAAGTTCATGAAGAAAATTTTTCTTATTTTAGTCCTATCGTTCGCACTACAAGGCTGTCTTGCGGGTGCCTTTGTAGCGGGAGGGGCGACCACCGGTGGCTTTGTTACCGACCCGCGCGCTTTAAGTGCGATTAAAAACGATGAAGAAATCAATTTTAAAGTCAATAGGAAGTTAGCCAATGACGCAGTGTTAGCTTCAGAAGCGCATGTTTCAGCGGTCAGCTATAACCGGGTCGTGTTATTAACGGGAGAAGCCTATGATGAAGAATTACGTGGTAGGGCAGAACAATATGCCAAAGAAACGCCAGAGGTTAATCGGGTATTTAATGAAATTACCTTAGGTATTCCTACGACTGCTTTTAGACGAGCGAAAGACGTGGGAATTACCTCTACGGTTAAGACGAAAATGTTTGCGAATAGAGAACTAAAATCGAATAATTTTAAGATTGTTACTGAAAATGGGGTCGTCTTTATTCTAGGGATAGCAAGCGCTAAGCAAGCTGATCTGGCAGCATCTATCGCCAGAAAATCAGCAGGTGTTAAAAAGGTTGTCAAATTAATAGAGTATAGAGAAGAATAAAAGGGTATGCATTTTTAAATGCATAAATAGACTCAGCGTATACAATGAGGTTACTGTATGTTATTCGGGTTATTAAACTTATCATTTTGGGGCGACGTGATTGCCTTATTAGTGCTGACACATATCACGATTATTGGCGTGACGGTATACCTACATCGTTCTCAGGCACACCGTTCATTAGATTTACATCCAGCAATCAGTCATTTTTTTCGTTTTTGGCTTTGGTTAACAACAGGTATGGAAACCAAAGAGTGGGTAGCGATTCACCGCAAACATCATGCTAAGTGTGAAACCATTGATGACCCACATAGTCCTCAAGTCAAAGGGATTAAAAAAGTATTTTTTGAAGGTGCTGAGCTTTATCGTGAAGAGGCTAAAAATGCGGATACCCTGGAACGCTATGGTCAAGGGACCCCCAATGATTGGATTGAGCGTAACCTGTATACCAAGCATAGTGTATTAGGTATCGTTATCATGTTTGTTATTGATCTGATCTTGTTTGGTATTCCAGGTATTACGATTTGGGCCCTGCAAATGTTATGGATACCTTTGTTTGCGGCAGGTGTTGTCAATGGTATTGGTCATTACTGGGGTTATCGTAATTTTGAATGTCCTGATGCCGCAAGGAATATTCTTCCGCTAGGCGCCTTCATTGGTGGTGAAGAGCTACATAATAATCACCATACCTTTCCTACCTCGGCTAAACTATCGATTAAGCGCTGGGAGTTTGATTTAGGTTGGGCATATATCCGTTTATTTCAGTTGGTAAAACTAGCTAAGGTTAAACGTATTCCTCCTAAACTTAAAGAAACACCGGGTAAATTACATGTCGATCTCGATACCTTAGCAGCGCTGATTACGAATCGTTTTCATGTGATGGCACGTTATAGTAAAGAAGTGCTATTACCCGTGTTACAAGAAGAAACAAAAAAGGCGAATACCACACTAAGTAAAGCCTTATTAAAACGCGCTAAGCTATCACTTATCCGTACCGAGTCATTATTAAATGAAGAAGGTAAGCAGCACCTTGCCGATGTCATCGACAAACATGAGTTGCTGGCGTTAGTGTATCACTATCGGATTAAGCTACAGGCTATTTGGAGCCGTACCACAGCAACTCAGCGTGAATTGTTAGAGGCTTTGCAGGAATGGTGTAAGCAAGCAGAAGCAACCAGAATTGTTGTACTACGGAAATTTGCAGCGAGTATTGCCGGGTTTTCCACACAGAAAAAATTAATTTAGGTTCTATTTTGCTGGATTAGAGTCAATTCATGTTTGAAACTGCGCCATTACTTCAAAAGATCAAAGAATTAGAAACTCGACGTATCGAGCTGCGGAGGTATCTTTGACTATCCTAGCAAGCTAGAACGGCTGCAAGAGCTAGAACAAGAATTACAAAATCCTGTTGTTTGGAAAACCCAGGAAAAAGCACAAATCTTAGGTAAAGAGCGCGCTCAACTCCACCAACTTATTGTTAGCTTCCAGACTATAGAACAAGCCTTAGTAGATACTACAGACTTACTTGGCTTAGTGATTAGCGAAGAAGCGGGCGATCTTTTAGACGCTGTTGTTCAAGACATAAAAGACATTGAGTTACGACTTGAAAACTTAGAATTTAAGCGTATGTTTCCGCGAATCTTAGATAGCCATTCCGCTTATTTGGAAATACAAGCTGGCTCGGGAGGCACTGAAGCCCAAGATTGGGCTGAAATGTTATTGCGAATGTATCTACGTTGGGGGGAGCAAAATAAATCTAAAGTCCATCTCATGGAAGTGTCACCAGGAGAAGTCGCGGGTATAAAAAGTGCGACCCTTAAGTTTGAAGGGGACTATGCCTACGGTTGGTTACGTACCGAGACAGGGGTGCACCGTTTAGTGCGTCTTTCGCCCTTTGATGCCAATAAGCGCCGCCATACTTCCTTTGCCGCGGTTTTTGTCTCTCCCGAAGTGGATGATACGATTGATATCCAAATCAATCCCGCTGATTTACGTATTGATACCTATCGGGCCAGCGGCGCTGGAGGGCAGCACGTTAACCGTACGGATTCTGCCGTGCGAATCACGCATATCCCCAGCGGGGTAGTTGTACAATCGCAAAGTGATCGTTCTCAGCATAAGAACCGTGATCAAGCGATGAAGCAATTACGTGCTAAATTGTATGAATTAGAACAGCGAAAACGAGCAGCGGAAAAGCAAAGTCAAGAATTACTAAAACAAGATATTGGTTGGGGCAGCCAAATACGTAGCTATGTGTTAGATGATGCACGCATTAAGGATCTGCGTACGGGCGTTGAAACTGCGAATACGCAGTCTGTTTTAAATGGTAATATCAATTTATTTCTGATAGCAAGTTTGAAAGCAGGATTATAAGATAATGATAAAAGAAAATGTAATACCGAACCATTCTGATGACTTACTGGAACAACGTAGAGCAAAACTGGCGGAATTACGCAAAAAAGGCAATGCGTATCCTAATGATTTTTCTCGTGATAGCTTGGCGGGGGATTTGCTTGCGGATTATGAGAAAGAGGATGCGGAGGCACTGCGCAAAAAAAATAAACGCGTGACGCTAGCCGGTAGGATTATGTTAAAACGGGATATGGGTAAAACGATTTTTATCGATATCCAGGATATGACGGGAAAAATACAGCTCTATATCAAAAAAGATAATGTAGCTGCTGCTTTGTTTGATGAGGTAAAAAATTTAGATTTAGGCGATATCGTTGGTGTGGAAGGAGTATTATTTAGGACAAAAACCCGGCAATTATCGATTAAAGCAGAAAAACTTTATTTGCTTTGTAAATCATTGAGGCCACTGCCCGATAAATTTCATGGACTTTCTGAATCAGATAAAGAACAGCGTTATCGACAACGTTATCTTGATCTGATTACCAATGAAAAAGCGAGAAAAATCTTTCAAATTCGTTCGCAATTAATCAATGGTATTCGGCAGTTTTTGAATAAAGAAGGTTATATCGAAGTTGAAACGCCGATGATGCATTTATTACCGGGCGGCGCCTTAGCTCGCCCCTTTGCTACGCATCACAATGCCTTAGATCTAGAATTATTTCTACGGGTTGCGCCTGAATTGCACCTAAAACGTTTAGTCGTTGGTGGGATTGAAAAGGTTTATGAAATTAACCGTAATTTTCGTAATGAAGGCCTTTCAACACGGCATAATCCAGAATTTACCATGCTGGAATTTTATCAAGCCTATGCAGATTATCATGATCTCATGAATGTAACAGAAAAAATGATTCGTGAATTAGCTGAAAATATCTTGGGAAGTACAACATTACGCTATCAAGGTGAAAGCTACGATTTATCTAAACCCTTCAGACGTTTGCGTGTATTAGATGCTATCCTTGAATTTAATCCGCAATGGACGTTAACGGATCTCACAACACTTAATTTTTTAGAAAAAATTGTAGAAGATTTAAAGATTCCTGTTAGCGGTTCAATAGGAAAATTACAATTTGCACTTTTTGAAGAAACCGTAGAACAAAAACTAAAAGAGCCTACTTTTATTACAGAATATCCTATCGATGTTTCGCCATTGGCCCGCCGCAATGATAAAAATCCAAAAATTGCCGATCGATTTGAGCTGTATATTGCAGGACGTGAATTAGCGAACGGATTTTCTGAATTAAATGATCCTGAAGATCAAGCGAGTCGTTTTAAAGAACAAGGTTTAGCAAAAGTACAAGGTGATCATGAGGCAATGCCCTATGACGAAGATTATATAACGGCTTTAGAATATGGTTTACCGCCTACCGCAGGAGAGGGTATTGGTATTGATCGTTTAGCAATGTTGTTTACAGATTCGCTGTCAATCCGTGATGTCATTTTATTTCCGTTGATGCGTCCTTTAACAGGATCTTCTTCTTGAGTTAAAAGGCATTTTTCGTCATTGCGAGCGCGAAGCTCGCGGCAATCTAGTGAAATGCTTCATTTTTTCTGGATTGCCACGGCCTCACTGACGTTTCGGCCTTGCCATGACGAGCTATTTTTATTTTTTGTACTGCAGAGGAAATCAGGGAAAATTGAACGAGCTCGAAAATTGTTTTTATAATTAAATGGCTTACTTAATTTTATCTTCTTGGAAAAGTTCATGCTTACGTGTGATAGGATCATACTTCTTAAACTTCAGCTTTTCAGGTTTTGACTTTTTATTTTTAGTGCTTGTGTAATAGTAAGCACTGGCTGTTGACTTTAATTTAATTTTATCACGCATATGTTCTCCTTATTATTTACACTTTTTTGCCACGATTGCGCAAGTTAGAGATGACGTTATCAATACCTTTTTTCTCAATAATACGCAAGCCATGCGCGCTGATCCTTAATTTTAAAAAACGCTTTTCAGTGGCTACCCAGAGGCGATGAACCTGCAGATTAGGCAGAAAACGACGTTTAGTTTTTCGGTTAGAGTGGGATACATTATTGCCCACCATGGGTTTTTTACCCGTTATTTGACAGACCTTGGCCATAAAAAGCCTCCAAAATTCAAACTTATCAATAAGGCAGCTTTTATACCAAAAATGTAGTGAACTGTCAAAAGATTTACTCTTCTCTTCCTATTCCTACAGCAGCCCTTGGCTTGCAAATGAAGTCATTTGTCCCTCGCCAATGATAATATGATCCAATAAACGTACATCAATGGTCGATAAAATTGATTTTATTTCTTGTGTAATACGCTTATCCGCCTCACTAGGTTCTGCTACACCCGAGGGATGATTATGGGCTAAAATTACAGCAGCGGCATTGGTTTGATAAACCTGCCTGACCAGTTCTCTAGGGTATATTCTCGCTTCATTGATACTGCCATGGAATAGTTCTTTAAAAGAAATAAAACGATGCCGGTTATCTAGAAATAAGCAACTAAAGACTTCATAAGGGTAGGAGCGAAGTTTTGAGCGTAAATAATGTTGTACATCCCTAGGATTTTCCATGGCGTTGCTAGACCGTTCAATATTTTCCCTTAAACAACGTACGGAAAGCTCTTTTGCCGCTTGTATCTGAACATATTTAGTAATACCCAATCCAAGGGTTTTTGAGAATTGTTCTAGACTAGCTTCAATAGTTTTTCGAAAACTACCAAACTTGAGGATTAATTCGCGGCTGAGATCTAAGGCTGTTTTTCCTTTTACGCCGGTACGAAGTAATATAGCGAGTAATTCAGCATCTGATAAGGCGGCGGCACCTTGAGCTAATAGTTTTTCACGTGGGCGCTCCGTTTCTGGCCAATTCATAATAGACATACATTCTTTTCCTTAAGTTATTAGATTTTTTGGAGGAGGATCTTTAAGACGCTTATTTTCTAAAAGATAATTGCCATTATGTTTAATTTCCATGTGTTTTTCAAGCCCATGCCCAGTGAATAAACTGAGTGACTTTGCGACACAAGCTAATTGATAACAGGCCCTGGTCAACTAGTAAATAATTGTTGAATATCTATTTCTGTCCAAGAAGTTTTATCACTAAAATTACTATAATAGTATTTACCCGTTGCTATATTGCCTAGCAGACTATATACGGTTATTTCATTGACGGGGTAATTAACGGATTTCCCTGTTTGATAGATTCCATTGTCGTCCATTGCTGTAGTAAAGAAAACTTTTAGATCTTCTATACTGATGACTTGGTTATTAGTCAAATAATTCTTAATGACATGATAACGTCTACACGCATAAGACGGTGTATCCTTCACCTTATCTATACAATTTCCTATAGTCAATTTAGCGTTTTTGAACTGGGTACGGTAAAGATTAGTGAAAAAGTTAGCATTTTCCATCTGCCCACTCAGCACTGTGGGTGTACCCTCAGCCGGATTTTCGATACTGAATGACTGGCTGCCACTGACTATTGCCGTAAGATTAGAAATTAATGTCGGATGGGATTTGATATAATCAATAAACTCAGTTGTATTTTCCGCGCCTAGCAGTGCATAGAAATTAATGTTAAGTCCCATGAACCCTCGAAGCACATTGTACCCTGGCACTGACTTACTACCATCGTTATATTCGGCAAATAATCCCTTATTACTAACCCAGCTAAATCCAGGGATCGAACCCATAAATCCAAACACAGCCACTTTATTATCGCCATTATTAGGTTGATAAACCACTAGACTGGTATAGCCAGCTAAACTAATAATATTGCTGGGTAAGTCCAAATTTCTAGCAACCAACATTGAATGATCTTGAGATTTATTACCCCAAACTGAAGCAAATGAGCAGTTCTCCACAGGATGATTAGCAAACTCAGTCAATAGTGTAGCAAGGTCTGAATTCTCCGTAGATTTGCTATTACCACCAAATAAAGTTATTAATAGCGGTAACAGGTCTAAATCAAGTAATTGGTCGTAGGTTAAGCCAGATGTTTTGGCCATACCACTAAGGATTTCACGTTCCCTGTTATCAATTTTACATTCGTAATAGGTTCTCAAGACATAAGCGATAGCGGTTTTTATATTCAGTCCATCAAAATAAATCTTGGCAATATCATTATAAATTTTTTTTAATTGATCGGCAGCCAGCGCTCCATACTGCTGTCCCATTTCGTCATAGCTTCCATGTAAATTCAAAATAGTCAAATTAGTCGTGGTTGCTATGTAACCCGTATTCCCTGTTGGAGTGGTGTAAGAGTTTTTAGTAGGATTATTCATAATTATTATTTCCTATGTTAGTAGGAGTTCCGCGCTTAGAAATGAAACTGCAAAAAAATTCCTCTATCAGCAATATCACCAAGCGAAAAACTCATTTTCTCTCAAATAAATTCTTATTCAGATAATACCTGATAAAGACTCGCATCTTCAAGTACAAGCGGTATATTCCAACATTACCACTTCCCATTCTGCTGAGGCAATCGGCATGACGGATAGCCGGTTGCCTCGTTGCAGTAAACGCATGGAAGACAGCTTAGATTGATTTTTTAAGTCTTTTAAGGTGATGATGTGTTTAAATTTTTTTACAAGTTGTACATCCACACAAAACCATCGCGGGTTATCCTTTTTACTTTTCGGATCATAATGAGGATCCGAAAGATCGAATGCGCTTTTATCGGGATAAGCACTTTTGACTATTTTCATGAACCCTACAATTCCAGGGCTGGGGCAGCTAGAATGATAAAAAAAAGCAAGATCGCCTACTTCCATGGCCTTTAAAAAATTCCGTGCTTGGTAATTACGCACGCCATCCCACGGTTCTTTTTGCTGAGGTCTTTTTGAAAGATCATCAATACTAAAACTTGTCGGTTCTGATTTCATTAACCAATAATGCGTCATCTATTTTCAACAAACCCGATGTTTATTATTTTCTGTAAAAAGTCAGAAACTTTATCGATGGGAATAGAGGCTTCTGTTTCTTCTTTTCTATTTTTATATTTAATGACACCCTTTTCTAAATCTGTTTCTTTGATAAGCAAGCGGTGAGGAATCCCTATCAAATCACTATCGGCAAATAATAACCCTGGCCTTTCATCCCTATCGTCCAGCAAGATTTCAAAGCCTTTATCATTCAGTTGTTGATAAAGTAAATCCGTAAATTGTTTGATTTTTTCTGAACGATGATAGGCAAGTGGAATCAGTGAAATTTGGAAAGGCGACATTGTCACTGGCCAAATGATGCCATGATCATCATGGTTTTGCTCTATCGCGGCACCGACGATACGCGATACGCCAATCCCATAGCAGCCCATTTCTAAAGGTGATAAGTTGCCATCTTCTAAGGTGACACAGGCTTTCATGGCAAGGCTATATTTATTTCCTAGCTGGAAGATATGCCCTACCTCAATTCCTCTATCCATTTTCAAGTGTCCTTGCCCATCAGGACTACGATCACCGACTACGACTTGGCGCAAATCCGCTATTTTAGGAATCGGACAATCGCGTTGCCAATTCACATTCTTAAAATGGAAATCTTTTTCATTCGCGCCACAAACAAAATCTGCTAATAGACTTGCTGCTTTATCAACAATTAAGGGGATAGGTAAGCCAACAGGGCCGATATAACCCATCGCGGAACCAATGAGTGAAGTGACTTCCGATTCTTCAGCAAATTGCAGAGGCTGTAAAATTTCTGGCAGCTTGGCGATTTTGATAGGATTTAATTCGTGATCGCCACCTAACACTAGACCAAGCAATGCTTGTTTTTTACCTTTAACAATCAGTAATTTCACACAACGTGCGGGGTCAATCTTTAGATAATCACTGACAGCTTTGATTGTTTTCTGGCCGGGGGTGGCTATTTTTTCTAAAGCGGCAGAAGGGGCAGGTCGATTATCGGTAGAAACAAAGCTTTCTGCCAATTCTGCATTAGCGGCATAGTGGCTGCTGTCACTATAAAAGATTTTATCTTCCCCTGTCTGCGCCAAAACTTGAAATTCCTGTGATTGGCTACCGCCAATATTTCCAGTATCCGCTAGTACCGCACGAAATTTTAATCCTAAGCGCGTGAAGATTTTATCATAAGCTCTGTACATGGCTTTATAGGTTTCCGCTAAGGATTTTTTGTCAGAATGAAAGGAATAGGCATCTTTCATTAAAAATTCTCTGGCTCTCATGATTCCAAATCGTGGCCGTATTTCATCGCGAAATTTAGTTTGTATCTGATAAAAAATAAGAGGGAGTTGTTTATAACTACGTACTTCATTACGTAACAAGTGCGTAATCACTTCCTCGTGCGTTGGCCCAAAGCAAAAAAGACGTTGATGGCGATCGGTAATGCGTAGCAATTCAGGCCCATAAGACTCCCAACGTTGTGATTCTTCCCATAACTCGGCCGGCTGAAGGTTTGGCATCAGAATTTCTTGTGCCCCAATGCGGTTCATTTCTTCTCTAACGATAGCCTCTACTTTACGCAATACGCGTAAGCCTAAAGGAAGCCACGTATAAATACCCGATGCAAGTTTGCGAATCATCCCGGCCCGCAACATGAGCTGATGACTCATAACTTCTGCATCAGCCGGAGCTTCTTTGAGTGTAGGAAGATAAAGTTGGCTACAGCGCATAAATTAATTTACCTGAATAATCAAGTGGTATTACATTTTCCTCAGGCACATGTAGAAAAATTAAAAAGTAGCAGGGGTGATAAGGAATGCGACTTTATTTTCTAAAATGCAACAACAAAAACCCTTGTCTATAGTATGAGTAGTGTACTCTTTTATCAAGATGTCTTTCTTGCCTAGTCTCAAAAGAGTAAAGAGTAAGTCGATAAAATATGATATACTCACTGTTCATACTAAAAACTATCTAAATGAGGTGTGACAATGGCTGAGAAAAATAATTTATCGCAATGGTCTATTCTTCTTACTGAAGAGTTTAATCGTTTTACTGCTCGCTTAGAAGCTGAATTCAAAAAGGTTGATATTGAACTCGTTTCTGATGAATCTGAGTTGAACAACTTAAAAAGTTGTTATAAAGATATTAGTGATGGTTTTGAAAAATCTACAGAAAAATCTACAGCAGTCAATATAAAAGAGATTGAAGACTTTCTAGTGTCACTCGATAAAATAGATGAATTAATACGAGAGAAAATAGTCAACACTACACCTCTAAAGCCATTGATTGAGAAACTGAAATCTGTGTTTTGCCGCATACTTAATTTCTTACTTGGGGAAGGTTTTCCCGTTTTGGTTGCTGAGGGAGGGGTTTATATTTCTTCTCAGGATCCTGAAGATTACAGATTCCCTAAAAAACCATTGTCTGAACACTCACAAATATTTCGTTCTTTTTTTAAATCAGAAGAAAGAAAAACAGAAGTGAAAGCGCTACAATCTGACAATGTAGAAGCCTTGACATACTAAAAAAATTAAAAAGCGGCATGAGTGACAGTAAATGCGACTTTTTTTGCTGGCAGGACCATGCAAACCACTTCTTATCCTATGAAAATCCAATATATTTTCTTTTATCAATTATCAATGACTTAATTGTTAAATCCTGTTTTTTTGTAGCGTACTGAGGATACCAATACCTAACGGCTAGTCGTTAGGTTTGGAAGTTGAGACGAAGTATGCCTTTCCTCTTACGGCAAAGCTGGCAGAATATTACGCACTCGATTAAAATACCCACCTATTGATTGCTTCTAAGAGATTAGGGCATTGATCCAAAGCCATCTACTTGAGAGGAAATAAGAAACCACTATGCCTATTTATGAGTATCATTGTACTGTCTGTGGTCATCATTTTGAGACTATTCAGCGCTTTAACGATGAAGCCCTGATCGATTGTCCGGTCTGCGGCAAAGTATCCCTGGAAAAATTAATTTCAGCACCCGCCTTTCATTTGAAGGGCACGGGTTGGTATGTGACAGATTTTAAAGATAAAGCCAAGCCAAGCACGGAAAGTAAACGCGAAGAACCTAAGGAAAAACAACAGGATAAAAGCAAAGAAGTTAAAAAAGAAGTCACGGAATCTACAGGATCTAAAGGCGAAAAGTCGACGACTACGAAAAAAATAGATAAAACTGAACAATCGGATTAATCACTCTAATGAAGCATTCTATGAAAAGAACACATTATTGTAAGGAATTAACTGAAAGTTTCACGGCAGAAACGGTACGCGTCTGTGGCTGGGTTCATCATCGCCGTGACCATGGCGGTATTATTTTTGTTGATTTGCGCGATCGAACCGGATTACTTCAACTGGTCTTTCGTCCTGAACAAGAAGCCCTTTTTAAGCAAGCAGAACGTCTACGCCATGAATATGTTATCGCTGTAGAAGGCCAGTTATCCTTGCGACCTGAAGGCACAGAAAATAAACAATTACCTACTGGAAAAGTAGAGCTACAAGTCGCTAGCTTAGCTATTGTAAATACCTCCTTAGCGTTACCCTTTTCTATCGATGACTATGCTCCTGTCAGCGAAGAAGTCGCACTACGTTACCGTTATTTGGATTTACGTAGACCCGACATGCAAGCACGTTTTCTTTTTCGTACCCACGTGACTCGTTTTATGCGTCGTTTTCTGGAGGAAAAAGGTTTTTTGGAACTTGAAACACCTATTTTAACGAAAGCGACACCGGAGGGCGCGCGTGACTATTTGGTTCCTAGCCGTGTTCATCCCGGCTCATTTTATGCCTTACCCCAATCACCACAATTATTTAAACAATTGCTGATGATGTCAGGCTTTGATCGCTATTATCAGATAGTACGTTGTTTTCGAGATGAAGATTTACGGGCGGATCGCCAACCTGAGTTTACGCAACTGGATATGGAGCTGTCATTTTGTGATGAAGAAGATATCCAAAAAATCACTGAAACCTTGATTTCCCGTTTGTTTAAAGAACTCTTAGCTATTTCACTACCCGTGCCTTTCCCACGTTTAACGTATCAAGAGGCAATGCAACGCTATGGTAGCGATAAACCGGATTGTCGCATCCCTTTAATATTAATCGATATTGCCGACTTAGTACAAAACAGTGAATTTAAGATTTTTTCAGAAGCTGCGCAGGATCCGCAAGGGCGTGTTTGTGCCTTACGACTTCCTAAAGGAGCTGATTTGACTCGAAAGGCGATTGATGACTACACCGAACAGGCTAAGTTATTAGGAGCTAAGGGTTTGGCTTATATTAAGGTAATGAACCGTGATCTAGCCAGCATGGAAGGCTTACAATCTCCTATACTGAAATTTATTTCTGAAAGCACGGTTAATGCCATTTTAGAACGAGTGGAAGCACAAACCGGCGATATTATCTTTTTTGCTGCCGGTAAGGCCAACATTGTCAGCGAATCACTGGGCGCTTTACGTGTAAGGTGTGGTCATGATTTTAAGTTAGTCAAAGACGGATTTTTCCCCTTGTGGATTGTTGATTTCCCTCTATTTGAGTTTGATGAAAAAGAACAACGTTGGAAAGCCTTACACCATCCTTTTACGGCACCGCAGGTAAAGGATGCTGCCGAACTACAAGCCAGAACAGCAACTTGCCTTTCCCGTGCTTACGATATCGTGATCAATGGCTGTGAAATCGGGGGTGGTTCCATTCGTATCCATGACACGACCTTACAATCGGCAGTTTTTGATCTGCTAAGGATTACGCCGGCAGAACAAGAGGAAAAATTTGGCTTCTTGCTTGAAGCGCTTCAATATGGTTGTCCACCGCATGGAGGTATTGCCTTGGGTCTGGATCGTTTAGTGATGTTGATGACCGGCGCACGATCCATTCGTGATGTAATCGCTTTTCCGAAAACACAAACCGCTAGTTGTCCTTTGACGCATGCCCCCAGCCCGGTTAATCCTAAGCAATTAAAAGAATTATCGATTCAAATCCAAGAAAAATAGAAGACCTTGTTATGTCCCAATCATTACCTACAGATTTAATTAAAGCCACCACAGGCGACTACTCAATACCACTTTTTGCTATTTTTGCTAGTGCTTGGCATTGCATAAAAGGAATCAAAAAAGCGTTTTGGCTAGGATTTTGTTTACTTTTTTTAATTATGGTCGGTCTTTACGTTTTATTAGGCTTTATATTAGCGGTTTGTGACATTTTTCATTTCTATCATTTGCGAGCAGTATGTCAGTTTTTTGCAGGAGGTTTTGTTGATGTCTTTCGTTTACTATTGAGTATTTCGCTGGTTTTTTTAGCCTTACATCATGTGCGCAAGGAAAAAGTGAATGCAACCATGGTCTTTGAGTTTTGCAAAGATTGGAAACCCTTAGCTTTTATTGGCGTCATACTTTATCTACTTAATCAAGGACTACTACTAGTTTCCAGAGCTAATTTTATTTCAGAGTATAAATTGCTTGGCAATGAGATAAAAGGTGTACTGATCATGGGGAAGAGTGTAGAGCTTATACTATTTATCCTATTGTATAGTTATATCACACTGCTCATTACGATGGCGATGCTTTTAATTTTAGATAAAAAAATGCAACTAAAAGATAGCGTAAAAATAGCATTGATATCCATTAATCAACATTGGTTTAAGAATATCGTTTTATTTATACTGGCTAGTCTCTTATTTTTGCTGGTAGGCGTGGTGACACTAGGGATTGGCTTGATTTGGGTGCTTCCTTTGTTATTCTTAATAACCGCTATTCAATATGAACATATTTTTTGTGAAGGTAAGATTGCTGTGCGCAGTATAAAAATTTAAAAAAAGAGATGGGTGACACGGATGCTAGCTTCTTTTTTCTGGCATCGTAAGCCAGCAAAAAAAGTGCATCAGTCAATAAGTTAGAAGAGAGTTTGTGGTGTATGGCAGGTCATAGTAAATGGGCAAATATTCAGCATCGAAAAAATACACAAGATGCAAAACGCGGTAAATTATTTACCAAATTAATTCGTGAAATTACCGTTGCCGCTAGAATAGGGGGAGGGAATCTCAATACCAATCCTCGTTTACGTTTAGCCATGGATAAAGGGTTATCGGCGAATATGACCAGAGATACCATTGAGCGTGCCATTAAACGCGGAGCCGGGGGCTTAGAAGGCGCACAAATGGAAGAAATACGATATGAAGGTTATGGGCCTAAGGGCGTGGCCGTACTTGTCGATGTGTTAACCGATAACCGGAATCGAACAGTAGCAGAAATACGACATGCTTTTACTAAATGTGGCGGTAATTTAGGAACAAGCGGTTCTGTAGCGTATTTGTTTACTAAAAAAGGGATTATTACCTTTGCGCCGAGTGTTGAAGAAGAAAAAATCTTAGAAATCGCCTTAGAAGCCGGGGCCGATGACGTTGTGACCTATCCCGATAGGAGTATTGATGTATTATCTTCTGAATCCTTACTTCCTGAATTAAAAGCCTTGTTTGAAGAAAAAAAATTGATTCCGGCTAACAGCGAAGTCAGTTGGTTAGCGGCAACACGAATAGTGCTGAACAGTGATGATGCAGAGAAAATGGAACGCTTAATGACTATGCTAGAAGAGTTGGATGATGTGCAAAATGTTTATTCTAATCAGGAATAAGAGAGTGTCCATTATTTTAGGTATCGATCCCGGCTCTCGATTTACGGGATATGGAATTATCCAACATGAAAAATCTCAATTAATCTATATTGATAGTGGTTGTATCAAATTGGGCGATGCTCCTTTTTCAGAACGCTTAGAAAAAATATTTAGCGGCTTGCAAGCCATACTAAAGCAATATATGCCCACCGAAGCGGCCATTGAACAAGTTTTTTTTCATATTAATCCTAATTCTGCACTTAAATTAGGTCAAGCCAGAGGAGCTGCCATCGTTGCCGCCGCGGTAGCTAAATTAGTTATCAGTGAGTATTCAGCCCGACAAGTAAAACAATCGGTAGTGGGGTATGGTGCAGCCAATAAACAACAAGTGCAACACATGGTACGTGTGTTACTTAATTTAAGCAGTACGCCGCAAACGGACGCAGCAGATGCCTTAGCGCTTGCGGTATGTCATGCACAATCAAAATCGCTACCCGGATCATTACGTGACCAAAAAACAGGTGTAGAACTTCGATTTCGACGAGGAAGACTACGATGATTAGTCGATTACGTGGAAAACTGATTGAAAAACAACCGCCTTTGCTGTTAGTTGAAGTGGCCAATGCGTTTACCTATGAAGTGCAAGCATCCATGCATACATTCTATCAGCTTCCGGAATTGGGCCAGGAAGTCATGCTGTATACGCAGTTTATTGTTCGAGAAGATGGACATTATTTATATGGCTTTAGCAATCAACAAGAACGTGCGCTGTTTAGTCAGCTTTTAAAAGTGAATGGTGTTGGACCTAAAGTCGCATTAGGTATCTTATCCAAAATTGAAGCATCTGAATTTATTATTTGTGTGGAACAACAAAACATTGGCGCACTGCAGCGTATTCCTGGCATCGGCAAAAAAACGGCAGAACGCTTAGTCATAGAAATGCGCGACCGCTTAAATAAGTTACCGAGAAAACCCAGCGTATCGACAGAAATGGGTGCGGTGTCAATAGACATTTCTCGCAATCATCAACACGATGCGATTGCTGCCTTGATTGCTTTAGGTTATAAAAACCAAGAAGCGCATCGTGCAGTGCTTCAAGTTAGAGACGATGCACTCTCATTGGAATCCCTCATTCGAGCTGCCTTAAAAAGTATGGATGAGCACTAACAGATCTTACAACAGGATAAAATGCCTGGGCTACTGTTATCCGCAGGAGAAATTGGCGTTGTTACATCAAAAAATCCACTAGAAGAGGCCAGAGAATGGACAGGATAAGGGTTGTAATCTTTTGGAAAATACTTTTTAATCAATGCCGCTAAAATGCTAACCGTGTTAATGCTAGGTGATCCAGAGTAATTATCCGGTTCAAAATGCATTTGAAAGGATCTAACCGCATTTTGAGTTTGTTCATCCAATGTTTTTGTTGTTTTTACCTGATACCCAAAACATCTTAGATTATCTTGAACCCAAGCGATATCTATTTCCTGAACTGTCCCTATTTTACTTTTAATCGCTGAGACTTGCTCCTCATCCGGCCAAGCCCCTATTCCTTGCTCATACAAGTACTTCCATGGAAACTTAGGGCCTGGATCTACCTTTCTACCCGGAGCAATATCGGAATGGCCAATGATTGCGGTAGGAGATATTTCATAGCAGGTAGTATCTCCCTCTTTTATTTTCAGATCTTCACATAATTGCTTAATTAGGGATACCAGTGTGGCACGCTGATGTTCTGTATATTCATCCCAGATCAGCTTTCCTTCTTTTTCCAAATCATACAGATCAGCCTGTGAAATTTTTGAAAAAGGATCATGTTTTTCTCGCAAATCCTTGGTAACCGCTCTATATTTCGTAATTTCGGCTTCGAGTACGTATTTTTTGTAATCTTCTCTCTTAAGCGGAGGAACTAGGGATCGTTGCATATCCGCTAGAAAGGCTTTTAGCAAGTCATGATCAACTAATAATTGATAAAATTTCTGATCTTTTTTTATTTCTGCTGTTAATAGCGTACTAATTTCATCTTCAACTTGATACGGCCAAAGTATATCCTTTGATTCTTGTGCAAGTCCGTAACCATAGCCAACAATTTCTATTCCAAGCGACGTATCATTGAGACCATCGCGAGCTTGCCAGTGACTAATGCCAGCATCCCAAGCTCGATCGGTGTCCTTAACAAACTGCCATACATCCGTACCATCTTCTTTACGTTCTTTCGGGATTAAATAATGCGCGCCTACACCGCCATGTTTGAGTACATCGCGGGAAGCATCTTCGTCTAAAACAGTATAGTGTGTGACTATCGATCGAATGCGCCTATCATAATTCGCATTATCCGCTGGGTCCCATGTTATCTTAGTAGTCATATTGCCCCCTGTATTTTTTAACTTTATTAATTAATTCTTAAAATTATATTCTAATATTATTTTTTAATCAAAAAAAGTATAAATTAATTAACTGTACAAACTATATTGTGTAATTGCAGCGCTACACACTACAAAAAAATGGTTGGCACGGGGCCTGCCAGCGAATGCACTTTTTTTGCTGGCTTTCGCCGCAAAAAGAAGTTGCATTCACTGTCACCCCTGCCGCTTTTTAATTTTTGTACTGTGCAGAGTCATTGCAGACTTTAAATTACCTTGCAAAAAATTAACGAGTTCGCTAATAATGATTGTATTGTTTTATAGCATTTTCAATCTTTGATAACCGTACTATGTCACTATCTGACAGAATTATCACAGCAAAAAAATCATCGGAAGATGAAAAACTAACGCCGCGTATACGTCCTTTGGCCTTGACTGACTATCTAGGTCAAGCCTCTGTCTGTCAGCAAATGGAACTTTTTATTACTGCCGCGCGTGCGCGAGGCGAGGCCTTGGATCATGTACTGATTGTGGGCCCGCCAGGCTTAGGAAAAACCACCTTGGCACATATTATTGCCCATGAAATGAATGTATCACTAAAACAAACATCCGGACCTATTTTAGAAAGAGCAGGTGATTTAGCCGCCTTATTAACCCATCTGGAAGCAAGAGAAGTCTTATTTATCGACGAAATACATCGTTTAAGCCCAGTGGTAGAAGAAATACTTTATCCCGCGCTAGAGGATTATCAGTTAGATATTATGATAGGTGAGGGTCCTGCCGCACGTTCTATTAAGCTAGATTTGCCATCCTTTACCTTAGTCGGAGCCACTACACGTGCAGGATTATTAACCTCACCACTGCGTGATCGATTTGGCATCGTACAGCGCTTAGAATTTTATCGTATCGATGACCTTTGTCGAATTGTCATGCGCTCAGCACAAATTTTAGGCGTTAGTATTGAAAAGAGTGGTGCCATGGAAATCGCTAAGCGCGCACGGGGTACGCCGCGTATTGCGAATCGCTTATTACGCCGTGTCCGGGACTTTGCGGAAGTCAAAGCCGATGGCAACATAGAAACCACACTGGCTTCGCAAGCTTTAGATTTATTGGAAGTCGATAGACAGGGTTTTGATCAACAAGATCGTAAACTATTACTGAGTTTGATTGAAAAATTTGATGGTGGACCGGTAGGATTAGATAGCTTAGCCGCTGCCATTGGTGAAGAACGTGATACGATTGAAGAAGTCGTAGAACCTTATTTGATCCAACAAGGCTTTATGATGCGTACGCCACGGGGTCGCATTGCCACCAAACAAACGTATTTACATTTTGGTCTTGCACTTCCTAAACATTTCAATGGTCAAAAACAACCCCTTTTTGATTTTTCTGATAAGATAATTAAATAACTTTATTCAAATTTAAATGAGTTACCATTAAGGATTCGCCATGCCTACCGTCGATCCATCGTTGTGGGATTATTTTGCACAAGCCAGCCTAATTGTAAAATTGATTATGCTGCTACTACTGTTTGCATCCATTCTATCCTGGTCCATTATTTTACAGCGTGGATTTTTTCTGAGACGGACAAAAGCTGCGATCGGACAATTTGAAGAAAAATTTTGCTCGGGACTGGATTTAAGCAAACTCTATATCGAATTAAAGCAAAGTGCAGACGAGCATGAGGGAATCGCCACTATTTTTTATGCCGGTTTTCGTGAATTTGTTCGTCTACACAAGCAGGTTGGCGAGAAGCCTGCGATTATCATGGAAGGTGTACAGCGCGCTATGCGCATCGCTTATGCTAGACAACACCAACAGCTGGAAAAGCATTTAGATTTCTTAGCGACATTAGGTTCAACCAGTCCGTATATTGGTCTCTTTGGGACGGTGTGGGGAATTATGACCTCCTTTCAAGCCTTATCGGCTTCGCAACAAACGGCGACGATCGCCATGGTAGCGCCGGGCATTTCTGAAGCCTTGGTGGCAACCGCCATGGGTTTGTTTGTGGCAATTCCGGCGGTTATTTTTTATAACCGCTACGCGAATCAAATTCAACAGTTACTCCATCAGTACCATACCTTCCAAGAAGAATTTTCCAATATTTTGTATCGACAAATTCACGGAAATAATTATGTTCCACAATAAGTCCCGACACCAACGTCACAAGGGACCGTTAGCAGAGATAAACGTCGTTCCTTATATCGATGTCATGTTGGTACTGCTGGTTATTTTTATGGTGACAACACCTTTATTATCCCAGGGTATTAAAGTTAATTTACCCAAGGCGCAAGCACAAGCCATCGCCAAATCGCAGGAACCCTTGATTGTTTCTGTCGATCGTGAAGGCCATTTTTATCTCAATACGGCGACCCATCCTGAAGTCACACTCGATGAAACACAATTGAGTCAAGAAGTTCGTCAACAATTACAAGCGGCAGAACAAAAAAAGCAGATACGCCAAGTTTTTGTGAAAGGCGATAAGAACGTTAATTATGGCAAAGTCGTTAGTGCCATGGTTTTATTACAGAAAGCTGGCGCCGTTACTATCGGGTTGATAACGGAATCTCGTCCTAGCACACTTAAGAATACTCTCCGATAAGCTTAAGCAATGAAGCCTTATCCTGTGAATCGAAAAGAAAGTTATCGTTTCACCTTATTACTTGCCACGCTATTTCATATTTTATTATTTTCTGCCTTATTTCTAACACTTCGCTATTCCGCTAAGCCTCTGTTCTTAACCACTATCCCTACGTTAGCGATTATTCATGCGACGGCTATCGCTATCCCTCAACTGCCAATATCGGATTCGCTTAAAGAAGAAAAAACAAAATTGATACCGAAAATAGATAAAAAAGTGGTGATAAAACCAGAATTAATAGAGAAAAGTCCAGTAGTGTTAGCAATTAAAGAAAAAAAACCGCCAAAAATACCCAGAGCTACGACTCCTATTGTTGCGAAATCACGCGTAAAAAATCCTCGCGTAAAAAATACTGTGGCTATCAAAAAATCGCCTTTAGATAAGGCCGTTGTTCATAAACCATCCATTGTAAAAGAAAAAAATACCAGGCATCTCTTATCGCCAAGGTCTTTAAAAATGGCAGAGAAAAATGTACAGAAACTCTTGCAAGAAGAAGTCAATATGCTGGCACAACAACAGCAAATCGCAGCACGCAACGCAGCAACCACCGATAAATATCGACATTTAATTCTGCAGTCAATTGCACAGCAATGGATCGTGCCACCTAAGCTTAATAAACATTTAGAAACAAAATTGGCGGTGCATCTTGCGCCAGGAGGTATGGTGCTAGAGGTTATTGTGGTAAAAAGTAGTGGTAATTCGGTGTTAGATCGATCCGCACAAACGGCTGTTTATAAAGCATCCCCATTACCGGTTCCAAAAAACACCGCTTTATTTAATACTTTTCGACAAATTAATCTGACGGTACGACCGGAAGGCGTTATTACGCAATGAAAAATTATTTAATCTCAAAAAATTTGTACGGCGGTACGCTCTCTCTTATTTTTGTCCCTACAGAACATGCAAGAAACAAAAACTTATTATTTACTCTTAATTAATATCTTTTTCTTACCAGCTTTTGAATGCCTTATCATATCGTCAACGATCAATACGGCACCAAATCCTAATCCTAGGACTGCGATGATAAGTGGTAAAAATGATAAAAAAGTTTTCATTATTTATTTCTTCTTAGTAAGCCAAGATACAGGGATACCACGCCTATTGATGTCAGTGCTATAGAAGTTAAAAATATCGCTGCATAATTATTACCGGTATAGTGGTTTATAAATACGCCAACGATGCCTGCAGTAATAAAATTAACTCCAATCTTTCTAAAATCTTCCTTTAGGGCTTTGAGATCAAGAGCCTTTTCTATCCATTCCAACATGCGAAGTCTTCTGTAACTATTATTTTTTTACTTACACATTTTAAGTCAGTATGCTTATATTATAAGCATTTCATTAAAACAACGACAAGCATCTCTTAATAATTATAATAACTATACGTAACTTCATCTAAAAATGCTATGACATATCCTATGTTACCCCATCGCTTTACGCAGAGATGGCTAAAAAATTCCTACTATCCTTGGTTGATATGGGGATTAGCGGCTAGCGCTTTTTTTATTGAGTATTTTGCAAGAGTAGCGCCGGGCGTCATGATTGATTCGCTAATGCGTGATTTTAAAGTCCAAGCGCTAGCCTTAGGTAGTTTATCGGCTTTTTTTTATTACGCCTATGTCGGCATGCAAATTCCAGTAGGAATATTAATCGATCGCTTTAGTCTACGCTGGCTATTAGCAATCATGATTTTAATTTGTGCCATGGCTTGTCTTATTTTCGGCCTCTCTACTCAATTACCAGAGGCTGCTTTTGCTCGCTTACTGATGGGGTTTGGTGCGGCCTTTGCTTTTGTAGGGGCATTAAAAATTGCTTCGGTTTGGTTTCCAGCCCGGCAGTTTGGCTTGCTCGCTGGTTTAACACAAGCTGTAGGGATGTTAGGTGCTGCAGTAGGGCAAATGCCTATGGCTTATTTAGTTGTTCATATTGGCTGGCGTGCAACTTTGTTTCTCATTGCAGGGTTCATGATGTTATTAGCACTTGTTATCGCGATCGTCGTACGCGATCGTCTTGAAACGCCTAAAACATCTATTAAAAAAAACTTTCTGCATTCTCCGTGGTCAGGAATTGTCCAGGTGTTAAAGAATCCACAGAGTTGGTGGAATGCTTTATTTGCAGGGCTTCTCTATGCGCCAACGGCCGCACTGGCTGAATTGTGGGGAGTTAAATTTTTTCGACAAACCTACCATCTAAGCAATGAAATTGCTGCGATGGCCGTTGGCTTGATCTTCATTGGCTGGGCCATCGGTGGCCCTGTAAGCGGTTGGATTTCTGATCGGATAAAACGACGAAAAATTGTGCTCATCCTATCGGCTTTTTTAAGCTTATTATTGGCTAGTCTTATTTTACTCGTGCCGCATTTACCACTAATGCTTTTATTTAGCTTGTTATTTTTATATGGTTTAGCCAATACCGGCGTGGCTACGGCTTATGCGGTCGCCTCTGAGATTAATTCACATGCCATATCCGGTACCTCTGTTGCATTTGCTAATATGGCATCTGTATTAATAGGCGCAGGGTTTCAACCCCTCATCGGGTGGCTATTAGAAAAAAATTGGGATGGTACACTAGAGAACGGCTTAGCCGTTTACTCGGCTTCCGACTTTCATTCGGCGTTACTGGTTTTACTCAGCAGTTTACTGCTTGCAGTGTTAGTCGCATTTGGGATTAAAGAAACCTATTGCCAACGAAAGTAAAAATGTTTCTTTAGGAGATTCAAGTGAGAATTCAATTAACAATCATTGTATTTTTAATAAATTTATTGATATCGCCGGCCTACGCGGCACTGAATTTAGAATTAACAGAAGGGGTTTTTAATCAATTACCCATTGCTGTGATTGCTTTTTCTGGATCGGCTAGCGTAGATAAAAACAGTGACGTCAGTACTATTATAAAAGAAGATTTAAACCATAGCGGACAGTTTAAGGTATTTACGCCGATACATTCATCATCCTATACGCCTCAGCAAATTTCTGCTTCTTATTGGCGTAAAAAACACATAGATGATATCGTTGTTGGGCAACTACAAGCGCTAGATAAAGGACAATTTCGGGTTCGATTTGCATTAGTCAACGTTGCGCAGGGAAGCAATCAAACCTTACTTCAACAGGAGTTTACGGTAAACAATCCGCAGTTACGCCGCTTAGCACATCACATCAGTGATCTTATTTATGAAAAATTAACCGGTGTCAGAGGGATTTTTTCTACGCGGATTGCTTATGTGCTAGTGTCGCATCAACCTAATCACCGTCGCTTATACAGTTTACAAGTCGCGGATATGGATGGATATAACGCCAAACCTTTATTAACTTCCACACAACCGATTATGTCTCCCGCTTGGTCACATGATGGAAAACGAATTGCCTATGTTTCGTTTGAAAAAGTGTTGCCTCATGTCTATATACAAACAGTCAGCAGCGGTGAACGTGTGCTTGTCAGCAGCTATCCGGGTATCAATGGCGCACCCGCTTGGTCGCCGGATGATAAAACCTTAGCATTAGCCTTGTCAAAAGATTCAGCAGCGCCAAAAATTTATCTGATGAAATTGGAGAGCAAAAAGTTAACGCAAATCACGAATGGACTTTCCATCGATACGGAACCTAGTTGGTCACCGGATGGCCAGTCGTTATTATTTACCTCAGATAGAGGCGGCGGACCACAAATCTATCAGATTACTATTCAGTCGGGTATCATTCAACGGCTTACCTTTGATGGGAGTTATAATGCACGCGCTTCTTTCTCCTCGGATGGAAAGAGGATAGTAGTACTCAATCGTGAACAAGGATCGTATAATATAGCGGTGCAAGATCTAGGTGATGAAGAACCCTTACAGATATTGACCCATTCAGGTTATGCTGCATCACCGAGTTTTTCACCTAATGGTCAAATGGTGCTATATGAATCTAAACCCAAAAAACAAGGTTTGTTAGGGATGGTGTCAGTGGATGGTCGAATCAGTTTGCGTTTACCAACACCAGAAGGTGACGTGCAAGATCCTACCTGGTCACCTCTTTTATCATAAAAATGTTATTACATTAGTGAGGATAATGATGTTAATCAAAAAAATCTTAAAAATAATTACTATTAGCATAGGTTTTTTTATTTTAGCCGCGTGTTCAACGGGACAAGATGGCTTAGAGGGGGGAAATCTTAATAATGGCCAAACATCCGATCAGGCAAGCTTGAGTGGGGCGGGGGATGTCGCTCGTTTTGATAATGATGGCAAGCCTATCAATCCTCTCAAGGTAGGAAACCAAACGTACTATTTTAATTTTGATCAAAGCGCAATTCAAGCTACGGATGTGGCTTCTCTTAGGGTGCAAGCGCACTACCTCATTAGTCATCCACAAGAAAAAATCTTGATAGCAGGCAACACGGATGAGAGGGGTAGCCGAGAATACAATATTGGTTTGGGTCAACGGCGGGCGCTGAGTGTTTCAAATTTTTTACAATCGAATGGGGTTAATAAGAATCAAATATTGACGGTCAGTTACGGTTCAGAAAAACCGGTGGCGTTTGGTCACTACGAAGAAGATTACGCAAAAAACCGTCGCGCTAATTTACAGTATCAAAATCCAATTATTACTGATAAAGAGTAAACTTAGGAACGTAAGCGATGCGATTTATTAAATTGAGTATTTTGCTAGTCAGTTTCAGTTTATATTCCCTCGCTTATGCGATAGCGCCCGTAGAGGATGCCTATAATGATGCTGATAATCGATCAGCGTCTACCAATAGTAACCAGAGAAGTTCTAATAATTCTGCAACAATGAATCTGGCTTCGTTTTCGCTTGAACAACGCACGGCTATTTTAGAACACCAAATCTCTAATTTAAATCCCTTATTAGTGCAAATGGATGACCTTAACCAACAGATGCAAGCATTGCGTGGAAGAATAGAAGAACAACAACATCGCTTACAATTATTAGAAGAGCAAGTGCGTAGTCAATATCAAGCATTGGATAAACGACTAACGCAAAGGCAAGACTCCGCCCCCGATAGCTTACCCATCAAATCTAAGTCATCTCTTCCTATACAAACACAGGGAAGCGCGTTAGAACGGTCCAATGCAGCAAAGTATTCTGCTTCAAATCGCACGCCTGTTTCTTCTACAAGCCTTCCTACGGCGGCAGGTGAACGCGCGTATCAAACCGCTTTTCAATTTTTAAAAAATAAACAGTATGCGACTGCTACGGAAAGCTTTGAAGTTTTTATAAAAAAATATCCTGCTGACATTAATCAAGCAAACGCCAATTATTTTTTAGGTCAGCTCTATCTGCTACAAGGTCAACCTGAACAGTCGATTACGCGATTTAATCATTTTGTCACGCATTATCCGCTAGATGCACGTATTCCCGACGCACTGTTGCAATTAGGTTTGGCTTATTTTGCCAAAGGAGAAAAAGCAAGTGCGATAGATATCTTTAAAAAAATAATTCAACAATATCCTGATTCAAAAGCCGCACAATCTGCACAGGCGCGACTACAGCAATTTCAGGCGATGATTAGTTCTGCGAATATGAGAAGTAAGAATAATGCTTAGTGCTAGAAAATAGTATAAAAAACCACTGTCATGGCGAACGAATGTCATGAGCGTGGCCATCCAGTTTCCAGTATTTCCTAGATTGCCGCGCGCTTCGCGCTTGCAATCTGAAATATCCCCACGAAAGTTACTGACAAGCAACAAGGGATGGAGTAAAAATTAGGGTCTAACAAAAGCTATAAGGATTAAGAATGCCAATTAAAAGGAAGAGCAAAAGAGTTTCTATTTAACTTAGGCCGCTGTCTGCCCGAGAGGCGGGACGTAGTCATTATCATGGATGCTGGATTTGGGGAGGATTGGTTTGAGGCAATAGAAGCAAGAAACTGGCATTGGTTAGTGAGGGCACGAGGAGGTAACTATATTAAGTTATCGGAAAGTCATGAATGGCAAGAGGCAAACAAACTGTTTAAAGAGGCTAATACACGCGCTAAAAGTTATGATAATGCGTATATTACAAAAAGCCAATGTCGGCCGTGTCGTGTCATAATAAAAAAAGGATTGATGACACATAAAAGAAAAAAGCCACTTAAATTGCCTAGAAATTACAATTCTGCAAATGGAAACTATAGCCGGCTAGCAAAAGAACCTTGGATATTAGCGACTAATTTACCCAAGGGTTACCCTACGACTAACGTTCTTAATACCTATAAAAAAAGAATGCAGATAGAAGAAAGCTTTAGAGACGTTAAAAGTGCGCGCTATGGATTAGGAGGAAGGACGATTCAAACACGATGTGTTTATAGGTGGGGAATATCTATGTTACTGGCTGCGATTGTACAAATCACATTATGGGTCATAGGGATTATTGGGCACAGCCAAGGCTTTCAAAGCAAATTCCAGTCAAATACAGTGAGGAATAAAAAAGTATTTTCATATTTTTATTTGGGAAAGCTGATGGTTGAGTTCAATAAACTTCATGAATTGATTTTTGATTTTGACAATTTGGCTTCTATCGTTGAAAACGAGTTGGCTAGATGCAAATGAATTCGTGGGGATATTTCAGATTGCGAGCGCGAAGCGCGCGGCAATCGGGTGAAACGCTTCATTTTTTCTGGATGGCCACGGCCTCACTGACGTTTCGGCCTCGCCATGACGGACTATTTTTATTTTTTGTAGCGTACAGAGGGCAGTAAAATCAATTTTTCGGTAAATAATATTTTTTTAAGAAAAGCAAGGTATCATGTATTTTGTGTTAATGGCTGATTGAATGCTTCTATAAATGTTAGAAGCATTTATACTGGTAATTTTTTATTTATAATAATACAAAGGTGATTTTATGGGTCGTTTTACTGTTGTAGTTGGTCTTGTAGGTGCTTTCATAATAGCTTTTGTTTTAGTTCCACTTTTTCATGGTGGTACTGCTGCTACTGTTGGCCTCGCTGCTACAGCTACTGCTGCCTCTGGTGGCCTAGCACTACCATTGATAGCAGGAATAGCGTTTCTTGCTGCTATAAGCCTAGCTGCCTTTTCTTGGTATAAGCGCAATTCTAACGACAATAGCGTAAGCGTAATTACAAAAGATTGCGTCGTGTTAGAGTCAGAAAAAGCAATTAATAAAGCTGGAAACGGTAAAGATTATAATGCAGAACAAAATAATACCGCCAGTAATACTAGTGGTAATAGTACCTGTGGACCTTTTTTTTCTCCTGGCGCTAATGTAAATAAAACAACCCCTACCAATAATTCTACTTTGCAGCTGTCTTCTCCATAATGTTTTTAAGGAGAAGTCAATTGGAGAAGTCAATTAAAGATATTGAATTGGTTTTTTAGAATTAGAGTGCACACGGGTGGTTTAAATAGGATGGGTATCAGCAGGAAAGGGTAACGTTGTCCTGGTGATTTTTTAGCAAAAGTAGACATGCTTTGCCATGCATTGCATAATCGCTGCTCTCGTTATTACCACCATCCAAATGTGAGGTGCCTATTTAATGAATGGGAGTGTGCTTGAGCTCAAAGGAGTCTACAAAAAATTTCACGATCAAGTGGTGTTAGAAGATATTCATTTTGAAGTCAAACAGGGTGAATTTTTGACCTTGTTAGGACCCAGTGGTTGTGGAAAAACTACCTTACTCCGTTTAATATCCGGTTTCGAAACGCCTGATGATGGCATTATTCGTATTAACGGTGTGGACGTCAAAGGCTTATCGCCACAACAGCGGCACGTTAACACGGTTTTCCAAAGCTATGCACTCTTTCCTCATCTGGATGTTTTCAATAACATCGCTTTTGGCCTGCGCTGTAAGGGTCTTGTGAAAGCGCTTATTAAGCAACAAGTTGATGATGCCTTAACAATGGTCAAGTTAGCGCATCTCAGTGAGCGAAAACCTTATCAGTTAAGCGGTGGTCAGCAACAACGGGTCGCTATCGCACGGGCCGTTGTCAATAAACCGTCCATTCTTTTGCTAGATGAACCCTTAAGCTCATTAGATTATCGCTTGCGTAAGACCATGCAGATTGAGTTAAAGCAATTGCAGACACAATTGGGTATTACGTTTGTTTTTGTGACGCATGATCAAGAAGAAGCCTTATCGATGTCTGATCGCGTGGTGGTGATGCATGAAGGACGTATTGAGCAGATAGGAACGCCTAGAGAGGTCTATGAAGAGCCTCACAGCTTACGTGTTGCGCGCTTTATTGGTGAAGTGAATGTCTTTGAAACACAGGTTATTTCTGTCGATGAACATGTTTTTCATGTCATGATCGAAGGCAAACCCTTTACCTTAAAAAACCGTCGTCATTTTACTAGCGAACAAAAAGTCTATACCTTGGTGAGACCCGAAGATTTAGAGGTTTGGTCACCCTCAGAAGTGACGGATACCACACAAATGTTTCCTGGTGTGGTAGAACAGGTGAACTATAAGGGTTCAACCGTCGATTTAATCGTTAGACTAGAAAGCCAAACCTTGCTAGCAGCAACGCAATTTTTCAATGAAGATGATGAAAAATTAGACTTCCATAGTGGTGAATCCGTTTGGGTACACTGGATTCCGGGATGGGAGGTCATTTTGCCCGATGAACGCTGATCGTTTATTTAAATGGACAAATATTGCCACTATTTGGCTTTGGTTATCGCTATTTGCCTTATTACCTACTCTTTTAGTCTTGCTAATCAGCTTTTTAGAAAATGATCCCGTCAAGCTGGTGCGTTGGAAATTCACCGTCGAAAATTACCTTGCCTTACTGAATCCCCTGTATTTTAAAGTATTTTTGCATTCTTTTGGTATTGCAGGTTTATGTACTGTGATTTGTCTCTGCCTAGGCTATCCGTTTGCTTATCTCTTAGCACGATTGAAATCAAAATATAAAAGCCTATTATTATTTCTAGTCATCATTCCTTTTTGGACCAGTTCGCTGATCCGAACCTATGCTATTGTTTCCATTTTAAAAGCAAAAGGCTTGTTAAATACCCTTTTGTTATCGTTAGGCATTATTCATCAACCCCTTGCTATTCTGTATACCGGGTCGGCCGTCATCATTGGTTTAGTCTATAGCTTATTGCCTTTTATGATATTACCTCTGTATGCCAATATTGAAAAATTAGATATTCAATGGATCGATGCCGCACGCGATCTTGGCGCCAATACCGCTACTATTTTTATGCGCGTTATTTTACCTTTAACGCTACCGGGTATTGTTGGCGGGATCATTTTGGTATTTTTACCCGCGGTGAGTATGTTTTATATTCCTGATATTTTAGGAGGAGCAAAATCGTTACTGCTAGGAAATCTGATCCAAAATGAATTTTTAGCGGCACATAATTGGCCCTTAGGGTCAGCGGTGAGTATGGTATTAACCCTCGGTATGGGGCTGCTGCTGTTGATTTATTGGCGTGCAAATAGAGTAGGGCAACAACATGAATCGATTGGCGAAATTTAGCTATTTAACCGCTATTTACTGCTTTTTTTATTTTCCTATTCTTATTTTGATTATCTATTCTTTTAATAATTCGAGTTATTCTTTGCTATGGCATGGTTTTACCTTAGATTGGTATAAACAATTGGGCGATGACATGGATCTGGCTGTTGTCGCCTTACACTCCTTAGAAGTTAGTGTGTTAGCCGCTAGCTTCGCTACCTTTATAGGGACTTTGGCGGCGACTTGTCTTTATCGTTACACTTTTTTTGCTAAAAAACTCTTGCATGGCTTGATGTTTGTTTTAATCGTTTCTCCGGATATTGTCATGGGGATTTCGTTATTAATTTTATTCTTTCTTATTAAGATGCAACTTGGATTTTGGTCGCTGTTACTTTCGCATATTACGTTTTGTATTCCCTTTGTGGCAGTTACCGTTTTTAGTCGTTTAACGGGCTTAGATAAAAACATCTTTGAAGCCGCGCGTGATTTAGGTGCTAGTGATTTTATGAGTTTTCGGCGTATTATCGTTCCTATGTTATGGCCAGCTATTCTAGCCGGTTGGCTGTTAAGTTTTACCTTATCACTGGATGATGTCATCATCAGTTTTTTTGTCACCGGCCCTGATTTTCAAATTCTACCCTTGTATATTTACTCCTTGGTACGAATCGGTTTGAAACCAGAATTAAATGCACTCTGTTCCGTAATGTTTGCTATCACCTTGTTGATTGTCATACTATTTCAGCTGGTGTTGCGCAAGAAGGAAGTACGATGAGAAAAATAATAATGGTTTCTTGTCTAGGTCTTTGCTTAATGAGTTTTCCGCTTTTTGCAAAAGAGAACGTAGTCAATGTATACAACTGGTCAAGCTACATTTCTAATGAGGTATTAAAGGAATTTACTAAGGAAACTGGCATCAAAGTCAATTATGCGACCTATGACAGCAACGAAACGATGTATGCCAAACTCAAAGCGAATCCTAATTCAGGCTACGATATTGTCGTACCGTCCACCTACTTTGTGGATCGTATGCAAAAGCAGGGTATGTTACAGCCTTTAGATAAGACGAAACTCAGCAATTTTAAAAATTTAAATCCTGCCTTATTAAACGAACCCTATGACCCTGGAAATCATTACAGTATTCCTTATTTTTGGAGCGTTACCGGCATCGCCATCAACACACACTACCATGTACTTTCCCGTATGCAGCATTGGGCAGATTTTTGGAAACCGCAATACCGTAATCAATTGCTTTTATTAGATGATGTCCACGAGGTTTTTTCGATTGCTCTGCTGGTATTAGGTTATTCTCCGAATGACACCAATCCTAAGCATATTCGGCAGGCCTATCTCAAGTTAAAGCAATTGATGCCTAACATTCGATTGTTTAACGATGATGGCGTAAAGTCATTGTACATCGATGAAGATTTGACATTAGGAATGGCTTGGAATGGCGATATTTATCAAGCGTCACAAGAAAATTCGGCCATTCACTTTATTTATCCAAAAGAAGGGTTTGTTATTTCTATTGATAGCATGGCAATTCCGGTAGGCGCTGCACACCTGGATAACGCGTATCGATTTATCAATTTTATTCTACGTCCGGATATTGCTAAAAAAATTAGTTTAGCGACGGGTTACGCCTCTCCTAATCTCGCCGCGGTTAAGCTCATGCCAAAAGCTATCTTAAGCAACCCCATCATCTATCCGGATCAAAAGACCTTACAGCGTAGTGTGGTACAAACCGATGTAGGAGACGCCGAAGCGGTTTACCAAAAATATTGGGAATTGCTTAAAATTGGTGCTTAGTTCCTAAGTGCCTTAACGGCTATTTCTTCTACTATTTTTTTCGAAGTCATGGGTTTGATTAGTTGATCAAATTTTCTCTTATGATTTTCTAAACTTCGTACTTTATAAATATGAGGCGATATCCCTGCTTGATATACTTTTTTAGGATCATAGCCGCTGTTTTGGAGCTTAACGATTAATTTAGGATCTTTAATTATTGCTGCATTACATTTAGTAGAAGAATGCTGAATTGTTTTAACATGTTTAAGCATAAAGCCAAGCCGATGATGGAAAACTAGGAAGATCTGCAGGAAAACACTGATGAATAATAATTCATAATTATTAAGAAAGTATTAAGAGGAAATTTCAATTTTCTTACCCTCGGGCTTGCAAAAATGGCAGAGGGCATACATGATGACTTTATACTATCGGCTAGAGGTAAGACAGACTACTTATCAGCTTCTGTATAGGAAAAATTAAAAAGCAGCATGGGTGATAGTGAATGCGACTTCTTTTTGTGGCGAAAGCCAACAAAAAAAGTGCATTCGCCGGCAGGACCCATGCTAATCATTTTTTGTATTGTGCAGAGCTTATCAGCTTAGGAAATATTATGAGTTGGTTAAAAAAAGTGATTACTGGGATTCGTACCGTTGTTAGAAAAACGACTGAAGTCCCTGAAAATATTTGGGTGAAATGCCAAGCCTGTCAAACAACCCTATATCGGCCTGAACTCGAACGTAATCTTTTCGTATGCCCTAGCTGCAGCCATCATCATCGTGTCAAAGCAAGACAACGTTTACATCAACTCTTAGATTCGGGTACTGAAGAAGAATTGGCCAGTGAGATTGCTGCCGTCGATAGACTGCAATTTAAAGATGAATTTAGATATAAGGATCGTTTAACAAAAGCCATGAAAAGGACCGGGGAAAAAGAAGCCTTGTTAGTGATGCAAGGTCAATTGCAAGGAATATCCGTCGTTATCGTCGCCTTTGAATTTGATTTCATGGGTGGTTCTATGGGTTCGGCGGTAGGAGAGCGGTTTGTTCGTGGTGTAGAAAAGGCCTTAGAACTCCATATTCCATTTATTAGCATTGCAGCCAGTGGCGGTGCGCGTATGCAAGAAGGCTTGTTTTCATTGATCCAGATGGCAAAAACCAGTGCTGTGCTTGGAAAATTCAAACAAGCCGGTTTGCCGTTTATCTCCATACTAACGGATCCAACCATGGGAGGGGTAACCGCAAGTTTTGCTATGCTGGGTGATATCATCATTGCTGAACCTAAAGCCCTCATCGGTTTTGCAGGGCCTCGAGTCATTGAACAAACTGTTCGTCAGGTATTGCCTGATGGCTTTCAACGCAGTGAATTTTTATTAGCCCACGGCGCTATCGACATGATAGTGGATAGACGAGAATTAAAAGATAAAATAGCGGCATTATTAAATAAATTAATGCCTGCTGAGCAAAACCGTTACTCACTTTCTGCTATTGGGTAAGGGATGTTCACTAGTAAAGGTAAGCGCTGTTCTTGCTAAGACCGTAATGAACAGGGAGGTTCATTACGAGCTACAGGGATGTATTCATCGCGTGTCTTAGCAAGAACAGCGCTTACCTTTACTACAACTGAGTAATAAAGTGCTAAAACAAAAGACTATTTCTCGCGACCATCCAGCCAAGTCCAAAGAAGAATGGTTAGCCTATTTAGAAACCTGTCATCCCCGATCAATCGATTTAGGCTTAGATCGTATCAAGCATGTCGCTACCCGTCTCGCTATATTACCGATGAATTGTCATATCATTGCTGTCGCCGGGACCAATGGTAAAGGCTCTTGTGTTGAACTCACTAACGCTATTTTAATGGCCGCCGGTTACCGTGTTGCCACTTATACCTCACCGCATTTGCTACATTACAATGAACGTATACGAATAATGGGAAAATTTGTCGGTGATGCAACATTATGCAATGCCTTTGAACATATTGAAAAAGTTCGAGGTGATACCTCCTTAACCTATTTTGAATTTGGAACATTGGCCGCTTTATGGCTCTTTAATCAAGTGTCACTCGATGCGATTATTTTAGAAGTGGGTTTGGGCGGACGTTTGGATGCGGTCAATTGTGTGGAAGCAGATATTGCTGTGATTAGCATGGTGGATTTCGATCATATGGATTGGCTGGGAGATACAAGAGAACTCATTGCCAAAGAAAAAGCCGGTATTATGCGTGCGAATAAACCTTGTGTTTTTGGGGATTTTTCACTTCCCCAATCCGTGTCTGAACAAGCAACTTTGTTAAACAGTACTTTGTATAGCCAAGGTCAAGCATTTGATTATAAAAAGCATACGTCCTCTTGGTCATGGAAGAGCCAACAACACGTGCTAGACGATTTGCCTTTACCTCGTATTGATTTACAGAATGCTGCCACGGTTTTGCAAGTGATTGAATTACTTGGCGAACCATTTTTTATTCCGCGTAAGGCAATAGAAAAGGGTTTGCAACAGGTTTTTCTGCCAGGTCGTTTTCAAATCATTCAAAGAAATTCAACACGGATCATTCTTGATGTAGCGCATAATCCTGCCGGAGGAAGATGTTTAGCAAGAAGGTTGATGAAAGAACCTCCTACCGGAAAAATGCATGCCATCGTCGGTATGTTAGCGAATAAGGACATACAGAATACCTTAGCGCCATTAATCAACCTGATCGACCATTGGTATCTCGCTGATTTAGAGGCTCCTAATGGCGCAACAGCAGATCAATTACGTCGGTGTCTGACAAAAATAGGATCTGAATCCTCCGTTTTTACGTTTTCTTCCCCTATTCTTGCTTATCGAAAGGCGTGTCAAGCCGCCAGAAAAGAGGACTGTCTACTGGTTTTTGGTTCTTTTCATACGGTTGGAGTAGTACTTAAAAATATTGACCTATTCGAATAATTTCATTATAAATGATTGCGGGAAGGAGTTAAGTTCAGGGGAGAAAAAATGGCAGAGTTAAGAAGTAAGGGTGTTATTGCTGCCATTGTACTCATTGCTTTACTCATTATTTTTGTACCCCTTTTTTTTATGGAAGCACGATCTGAACCTAAACTACTCACGATTCCAAATTTACCCTTCACGCCAAGTCCCGATCAGTTTAGTCCTGGATTAAATAATACCGATCAAAGGCCGCAAAACCCCTTTACACTTCCTTTATCACCTGCCAAGGCATGGGTGTTGCAAGTGGCTGATTTTAAAGAAAGTGGAACCGCGAATGCGCATGCGCTGATACAAACCTTACGTGAAAAGGGTTTTAAAGCCTATACTCGCCAAATTATGCTTCCTACAGGGCGCATCACGCGCGTCTTTGTAGGACCTGAAATGAGATCAGATACCCTAAAAATGTTAGAAACGCAGTTAACAAAAGAGATGTCACTAAAATCGACTGTGACTTCCTTTGATCCACTACTTTTATAATCAATGTCAAAAAAAATCAAGAAAATCCCTTTTGATGATCGAATACGCTATTGTGTCAATCCAAGCGCAGAACGTCTATGTGAAATCATATCAAACAAGCAGTCCAATCTTTGTCTATCTGCCGATGTAACGAACAGTCAAGCATTGCTAACGCTTGCGGACCAAATAGGGAGCGAAATCTGTTTGTTAAAGACACACGTCGATATTTTGTCTGATTTTGATGTAAATTTTATAACTCAGCTTAAGGCCTTATCCAAGAAACATCAGTTTTTACTTTTTGAGGATCGCAAGTTCGCGGATATTGGCAATACCGTGAAACAACAATATGCAGGAGGGCTATACCATATAGCAGAATGGGCGGATATTACGAATGCACACACTGTGCCTGGTCCCGGTATCATTCAAGGTCTGCAAGAGATTGGTTTGGCAAAACAACGAGGATTATTATTACTCGCTGAAATGAGTTCAATCGGTTCGCTTGCGCAAGGAAACTATACCCAAGCGAGTATCAAGATGGCAAAGGATTATCCTGAATTTGTTATTGGTTTTATTTCCCAAGGGCAATTGACGGAAAATCCTGGACTTATCCATATGACACCGGGTGTTCAATGGAGTCATTCGGATGATAGTTTAGGCCAGCACTATATTTCTCCTGAACAGGCCATCCTAAAAAATAGAACGGATATTATTATTGTAGGACGGGGGATTTATCATGCAAAAGATCCACTGGCTGAGGCAAGGCGATACCGAAAATCCGCTTGGAATGCGTATCTTTCATGTTGTTAATGGATAGTCGAGTAAACGAGGGTAGCAAACTGAACATGCAACAATGAAATCAAGTAATAGACATCCCGCACCTGTTATTACGGTCGATGGCCCTAGTGGATCAGGAAAAGGGACAGTGAGTAGTCAATTAGCAAAAGAATTAGGCTGGCATTTTTTAGATAGTGGGGCCATCTACCGTGCGTTTGCTTTTATAGCACGTTCCACTTCAACTCCTTTAGAAGAAAATCAACTACTTCCCTTAGTCGATCAATTAACGTTGAGCTTTTTAATGCATCCTAGGGATAATGCGCTGAGAATATTATGGAAACAGCATGATATCACGGATGTTATCCGTACTGAAGAATATGGTCGTTTCGCTTCTCAGCTAGCCGTGTATCCTAAAATCAGAAAAGCCTTACTCGGCTATCAGCGTGCTTTTCGTAAACCCCCTGGTTTAGTCGCTGATGGTCGAGATATGGGGACCCTTGTTTTCCCGGATGCCTTACTCAAAGTTTTTCTTATCGCGACGCCGGAAGAACGTGCTAAACGACGCTATTTACAGTTGAAGGCGAGGGGGAAGCATGTTAGCCTAAGTTCCGTACGAAGGACCCTTGAGCAACGTGATAATCAGGATAAACAGCGTGCTACTGCCCCTTTAAAAGCAGCAAAAGATGCCTTTATTATTGATACCACGCACTTAAGCGTTCAGGATGTATTGCAGCAGATTAAAGACAAGCTGTAAACTAAATAGAAGAGTATGAACTCAAAGCAGTCAATTTTCGGCAAAGCGCCGCGAAAAATGCGAAGAGTCAGTGTATATAAGGGGGTCATTATCTCTTAGATAGCCGAACCCCGATCCGCTATCAAGAGATAATGACTAAAATAGTAACCGCGCAATTTTTTGCGCCATTTTTAAAATGGTTCTCTAAAAAAGAACAAGTGATATAACGATATGACAGAGAGTTTTAAACAATTACTTGATGAATGTTTCTCAGATCAAGTTTTTCATACGGGCATGATTATACGCGGTACGGTTGTTCGGATTGAAAAAGATCGTATTGTGGTTAACGCTAATTTAAAATCAGAAGGCCTAATCCCCATAGAGCAATTTTATAATGAGGCCGGTGAATTAGAAGTTGCAGTAGGTGACGAAGTTGATGTCAGTATTGAGTCACTAGAAGATGGTTTTGGTGAAACACGCTTATCTCGTGAAAAAGCCAAACGTGCTGAAATGTGGACCTCATTACAAAAATCTCATGATGAAGGTTCACTTATAAAAGGTTTTGTTACAGGAAAAGTGAAGGGTGGTTTTACAGTAGAAGTTGGCAATGTCCGCGCCTTCTTACCTGGATCGTTGGTTGATGTACGTCCTGTTCGAGATTCCAGTGTTATTGAAGGTAAAGAACTAGAATTCAAAGTAATTAAGCTGGATCCTAAACGAAATAATATTGTTTTGTCACGTCGCGCGGTTCTTGAATTAGAAGGTCAAGTAGGCCGAGAACAATTGTTGACTGAATTAGAAGAAGGTCGAGTGATTAAAGGTATCGTGAAAAACTTAGCGGATTACGGTGCCTTTATTGATTTGGGTGGAATAGATGGTTTACTCCACGTTACCGATATTTCTTGGAAACGTGTTAAACATCCCAGTGAAGTATTAACCATCGGTGATGAGATCGAAGTGGTGGTTCTAAAAATTGAAAAAGAACGAGGCCGTGTTTCCTTGGGTCTAAAACAATTAGCGGGGGACCCATGGTTAGACTTAGTAAAACGTTATCCGGTCGCGACTCGCTTAAAAGGTAAAGTGACCAATGTAACGGATTATGGTTGTTTTGTAGAGATTGAGGAAGGTGTGGAAGGTTTAGTTCACGTTTCTGAGATGGATTGGACCAATAAAAATATTAATCCGAATAAAATAGTTCAAGTAGGAATGGAAATCGAGGTTATTGTCTTAGATATTGATCTCGATCGACGTCGCATTTCTTTAGGGATTAAACAATGTCAGTCCAACCCATGGGAAGATTTTTCTAATAACCATACAAAAGGCGAACGTATTACAGGAAAAATAAAATCCATTACCGATTTTGGTCTTTTTATAGGTTTATCGGGCGGTATCGATGGTTTAGTCCATCTGTCGGATATTTCCTGGAATATGGCAGGTGAAGAAGCAGTTCGTAAATATAAAAAAGGCGATGAGTTGGAAACGGTTATCTTATCTATTGATCCGGAACGTGAGCGTATTTCACTAGGGATTAAACAATTGGATAACGATGCCTCACCTGATCCTTTTGCTAATTACACAAAGAATCAGTTAGTAAAAGGAAAAATACGCGTTATTGATGATCAAGGAATTAAAGTTGACTTAGAAAATAATATAGCCGCTGAAATTAAAATTTCAGAACTAGGTGAAGAAGGTAACACCCTTGAAGTCGGACAAGAAATTGAAGCCAGGGTTTTAAACGTTGATCGTAGAAATCATATAATTTCTCTTTCTTTAGTTCCCTATACCGCTCGTATTTGAAAAGGACAATGGGTATATACAGTACAAAAAAATAATGTTTGAATTTAGGCTATTGAAAAACAGCTAATTTTTATTTCAGGCGATAGTAAAACATTTTTCGTTATTGCGAGCGCGTAGCGTAGCGCGCGGCAATCCAGTGAAACGCTTCATTTTTTCTGGATGGCCACGCCTCACTAACGTTTCGGCCTCGCCATGACGGGCTATTTTTATTTTTTGTAGCGTACAAAGATCAATATGCCCTAGAAGTGTTAACGTCATTTATCCTCTGTGCTTTTACACAGAGCGGCAACGTGTGAAGAGAACTCTCTATGCGCATCCTAGCTTACTTATTACTTATTGTAGTCGTCTTATTTGCTCTCGCCTTTGCAGGTCTTAATGCAGAACTCGTCAGCGTTAATTACTATCTAGGAAAAGCTCAGTTGCCGCTTTCCTTACTAGCGGTATTAAGTTTTATTGTTGGGGGGCTATTAGGATTGCTAACGGCTTTTGTTATTTACATTAAATTGAAATATGCCAATCGACGCTTAAAACACCGATTAAGGCTCGTAGAGGAAGAATTAATTAACCTACGCGCGTTGCCTTTGAAAGATCATCCACATTAGGCCTTCTTTTATGTTAGAAGTTCTATTTGCTTTGCTTCCTGTTGCAGCGGCTTCGGGATGGTATGCGGCTTACTACACGATTTCCCACGCCGCTAGTCATAAAAAAAATGATTTTAATCGTAAGTATCTACTGGGTTTAAATTATTTACTCAATGAGCAAGCTGACAAAGCCGTTGATACCTTTATTAAAATCTTAGAAGTTGATACAGAAACCGTTGAAACGCACTTAGCATTAGGTGTTTTATTTCGACGTCGAGGAGAAATCGATCGTGCTATCCGGCTTCACCAAAATCTCATTGCAAGACCGCAATTACCCAAGGCACAAAGAATACAAGCCTTATTAGCCTTAGGCCAAGATTATTATTATGGTGGCTTATTAGATAGGGCGGAGCGTTTATTTTTTGAAATTGCCAATGAAGATAATGAAGCCGAGTATGCTAAAGTGGCTTTGCGCTATTTATTAGAAATTTATCAACAACAAAAACGTTGGGATGTTGCGATAAAAAAAGCTAAAAAAATTTCCAAATGGGAATCCTATATCGTTAAGAATATTGCGCATTACTACTGTGAGCTTGCACTGAAAGAATTAAAAAATAAAACGTCAACGAAAGAAGTAATAACACTTTTGAATCATGCACTTAAATACGATGCAAAATGTGTACGAGCAAATCTGATAAAAGGCGAGATTGCTGTTAAATCAGAAAAATGGGAAGATGCCATACAGCTGTATCAGACCATTAAAACACAAGATCCTGACTATATCACTGAAACACTAGAACCTTTGCGTCAATGTTACCTACGACGAGAATCAGGGCAAGCTGAGCTTTTACATTATTTATATGAGACTCTATCCGAACATTCAAAAACTTCAATTTCTCTGGCTATTGCAAAACTGCTACAAGAAAAAGATAGAGAAAAAGCACTACAATTTCTCATTCATCAATTACAAGACAAACCTTCTTTATATGGTTTGTATCACCTCATTGATTTACATTTAGAAACGAATCTATCTGATAAAGATGAAAAAAGCAATTTAACTATTTTAAAAACCTTAGTGGCGAAACTCATGCAAAATAAATCGATTTATCGATGTTTACGCTGTGGTTTTAATAGCAAGGTTTTAGATTGGTTTTGTCCTGCCTGTCGTAATTGGAGTACGATCAAACCGGATAACTAGCAACCAAACGAAACGGTAATTCAATAGACCTCTTTCAAAACCCAGTTATAGGCTTGAGTTCGAGGCAAACGATTTGGGAGGACTGGAGTTTACTAAAGTCAATGAGGACCGCAGAAAATCGTTTAACAATGAAATCAAGTCTATAACGCAGGTTTTGAAAGAGGTCTATTATCATAGCAACGAATTAGCCTTACTGAAGCTAGCGCAGGGCTAGGGCATGAACAATTATTTTGAAATCTATTATAAATATTATTGGCGCGGGTAACCTTGGGAAAACCATTGGTAAATTAATTTTTTCCAACGATGTTGGTTTCATTCAAGGAATATGCAATACATCTACAAAAAGTGGTTCAGAAGCAGCAAGTTTTATTGGGCAAGGAGAAGTAAAAACGATTAGTGAGCTATTACCCGTTGATATCACATTTATTACGACAACTGACGATCAAATCGAATTATGTTGTCAACAATTATCTAAAAGCTCAAAACTTAAAAAAGATAGTATCGTAGTGCATTGTAGTGGCTCATTATCTTCTGAGGTTTTAAGAACTGTAAAAGAAAAGGGTTGCTTCATAGCGAGTGTACATCCCATGCGGAGCTTTGCAAAACCCGATATTAGTTTTAAACAGTATGGTGGAACCTATTGCGCGATTGAAGGTGACCATGAAGCCATCAATAGATTAGAGGACCTTTTTACTAAAATTGGCTCAGTTGTCTATGCTATAAATAAAGATAAAAAAAGCGCTTATCATGCTGCCGGTGTTTTTGCTTCAACTTATTTAGTCACTCTCTGTCAAACTTCATTACTTTGCTTAAAAGATGCAGGTGTAGAAAATGAAATGTCGATGAAAATTATTGCTAGCCTGATGCAAAGTACATTGAAAAACCTTGAAACCACGTTATCTCCAGAAAAATCACTTACAGGCCCAATCAAGCGAGGGGATATCAATACAATCCCTAAACATTTAAGTGCGCTTCCAGAACCCTTTGCAAATCTTTATAAAACATTGGGTCTAGCAACACTGGGTATCGCTCATTTACCAAAGGATGTTGAAAAAAAAATTGCAGAGTTATTATCTACAAAAGAGGAACCTCGTTTTTCGCCTACGCCATAAATTATTTAATTGGCTTTAAAAAAGGAAACAAAGCCACGGGTGAGTTTTTACAATACCCTCATGTTGTTATGCCTGGGGTTTTATCCTCTGAATTTGGTACATATTCTTCCCCTTTTAGCCCAAAAACAAGAAAATGATAAGGGGTCTTATGAGTAGGATCAAAATCTCGGTGTGATAGGGTTGATATTGATGTTGGAAAATATCTTGGTACTCCCTTAAGAAACTTTAGGGCTATCTCTTTCCCGTTAACAAATTTCACTACCAAATCTGCGTCTGTATCAGAGATCATGATTAAAGGGGTACTATGAATATGAAGCGGCAACGGATGTCCTGGGCATATCGTTGTATCCCAAGCTTTTACCAACTTATGCTCAAATAAAAGCGTTCTGCCAGTTGTGCACGTACTAGCGAAGCTGAAAGTTGTAAATACGGATAACGTTAACACAATTAACCACTTCATAAGCCATCTATTTTGTAAAACCATGTTTCTTACCTAATCATTAAATTTTTAACACACGACTTATATAGCTGGTTTGTCTTCCAAATGCAAGATGTAATGTATTCGATAGCGAAATTGATCAGTCTACAAAAATAACAAACATTCGAGAAAATTTCATGTATCTTTGTTATAGTCGATTGGGAAGATCGGGATTTCGCTATTTATTTTCGCTCTTGACTGGATATCTGATTTCGTTTACGGATGTTAAAGACATCCAAAATGTTAAGAAAGTTGTTTTTTTACCCACCGATTCCCGTTTAAATTACCAATATGCTTTACTAGCCATTGATTTTGAAGAGCAAGGAGTCAAGAAAACCTTAGTTTTTGAGCTGAGAAGAGTAGATACAGGGCCATTAACTCGTTCTAAAACTGAAATAGATTCTCAAGCTAAAGCTAGAGCTACAGCACTTGAGTTTTTGTACTCTGAACGTAAAAGTCATCCATCTGAAATCCATAAAATTTCTGTACAAATTGATACTGGAAAAACAGGCATTGACTTTTTTAAAGAAATCCATTTAGAAATTATTAATTTGCAGTCTTTTAACACAGTAATGACTGCTAACCAGCTAAGCGGAGAATTTCGTGAACTAGGAACCTTAACTTTTCAGGACTTTTCTTCTGAAAACTCTGAAAACTTAGAACCTAGGATGAAAGAAACGCTTTTTCCTTTACGATGCTTATTCCAAGGATATTTGAAACGTGAGCAAAAGGAGTTTGTTTTCCAAGCGATTATGCAAGGTATTGTATCTGGGATAACAGACTGAAAAGCGCTGCGCTTAAACTTCCGATAAGTTTTCTTATCGGAAGTTATAAGTTAAGGGTACGGGCGCATTCAAGTAATTAGTGCAACACCTTATCTAAATCTGCTAATGTTATTATTTTATAGGGTTCAAATTAACAGCAGCTTAGTGCTAGATTCCCCCTTATCTACTATCTTTGCACGCTACAAAAAATGTATTAGAGCGATAGTAAAGCATTTTTCGTCATTTTTTCTGGATGGCCACGGCCTCACTAACGTTCCGGCCTCGCCATGACGGACTATTTTTATTTTTTGTAGCATGCAGAGATCTACTATCAAGCAAATTACTAACAGTTCGTCTACGATAAAATATTTCACTCGGCGATTTTTTTAGCCGTACTAATCGCTTTACGGCTTTTATTTTTAATAGCAAGCATATAGCGACTTCTAAGTTTTGGTAATTAAAATTTAGAATTAATTAACTTTATCGATGCTTCTAAAAGATTCAGCTGCTTAATGATGGACGTATAAAGTTCCACTAGGTTAACGTTGGACGAAACCTCTTTTTTACTTTCAAGCTGCTCATAAGTTATTTCAAATGTTGTGGCACGTTTTCTACATTTAGGACAACAACGTCTGCGCATGACCTTTGAATAATTTTCCTTTCCTCTAGAGTCCAATACAATCGTTTTTAAATGGCCGCAATAAAAGCATTTCATTATAAGTTCTCCTTAAGCGGCATCATGAATCCTTTTTATTTTATTAGCAGTTAGGAAATATTAATTTTAGATAAAAATATTAAATATAATTACATTCTTAATTATTTCGTCATGTACGATATAAAAAATACAGCATTTTGCTGTTACTTGTCAAAGGGAAAACTTATAAGTGAAAGAAATATAGTGAAAGAAATATATTCTGAAACACAAGGCTATATCAATAGCCTAACGATTACCTTAATTAACTTACTTGCTCTATTCAGCAACGGCAGGAGCGGTAGGCGGAGGCGGATTAGGTGATTTAGCGATTTACTATGGCTACCAACGATTTAATATCAATGTTATGCTAGCGACTCTTTTAGTTATCAAAAAGAATGAAAACACATATTAAAGCTATTCTAACACTACTAGGAGAAGACCCCGAGCGTGAGGGCTTAAAAAAAACCCCTGAACGTGTTTCCGAATCATTGCGCTATCTTACTAGTGGAAAACAACAATCACTTGAGACACTCATCAATGGCGCTTTATTTAGTTCCACGATGGAAGAAATGATTCTAGTGAAGGATATTGAATTATATTCTTTATGTGAGCACCACCTGTTACCTTTTATTGGCCACTGCCATATTGCCTATATTCCCAATGGCAAAATTATTGGTCTCTCTAAAATTCCACGACTCGTCGATTTTTATGCACGACGCTTGCAGGTACAAGAAAATTTGACGCAACAGATAGCCGATTCATTAATGCAACTTCTAGATGCTAAAGGGGTTGCCGTTGTTATAGAAGCAAAACATCTGTGTATGATGATGCGCGGCGTAGAGAAACAAAGGGCTTCCATGAAAACCTCCGTCATGTTAGGCGTGTTTCGTACAGATATGCGAACACGCTCAGAGTTTCTAAGTCTGATAAGCTAATTTTTCAATGCACTCACCGATTGGGACTTCTCCTGAGTCTCACTTGAGTCTAGCGATTTACTCTTGTGTTTCTTAGAAGGAGAAAAGAAGCCCCTATCATTACTAGCTTCGGGAGAACCTTTTAATAATTCAAGTATCTCTTTTTGCTTATCAGGTTTAACCAGGTTGAACTCAACGCCAACCTGATTGTTAATCTCATTGAAAGCCTTGAAAGCAATATACCAGGCCGTGTCAGCGTGATTATCTTGATGATTAATGTTCGCTCCCATGCGTACTAGTAATTCTATGGTCTCAGTAGTAACATATCCTAGCACACGCGCCGCCGAAATTAGCAGTGATTCACCTCCGATAGCGATAGTTTTAAGATCATTAACATTCCACCCTTCTTTTTCCAAAAATATCTCTACACTATCATGATGGTTCTCTCTAACCAGTTCATGTAATTTCATGACTTTATCTAAAGTATCTAATTTATTTTCAAGCGTTTCAGAATTAAAGCTTTCAATATTTTCAATATGTATTACAATAGATTCCTTGTGTTCGATTACCGCCGCAATCTCATGTGTAGAGAAAAGTTCTTTGCAGTTTTGTGAAAATTCCTCGAAAACTTTTTCAATCTCATTTTCACTTATCGTAATCTTATAATACTTACCATCAACAGCGGAAAGGGAATCGACCTCGCAATCCCAACCCAACGCTCTACGGAACAATTCACTTAATTCTTCAGTATCCATAGTTATCATACTACAGCATTTTCATATTTCTATCTAGGGAATGTTAAGGTCGAATTGTGAAATAATGTAAAAAAATTGTTTGTCGTCTGTTCAGCAATTTTTTCAAACGATAGATGACGAAGTTCAGCCAACTTCTCCGCCACATAACGTACGTAAGCAGGTTGATTGGATTTACCTCTAAAAGGCATAGGTGCTAAATAAGGTGAATCGGTTTCAATTAGGATGCGTTCTAAAGGAAGTTGTTGCGCGATGCATTGTAGATCCTTGGCATTTTTAAAGGTTAAAATACCTGAAAAAGAAATGTAAAAATTTTCTTTGATAGCTGCCGTTGCCATAGAAAGATCTTCAGTAAAACAATGCAGTACCCCGCCCACTTTGTTTGCACCTTCTTCTTTTAAAATAGCAAGCGTATCTTCTCTTGCATTACGCGTATGTACAATTAAGGGTTTGTTAACGGCAATCGCTGTCTGAATGTGTAGGCGAAATCGTGCTTGTTGTTCTGCCTTTTTAGAAGCTTCACGATAATAATCGAGTCCCGTCTCACCGATAGCAACCACTTTTGGATGTCTTGCTAAGGTAATCAGTTCTGTCAGTGTCGCTTCTGTAGCAGCTTGTTCGGTAGGATGTACACCTACGGACGCAGAAACATCGGAAAATTTTTCTGCAATGGCGAGTACCGCAGGAAAATGTTCTAAATCAATGCAGACGCAAAGAAAATGGATAAGACCTTGTTCGCGTGCAAAGTTTACTAATTGCTCAAGATTTTTTTGAAAATAAGGTAAATCTAGGCGATCGAGATGGCAGTGTGAATCAACTAGCATGTAAAGACCAATGGCAAAATAAATCTTCTAACAGTAATTGTTGGTTTAAGGCGATGATCTTAATATGTTGTTGTAGCTTGAGTAATCTGTCAAAATAGTTAAATAAAAAAGTAGGATTTAGCTTATTTGCCAATAAATGCAAGACGGATACGCTCTCTGAATCCGGATCATGCATCTGCAATTGACATTTGATGACAGCGCTGACTATGTTCATTAGGAAATACAAAAGGGTTGTCAAATCTGTTTTTAAATGGCACTCGGCTAGCGTTATCGGATCAATTTCTTTTTTTAGTAATGCTAGCATGGAATCTAGTAAATGTTGATACACAGTCAACTGTCCTGTCTTGGCATATTCTAGCGCTTGTAAAGGTGCTGCATGAGCTAAATTGTAAAGATTTTCAGCGGTGTTCTCGCTCAATTCGTAATTCTCAGAAAGCTGTTCACGTAACCAAGCTTTGCCGACTGACTTATCAGGAGAAGTGAATCGTATTATCTGACAACGGCTACGAATCGTCGGTAATAATAGCCCCGGTTTATCGGTAATTAGAATAAATAAGGTGCGCGCCGTGGGTTCTTCCAAACTTTTTAATAATGCATTGCTAGAGGAAACTAATAGACTGTCCGCTGGATTAATAATAAGGATTTTATAAGCTGACGGGGTCGTTTGATTGATTTGTTGAATAATACCGCGTATCTGTTCAATTTTAATGCCTTTATTGGCTTTTTCTGGAACGATATAAGAAAGATCGGGGTGTGTATTGGCGGTAACTAATAGACAATCTCGACAGTGCTGACAAGCTGTCCCTGATGCTAAGGCTTGCTTACAGTGTAGTGTTTTAGCAAAACTCGCTGCAAATACGCTTTTTCCCAGACCCGCTTGTCCAGTAAAGAGTAAGGCATGCGCTAAACGGCCGGATTGGTGGAGTCGATAGAGATGTCGCCATTGCTGTTGTTGCCAAGGTAAGGGTATCGTTATGAAACTTTGTAATTTGTTTGCTAGCGCATTTATCATAGAGCAGCCTACCGCGAGTGGTCCTGTACAAGTTTATCGAGTACCTGTTTAATTTGTGATTGTACTTCATCCACTGAAAGACTGGCATCGATAATAGGGTAGGTATTATCCATTTGTTTTGCTCGTTCCAAGTAGGTAGCACGTGCTCGATTAAAAAAATCTTGTGTCTCTGATTCGATACGATCAAGCTGATTTCGACGACGCGTTCGACCTAAGGCGATCGCGACCGGTGCGTCGAGTAAGAGCACACAATCGATGGTTAAATCTTTTTGTATCCATTTTTGCAGATCACGAATAAACGCGACATCAATGCCCCGCCCTCCTCCTTGATAAGCATAGCTTGCCTCGGTAAAACGATCACAAACAACCCAATCACCTCGTCGTAAAGCCGGTTTAATGACGGTATGAATATGTTGCGCACGCGCTGCAAAGAATAATAATAATTCTGTTTCTGCGCTTATCTTTTCCTTAGTAGAAGAAGGCGCCAGGACTAACTTCCTTATGGCTTCGGAAATCAAGGTTCCACCCGGCTCACGGGTGATGGTTACCGAAATGTTTTTTTCCTTCAGATAATCACTGACAAAAACTAACTGTGTTGATTTGCCAACCCCTTCAATACCTTCCAATGTGATGAAGCGGCCTACGGATAGTCTATTTTTCATGTACGCGACAAAAAAGAGATTGCATTGTCTTGCTTATATACCATAGAGAGGAGCACCTGCTTTTTTTTCCTACGTTAGGATAATGTTTATCGACTTGGTAAATGCGTACTGCCATATTGTGTTGCGCTAGATTACTTGAGAATTGATGTGAACCATCTCCTTTAGCAACAAAATAAAGGTTTTTGCTATGATCCGGATGCAGAATGGCATCGATGGAAATCAAACTAGGAATGGCAATCGGCGTTGGCGGTAATCCACGACGCGTATACGTATTATAAGGCGTATCTTTTCGTAAATCATCCATGGTTAATTTTCCAGTATAGGCTGCTCCTAAACCATAAATAATACTCGCATCAATCTGTAATGGAATCCCTTTTTCTAAACGTCTGGTAATAACGCCAGCAATCATAGCCTTTTCTTTAGGCAGTGCCGTTTCTCTTTCGACTAAAGAGGCCGCAATTAATGCTTCATAAGGTGTTTTATAAGGTAAACCTCGAGCTCGTTCACGCCATTCTTGATTTAATTTTTTTTCTAAAAGTTGATAAGACCATTTCAATAAATCGGTATCTTTGGTCCCTAGACTAAAATCGTAGGTTGCTGGGAAAAATAAACCTTCAGGATTCTGCTGAGGTAATCCCAGATTAGTCAGTACTTGCTCTGGAGATACCTGATTGAGTCGGTGCTTGACGTAAGCTAATGCATTTAATGCGGTCATTAACTGTTGGAAGGTCCAGCCTTCCACAATCGTAAATCGATGTAAAATAACATTCCCTTCTAACATTTGATCGAGTAATTGATTCGGAGTCGTACCAGGTGCAAACAAATATTCACCTGTTTTTAATTTATTGGTAGCACCTTTCCAATAGGCGAGAAAAAAAAAGAAATCGGGATGCGTAATAAAACCTCGTGCCTGTAAATCGTCTACTAAGCGATGTACCGATGAACCCGGTTCAAAGATATAATGTATCGTTTCAGTTTTTGATAATGGCGCTATTAAAAATCGGTTGTATTGAATTGCAAAGGTAAAAAAAATAGAGAGGATAAGAACAATGATTGCAAAAACTGTCAATCGTTTAGACATGCCTTACAAACGCGAAAAAAGCAACGACGCATTGGTTCCGCCGAATCCAAAAGAGTTAGATAAGGCATAATCCATTTTTAATTCTTGATATTTATTCGGGACGAGGTTAAGGTTATGGAAGGCATCATCTGGATTATCTAAATTGATAGTCGGTGGCGCTTTTTGATCACGCAATGCTAAAATAGTAAAGATCGCTTCTACCGCACCGGCGGCCCCTAACAAATGACCGGTCATGGATTTAGTGGAGCTGATCGCTAATTTTTTGGTATGTTCTCCAAAGGCTCTACGGATAGCCATGACTTCCAATTCATCTCCTAAAATGGTAGAGGTTGCATGTGCGTTGATATAAGACACCTTTTCTGGCGCTATATTGGCATCATGCAAGGTATTTAACATAGCGGTCATCGCGCCCTTCCCTTCAGGTTCTGGGCTGGTGATATGGTAAGCGTCTGCACTCATACCAAATCCTATGAGTTCAGCATAAATCGGCGCATTACGCTGTTTGGCACGTTCATATTCTTCTAATACTAAAATACCCGCACCATCACCTAATACAAAGCCATCTCTTCCTTTATCCCAGGGTCGGCTGGCTGCCTGGGGGTCTTGATTGCGCGTCGACAAGGCGCGACAAGCTGAAAATCCACCTAAACCCAACGGTGTGGTAGCCATTTCTGATCCACCGACTATCATGACATCCGCGTCACCATAAAGAATGGTACGTGCACCTAAACCAATATTGTGTGTTCCGGTCGTACAAGCAGTCACAACAGCAATATTAGGCCCTTTTATCCCATGGCGAATGGAAATTTGTCCAGCTAGCATATTGGTAATAGCCCCCGGTATAAAGAAAGGGGATATCTTATGAGGGCCTCCCTTTTCTAGCTTAGTATGATTTTCTTCAATAAAAGGCAGTCCGCCAATTCCAGAACCCACAGCAACCCCAATCCGGTCTGAATTTTTTTCGCTTATTTCCAGTTTTGAATCAGCAATCGCTTCAATGGCAGCCGCCAAACCATATTGAATAAATAAATCCATTTTTTTTAAATCTTTCTTAGGTAGGTAAGTCTCCCCATCAAAATCCTTGACACTGGCAGAAAACTGACAAGGAAAGCTATTAGAGTCAAACGATGTAAAGAACGACTTGTCAGAAGAAAAATCAATAGGCGTTATGCCACTTTTACCAATAAGAATAGCGTCCCAAGTCGCTTTGGTATTAAGGCCCAAAGGGGTCACCATACCGAGGCCGGTTACTACAATACGTCGTTTCTTTTTCACTATCCGCTTCCCCCCTTTCAGTGTTGCAAAACTTATTGACACAAAATCTTTATGCCGATTCCGCTTGATGCTTTTTAATATAATCAACGGCTTGTTGAATCGTGCGGATCTTTTCAGCTTCGTCATCGGGAATTTCTGTCTCAAATTCTTCCTCTAATGCCATCACAAGCTCCACCGTATCTAAAGAATCAGCACCTAAATCATCGACAAAAGAGGCTTCCATGGTTGCTTCTTCTGGTTTTATATCAAGTTGTTCGACGACGACCTTTCTCACTCGCTCTTCGATTGTACTCACTCCGATCTCCTCTATGTTAATAACAAACCTGCCGCTTAGTTTATTCAATTCTTGTATGAACGCAAGCCACTTTACTTAAAATATTCCTCTGCACAGGACAAAAATTTAAAAAGAGGTGGGTGACACGGATGCTAGCTTCTTTTTTGTGGCGTAAGCTGGCAAAAAAAAAGCGCATCCAGTGGCGGGACCCGCCTCACCTATTTTTTGTCCTGTGCACAGAAAATATTCATTCGACCCTTAAATCATGACCATTCCGCCATTGACATGTAATGTTTGGCCGGTTATATAATCTGCCCAGGATGAGGCTAAAAAAACACAGGCGTGTGCAACATCGATGGGTCTTCCTAAATGCCTAGCAGGGATTTTTTCCAGTAGCGTCTTTTTTTGCACATCACTTAATTTTTCTGTCATATCGGTTTGAATAAACCCCGGCGACACAACATTGACCGTAATATTACGACTAGCGACTTCTTGTGCTAATGCTTTTGTAAATCCAATAATTCCTGCTTTGGCCGCTGCATAATTCGCTTGCCCTGGATTTCCTGTCGTAGCGACGACGGATGAAATCGTAATAATACGACCAAAATGTGCTTTGAGCATGTATTTTAAACAGTGTTGTGTTAAATGAAAAACTGAATTTAAATTAGTTTCAATAACGGCATTCCATTCATTATCTTTCATACGTAATAAAAGATTATCACGTGTAATACCTGCATTATTAACTAATATTTCAGCGTGCCCAAAATCTTTTAGTTCTTTTAATAAATTCTCTATGGAGCGCAAGTCTGTAATATTTAATACAAAACCCTGTCCTTTTACGTTGTTTTCTTCAAACTGATTTGAAATGCTTTCAGCACCCTCAGCTGTCGTTGCTGTACCTGCAACCTTAGCGCCTTGTTGTGCAAGGCAACAGGCGATAGTTTTACCAATGCCTCGATTAGCACCAGTGACTAAGGCCACTTTATCTTTAAGTAATAACATAAAAATCCTTAGGGTATTGTCAACACCCTAATTAGTTAAAGCACGTCGCAGTATCTCTGGATCCTGAATGGATAAGGTAGGGATAGAGCTTATGCGCTTATTTAAACCCGCCAATACTTTTCCTGCTCCACATTCTACCAAGAGTTCAAGCTGCTTTTGTTGCAAGCATTGAATAATTTCTACCCAACGTACCGGGCTAAACAGCTGCCGTACTAAAGCGCTTTTAATCGCTTCTGGTTTTTCTTCTACTTTTACATCAACATTATTTATAATAGGAAATTGTGGAGGCGAAAAAGAAATCGTGTGTAAATACGCTGCTAAATGTTCTGCAGCGGGTTTCATTAATGCACAATGTGAAGGAACGCTAACAGGGATGCGCTTTGCCAATTTAGCACCGGCTTGTTTTGCTTGGTCAACCAGTCTATCAACCGCTTCACTGTTACCGGCTACGACGGTTTGCCCTATTGAGTTATAGTTAGCGGGTGATAATACTTGGCCTTGCGCCAGTAAATGACATAGTTCTTGTAGTTTAGTATTGTCTAATCCAACGATGGCCGCCATGGCACCTACCCCTTCAGGAACGGCTTCTTGCATGAGTCGTCCTCGTTCGGCTACCAAACGAATGGCAACGGGAAAATCAATGGATTTTGCACAAACCAGTGCGGAATATTCTCCTAAACTGTGTCCTGCCATCAACAACGGACAATCGCCAGCTTCTTGCTGCCAAAGTCGCCATAGTGCAACACTCGCAGCAAGTAAGGCCGGTTGTGACTGTTGGGTTTGGTTGAGGAGTTCTACTGGACCTTCCTGGCTTAATTTCCATAAATCAAACTGTAAGGCCTCAGAAGCTTCTGCAAAGGTTGCTTGAATTAACGGATAATGTGAAGCAAGCGCAGATAACATGCCGACAGCTTGTGATCCTTGACCGGGAAAAATAAAAGCAATTTTTTTAAACATAGGCGCTCGTTATTAAAATTAGTAGCGTATTAGAGCCGATCCCCAGGCCAGCCCTGCTCCAAAACTTTCCATCAATAATAATTGCCCTCGTTGTAATCGACCATCACGCACGGCTGTATCTAATGCTAAAGGAATAGAAGCGGCTGAGGTATTCCCCTGCGTATCCACAGTCACGACGACTTTTTTCATATCCATACCTAATTTTCTAGCCATTGCTTTAATAATACGTAAATTTGCTTGATGAGGAATCAACCAATCTATCTGTTTCGCTTCTATTTGATTTGACTTTAAGGTTTCTTCTAATACATCACTTAATTTATTAACAGCAATTTTAAAAATCTCATGTCCCTTCATCACCAAATGTGCATTTTCTTCGCGTAAACCTGTACCTAAATACAGAAGGTCTTTATAAGATCCGGCCGCATGGAGATGGGTAGAAATAATACCGGGTGTATCACCCGCTTTTAGAACAACGGCACCTGCACCATCACCAAATAAGATACAGGTTGTCCTATCTTCCCAATTAATAATAGTCGACATACTTTCACTGCCAATCACTAGTGCCGTAGTCACTTGTCCATTACGTATAAATTGATCGGCAATACTTAAGGCATAATTAAAACCCGCACAAGCGGCTACGGTATCAAAGGCAGGACAGCCATCAACCCCTAAGCCAGCTTGTACTAAACAAGCTGTACTCGGAAAAAACTTATCGGGGGTACTCGTAGCAACAATGATTAATCCTAATGCTGTGGCTTTACATGAAGCCGCTTGCAAGGCTTTTTTTGCGGCGGCTATCGCCATTGTTGAGGTACTATCCTCTGGACCTACAATATGCCGTTCGCGAATACCCGTACGTGAAACTATCCATTCATCTGACGTATCTACTTTTTTTTCTAATTCAGCATTGCTTAAAACCTTTTCAGGTAGATAAGAACCCGTACCCGCGATCTGTGAATAGTTCATAAGGGTCTATCTCTATCCGATCCCTTTAATAAACCGGTAACCTGCTCTTGAATACGTTCTGGAATATTTTTTTTGACTTCTAAGACCGCTTCATTAATGGCATTATAAAAGGCTAACACGTTAGCACTACCATGACTTTTAACCACAATCCCTTTCAATCCCACTAAGCTTGCGCCATTATAATAGGCAGGATCCAAACGCTTACGTAATCCTTTTAAGACATGTAAGGCTGCTAAACCAGAAAGACGCGTAAACCAATTGTGATTAAACGCTAATTTAATGTAATGACTAATTAGCTTAGCCACACCTTCCGTTACTTTTAAAGCCACATTTCCTACAAAACCATCGCACACAATAACATCAGCAATGCCTTGATAAATCGCATCGCCTTCTACATAACCAATATAATTAATACGACTTGCCTTTAACATCTCAGCCGTTTTTTTTACCTGTTCATTCCCCTTAATTTCTTCAGATCCAATATTAAGCAAGCCCACACGAGGATGAGTAATATTATCCACTGACTCACTTAATACAGAACCCATCACAGCAAATTGAAAAAGATATTCAGACTGTGAGTCAACATTGGCGCCTAAGTCTAATACCCGTACTTTTGCGTTTTCTTTCATCGTAGGCAACATAGCCGAGATGGCAGGCCTATCAATACCCGGCAATGTCTTTAATACAAAACGTGCCGTTGCCATGAGTGCGCCGGTATTGCCTGCGCTGACGCAGGCTTGCGCAACACCTTCTTTCACGAGATTAATGGCCACGCGCATGGATGAATCTTTTTTATTACGTAAGGCTAATGCAGGCGGCTCATCCATACCGACAAGCTGCGAAGCAGGATGGAGTTTTAGACGATCATTATGTGCTTTAAGCCGATGAAGTTGTTGATGTAAGATCCCAGGAGCACCGACCAGAATAATGGTCAGTTCGGAATCAGTTTTAAGGGCCATCAATGCAGCCGGAACGGTCACAGAAGGCCCATAGTCCCCTCCCATAGCATCAATTGCAAGTGTATACCCTTTGCCTTTCACGTTGTGGTAAAGTGACATTAAAGGATTTATTCCTTATCCTTTAATACCTTTTTCCCACGATAATAACCATCTTTAGTGACATGGTGACGTAAATGGGTTTCACCTGTCTTCGTGTCAATGGCAAGAGCAGGAGAAGTTAAAGCATCATGCGCACGGCGCATTCCTCGTCTTGAACGAGATTTGCGTGATTTTTGCACTGCCATAGAAGGCCCTCATATAAACAATTTCTAAACAGCAGGACTGATAGGTTTCCGCCTTACGGATGACAACAATCATCACGTTAGAAACAGAACCTAAGAAAAACTATCTTTGGTATCAGTCCAGGAGGCGTATTATGAGGTTTGGTTCTAGAAAAAACAACCTCAAGCTACTTTCAAAACAATCTATTTATTGAGTCACTAGTTTTTTATATTTCTCCAGAAGCTGCTCTTGAGTCTCTTTCTCCTTAGGGTTGATCACAATACAAGCAACGGGGCAAACCTGTATACATTGAGGGGCATCAAAATGACCGACACATTCGGTGCACTTATCAGAATTAATTTCATAGATAAGCTCACCTTGCGAAATAGCGTGATTAGGACATTCTGGTTCACAGACATCACAGTTAATGCAATCATCTGTTATGAGTAGCGACATAGACCCTCTTTTAACGCCTGTAACGCCTGGGCTACGCTAGCAGGAACAAACTGCGTCACATCACCACCTAGACTGGCAATTTCTCTGACTAAATTAGCTGAAATAAACGAATACTGCTCTGCAGGTGTTAAAAAAAGGGTTTCTAACTCAGACATCATATTTCGATTCATGCTAGCTAATTGGAATTCATATTCAAAGTCGGAAACTGCACGTAACCCGCGTAGAATAACATGCGCTTTATGTTGTTTAGCACAATCAATTAATAAGCCCTGAAATCCAAGCACCTCAACGTTTGTTAAGTCCTGTAACGCTTGCTTCGCTAGTTCAATTCGCTTATTTAGAGAAAATAAGGGAGTTTTACTTGGGTTTTTAGCAACAGCGACGATAACCCGTTCAAATAAACGGGCCGCACGCTGCACTAGATCAAAATGTCCATTGGTAATCGGATCAAAAGTACCTGGATAAATGACCGTTTTATTCATAATGACGACACACTAGTAAAAATTATAAAGGACGAATTCCTAAAAAAAAAGCTAAAAATATAGAAGCCCCCACCCAAGTATTATTCAAAAAGGCCTTAAAGCATCGTTCAGGTTTTCTATCCTTGATTAAATACTGTTGATAACCTAATAATCCAGCAGCAACACTTAAACCTAAATAAAAAAAATGGTGTAACTTACGTAAGTAGCCAAACCAAGCTAACAAAACAATAAAACACATCTGTACTACCGCTATAAATAGGCGATCGTGTTGAGAGAAAAAGAGAGCCGTTGACTTGACCCCTATTTTTTTATCGTCATTCCTATCTACCATGGCATATAGGGTATCATAAGCCAATGGCCATAACGACGCACTGATAAAAAGTAACCAGGCGAACCCCGGCACATGGTTCGTTTGAGCAGCAAACGCCATAGGAATTCCCCAAGAAAAGGCCAGCCCTAAAACCCATTGTGGCCAATAGGTGAAACGCTTGGTATAGGGGTAAACCATAGTTAATGCAAGACCAACAAAGGAAAGCGTTATCGTTAAGTGATTAAACTGTAGAACTAAGCACAGTGCCAAAACACATAAAAATAATAACAAACCCAACGCTTCTTTAAGGGATATCTCGCCTGTTGCTAGAGGTCTGTTTTTCGTTCTAGCAACAAAACCATCAAAATTTCTATCCGCAATATCATTAACAACACAACCAAGCCCACGCATTAGGAAAGTACCTACAATAAATAAAAACACCAGATTGAATGAAGGATGCCCGTTTCCTGCTAGCCATAAAGCCCACAGGGTGGGCCATAAGAGTAAAAAACACCCAATAGGGCTTTGTAGCCTGAGTAAACGGGCATAAACGCGAAGTCGATAGTGTTGATCCATAAAAGGTATCGTATAATAGGTGATGCTAAGCGTTCAAGATTATTCTATTTTGAAAATGCAATTAAGAGACTACTTTTACTAGACAAGGAGTGTGATAGATGTGTAAAAAAATTTGGAGAAAGCCCTTATTTCTTTTTTTCTGTAGTTTTCCGGCTTTAGCTAGCGGTTCTATTCCTGGATTTTATATTTTAGGCCAAGTTGGGTCCGGTAATACCCATGCTGAAGCCTCCGATGCTGCAGCCCTTTCCATCGATAGCAAAATAGTCTTTACGGGTCGCATTGCAGGCGGCTACCAATTTAATCAAAATTTAGCAACAGAGATTGGCTATATGCGCTTTTCTGACGTAAAATTTTCCGGCATCGCTGGAATTCCCGGCCAAGATGTTTCTTTAAGTGAAAAAGCCATCGACTTTGTGGCAAAACTCATGTTACCGCTATCGAATAACTTTGATATTTACGGTAAATTGGGTTTAGCTTACTTGAAGGCTAATGGATCGGCGTTGGTCAATGGGAAATCCTATTTGGCCTATTCCGATGGCTGGGATCCTGCGCTAGGGTTAGGATTAAGTTATGATATTACCCCTAACCTAGTCGTTGATTTGGCTTGGGCACGTTTACAAAGTGCGGGTGGAAGTCATGCTATCCCAAGCGCTGATTTTTATTCACTAGGACTCGCTTATTACTTCGGGTAGAAGTTAAAGAAGTAAAAAAAGCCATTTATAGTGTCATCTTAACTTAACTTAACTTATTATAAAAATAAAGGTAAACTAAGGCTCCTCTTCATAAAGGCATAGCCTATTTATATTTATAACACTAATTTCATAGGAGCCTATTTATGCTAAAAAAAATTTCCACGGCAGCGTTATTAGTAGGCATTTCTACGTTCAGTCTTTCACAAACAGCACAGGCTGAAATGCCTGGATTTTATGCCGGTGCACAATTGGGATATGGGAATACCCATATCAATACAGGCGATCTTGTTAGTATTACCCATGGGTTTTCACCCGTTGCCTTACCCGATCTTAATAATATGGCCTTGGCTTATCGATTGAGTTTTGGCTATCAACTGAATCAAAATTTAGCGATTGAGCTTGGTTATCGCCGCTTTAGCAACACCAGTATAAATGCTGGAGACGGTAGTCATTACTCAGCCGTCGCATCGAGTCAAGAAAGGGCCTTTGATTTAGTGGGGAAAAGTATTGTACCACTTACGAATCAGCTCAGTGTTTATGGAAAATGGGGTATTGCTTATGTTAAACCCAATTCTCACGGGTATGCCGGCACAACCGCTGGTTATACGGCATCAACCACTGACTACTCAAATACCTTAGAACCTACCTTCGGTTTAGGTATCAGCTATGCACTGAAACCTAATGTACCGATTGACTTTTCTTGGAATCGTATTCAAAAAATAGGTGGGGATAATCATGCGCCCAGCAGTGATTTTTATGCCATCGGTGTTTCTTATTATTTTGGCTAAGGATTGATTGATCGTTAAATTGACAATGTTACCGATAAACGGTTAAATAGTATTTCTCTAATAAAAAAATCTCCGGAGAGAATAATAATGCTCAAGAAAATAATAACGACTAGCGTACTTAGTGTTTGCGCATTGAATATGATAACCGCCAACGCCGATGTTAGAGATGTGAATAACAATAAACAAATTCAAGCAGCCACTATTTCTAATTCATCTTCTAATTCATCGAATATCCCTGGATTCGTTTCACACTTATATGCTACTGCCCAAGTGGGTTATGCGGATACGCATATGAAAGCGCAAGTGTCATCCATGGGTAATGCTTTTGACAACAATGGTATTACAGGTCGCGTGGCAGTAGGTTACAAGTTCGATCAAAATCTTGCTGTAGAACTGGGTTACCTACAGCTCAAATCAGCAAACTATAAAAGTTTGTCAGACATGAGCTACTCTGGTGATCAATATGCTCTTGATATTGCAGGAAAAGGAAGTCTTCCGATCACTAATAATGTCAATCTTTATGGTAAGGTGGGCATTGCCTATTTAACCACTCGCTTAGAAGCACAACAATACGGCCAATCTTCTAACATCAATGATCAACTGGGAATTGCTAAACACAAATGGGCACCTGAAGTTGCTGTGGGTATGGGCTACGATATTACACCGAATGTCACGGTAGATACCTCTTTTACCCATATCCAACCGATTGGAAACAACCGCCCTGGCAATATCGATTTCCTTGCTGTGGGTGTTGGATATCATTTCGGTTAATGCTTTCTCTTAATAAAAACCCCTGTTCTAAGGGGTTTTTTTTTCAAAAAAAATGTTAAGAATTTGCCTACACAATAAATTAACAATAGATCAATATAAATAGTGTTAATCTCCCTTGACAGATCTTGACAAGCATTTGACCAGACGTTTAAATAGGCACTCGTTTAACTAGTTAACCTCTTACATAAGGAGAGAATAATAAATGATTAAAAAAGTACTTATCACGGCCGTGCTCGGTGTTTCGGCACTTGGCATTATGGCTGCAAATGCCGCCATCCCTGGCGCATATATAACTGGCCAGCTCGGTTATGCCAATACTCATTTAAACACTGAAGATAAATTAAAAGGTTCTGGTTTAGTTAATAATGGTTTAGCGGGTCGTTTGGCGATTGGTTACCAATTTACCCCTAATTGGGCAGTTGAATTAGGTTATTTGAAATTACGTTCAACAAAGACTGACATTCCACCCGGGCCTACACCGTTTACCTCTTTTCATTTTAGCCAATATGCTATTGACGTTGCGGCTAAAGCTACTTTACCACTTAGTAACCAGTTTAATGCCTATGGTAAAGTCGGTGTTGCTTACTTAACCTCTACAATACAATCCAAAGGTGACAATGGCGAAGCTCATCTAACTGCTGAATCTCATGATCGCAAATGGGCACCAGAAGCCGCTGTCGGTGTCAGTTATGACATTACGCCAAACGTTTCTGTCGACACCTCATGGACCCATATCCAACAACTAGGCAATGACCGTGACCGTCCCGGTAACATTGATTTTGTTGCTGTCGGTGTTGGCTACAACTTTGGTTAATCTTGGGACTTGAATTAACCGCCACTAAACAAAAAGCCTGGTATTTTCTGGGCTTTTATTAACCTTTATCTCAGCTAATAAATAGGTATTTTCTGTTAAAAATAATAATAAAAGCCTATTGACATTGCTTGACATTTCCTATGTGCATAGGTTAAATATGCCAACTTAACTAGTTAAACTCTTTGGAGAATAATAAAATGCTTAGAAAAATACTTACAACCGCTATACTGGGTATTTCTGTACTCGGTGTGATGGCTGCCAATGCCGCTGCCCCTGGCGCCTATGTAACCGGTCAGCTGGGTTACGCTGATACCCACATGGGAAGTAAAATTAAATCCCCTATTATGCTGCCTTTTAGTAGCATTATTCTTTTTAAACCCAATTTATCTAACAACGGTTTAGCCGGTCGTTTAGCGATTGGTTATCAATTCACCCCCAATTGGGCAGTTGAATTAGGTTATTTACAATTGCGCTCAAAGAAAGGTGACGGCATCATTCCTGGGGACGCTTCAGATCCTGCCACACCTATTTCACTGAATTTGAATCAAAATGCTATTGATATTGCAACGAAAGGGATCTTACCCCTTACTACTAACATCAATGTGTACGGCAAATTAGGTGTTGCTTATTTGACTACTAGCACAAAGATGGACATGACAACAGGTGGCGCTTCTTTCCCTATTACTGCTGACTTAAATAGCACTTTAGGTATTGCTAAACACAAATGGGCGCCTGAAGCGGCTGTTGGTGTCAGCTATGATATTACGCCAAACGTTTCTATCGATACCTCATGGACGCATATCCAACCCCTAGGCAAAAACCGTCCCAATAATATTGACTTTGTTGCTGTCGGTGTTGGCTATAACTTTGGTTAATCGTTTCTTCGATTAATAATGTCATCTACACCCATTGTCCTTGAAGTTGCGAATAGCAACTTCGAGGATTTTCTTTCTCTTGATATTGCTTGACAGCTATCAATATAGATTGAATAATGACCAGCGTAACTCATTAAGCTCTCTGGAGAACAATAAAATGCTTAAAAAAGTACTAACTGCTGCTGTGCTTGGTGTTTCTACACTCAGCATTATGGCTGCGAATGCCGCCGACCCTGGCATCTATATAACCGGTCAGCTCGGTTATGCAAAGACACATTTAGGAAGTAAAACAAATATTGCAGATATTAATAATAACCTTCCTATGGGTTCTACTATTAACCTTGATAATGGCGCAACTAACATCTCAAATGATGGTTTCGCCGGTCGTTTAGCGCTTGGCTACCAATTTAATGAAAACTTTGCATTGGAGCTTGGCTATATGCAATTAAGGCCAAAGAAAGTTCACGGGGAATTTATTAATAATGCTATAGCTCCAGTACCTGTGACTATACCTGGCTCAATTAGTTTAAATCAAAATGCGATTGATGTTGCTGCAAAAGGCATTATACCTATTGCTAGTAACTTTAGCGTGTATGCTAAATTAGGTGTTGCTTATTTAACGACTACCTTAAAAGGTAAACTAGATATTCCAGATGATCTTCACCCTACTCCAGCCTCCATTGATCTGAATACAGCAGCGAATATTGCCAAGCACAAATGGGCGCCAGAAGCGGCTATCGGTGTCAGCTATGATATTACGCCAAACGTTTCTATTGATACCTCATGGACCCATATCCAACCACTAGGAAAAAATCGTCCTGGTAACATTGACTTTGTTGCTGTCGGTGTTGGCTATAACTTTGGTTAATCGTTTCTTCATCAGGGTCATAGTCTTGTTCTGGTGACAGCAGGGTACTCATTTTTTCGACGCAAGGCGAAAAAATGAGTACCCTGCTGTCAGGACCCGCACCCTACCACAGGCCTAATAATGACGCTTTTAGCCATTACGGCCATTTTTTTCAATAAACAAGCTAGTTTTTTTCCCCAACACGGGCTTTAAAAATTCTCCCGTATAAGAGGATGGATTTTTGGCAACTTGTTCCGGCGTCCCAACACAAACGATGTGACCACCTTTACTCCCGCCTTCAGGACCTAAATCAATAATCCAATCGGCAGTTTTGATAACATCCAGATTATGTTCAATCACTACGACAGTATTGCCACGATCACGCAAACGATATAACACCTTTAAAAGTTGTTCAATATCATAAAAATGCAAACCGGTTGTCGGTTCATCAAGGATATATAGCGTTCTCCCGGTGTCTCGTTTACTGAGTTCTTTCGCCAATTTAACGCGCTGGGCTTCTCCTCCGGATAAGGTCGGCGCGCTTTGACCCAGATGAATATAAGCAAGACCCACCTCTATCAGTGTTTGTAACTTTCTAGCCAGTGCGGGAATAGGATTAAAGAACACAGAGGCTTCTTCCACGGTCATTTCTAAAATCTGATGGATTGTTTTACCTTTATAGTGAATCTCTAAAGTCTCACGGTTATAGCGTTGCCCTTTGCAAACATCACATTGCACATAGATATCCGCCAGAAAATGCATTTCAACCTTCAGTACGCCATCACCCTCACAGCTTTCGCAACGTCCTCCTTTCACGTTAAAACTAAATCTGCCGGGTGTATAACCACGTGAACGCGCTTCAGGGGTAGCCGCGAATAATTCGCGTATGGCTGTGAACAAGCCTATGTAAGTCGCCGGATTAGAACGAGGGGTACGGCCAATAGGACTTTGATCAATATCAATCACTTTATCCAGCTGATCTAATCCAGCAATCTTGTTAAAAGGAGCAGGCTGGATCAGCGTTGCTGCATTTAATCGTCTCGCTGCGATGGGATAGAGAGTATCGTTGATTAAGGTGGATTTTCCAGAGCCTGAAACGCCAGTAATACAAGTCATTAAACCCAAGGGAATTTCGATATTAACATGCTTTAAATTATTTCCCGAAGCCCCAGTCAAGGTCAGTACGTGTTCTGGATCCAGTTTATGACGCTTTTTAGGACATTCAATGCGACGCTCGCCTGAAAGATATTGACCTGTTAAGGAATCAGGATTCCGCATAATAGCGGCCGGAGAACCTTGTGCAATCACCTGCCCTCCATGTATTCCTGCACCCGGGCCCATATCAATGACATGATCGGCATGACGTATGGCGTCCTCATCATGTTCGACAACAATCACCGTATTTCCTAAGTCACGTAAGCGTAATAAGGTACTGAGCAATCGTCCATTATCACGTTGATGCAATCCAATGGAGGGCTCATCCAAAATATACATGACACCGACCAAACCCGAACCAATTTGACTGGCGAGTCGTATTCGCTGAGATTCTCCTCCAGACAAGGTATCTGCACTGCGATCTAATGATAAATATTCTAAGCCTACATCGATTAAAAAGCTCAAACGTTCAACAATTTCCTTTTTTAATCGATCAGCAATCTTAGCGCGTTGTCCTGACAAGACTAATTTTTCAAAATGTATCTTTAAGTTATCAATAGGCAATACCGACCATTCAGCAATGGATTTATTACCAATAAAAACATGACGTGCCGCTTCTTTTAAGCGTGTCCCAGCACACGCTGAACAGGGTTTTAATGCCAGATAACGAGCCAACTCCTCTCTTACCATCTGTGATTCAGTTTCTTGATAACGGCGTTGCATCATCGGAATAACCCCTTCAAAGGGTTTCTTTTTATTGTAGGTGTATCCTTTTTCGGTTTGATAATGAAAATTAATCTCTTCTTTCCCACTACCATATAAAATAATCTTTTGAATGGTTTTAGGAAGTTTATTAAAAGGCTTATCCAGCGAAAACTGATAATGTTTCGCTAACGCCGTTAAAAGGGAAAAATAATAGGGATTCTGTGAATTCCAACTCGAGATAGCCCCTTTTGCCAAACTGACGCTGGGTTGCGATAATACTTTTTCCAGATCAAAAATTTGTTCATGACCAATACCATCACACTGTGGACAAGCGCCTGCCGGATTATTAAATGAAAACAATCGAGGTTCTAATTCAGTGATGCTATAACCACAGCTTGGACACGCAAAGCGCTCCGAAAAAACCAATTCTTGGGATTTTTTTTTCGGCAAGTCCTGTTGTAGCACCGCAATCACTAAGCCTTCGCTCAAGAAAGCTGCTGTTGCCAAGGATTCACTTAAACGAAGCCGATTATCCGATTTTACTTTTATTCTATCGACGACAACCTCAATGTTGTGCTTTTGTTTAGCGTTTAATGAAGAAACTTGGTCAAGTTCCTGTAATTTTCCATCAATACGCACACGGAGATAGCCTTGGCTGCGCAGATGATCAAACAATTGCTTATATTCACCTTTTCGTCCTTGAACGACAGGGGCTAATATTAGTAGGCGAGTTTCTAAAGGCAATGCTATTAGCGACTCCACCATTTGGCTGATACTCTGTGCGGCAAGTGGGGTTCCATGGATAGGACAACGAGGCTCCCCTACCCTAGCAAACAAGACACGCAGATAATCGTAAATTTCTGTTACCGTTCCTACCGTAGAACGCGGATTATGCGAGGTTGATTTTTGATCGATAGCAATCGCCGGAGAAAGTCCTTCAATATGGTCGACATCCGGTTTTTCCATCATAGAAAGAAACTGTCGCGCATAGGAAGATAAGGACTCCACATAGCGGCGCTGACCTTCTGCATAGAGGGTATCGAATGCCAAAGAAGATTTTCCAGAACCCGATAAGCCAGTCATGATCACTAATTGACCTCGTGGAATATCGAGATCGATATTTTTTAGATTATGCGTACGAGCGCCACGAATTTGAATAATATCCATAGAGGGTTCTATCTACGTCAGCACGGTTAAAATAAACTCTGCACTATAACCTTGAAAATTCTGAAAAGAAACCTCTAATAAAACACGTTTTTTGCTTTCCTTTTTTATCAACAAGAATTAGAATTTAAAGTCATATAGATAGCTAAGTTAGGAGTAGTACCATGGCGAGAGGCATTAATAAAGTGATATTAATAGGTAACCTAGGGGCTGATCCAGAAATTCGCCATATGCCTAATGGTGCAGCGGTTGCAACCATTAGCATTGCAACCAGTGAAACCTGGAAAGATAAGCAAACCGGTGAGCAACATGATCGTACTGAATGGCATCGTGTTGTTCTATTTCAGCGTCTCGCTGAAATCGCAGGTGAATACCTGAAAAAGGGTTCTAAGGTCTATATAGAAGGACGTCTACAAACCCGAAAATGGCAGGATAAAACCACGGGCCAAGATCGATACACGACTGAAATCGTGACCAATGATCTACAAATGCTAGACAGTCGTGGTGCCACCCAGTCAGAGTCGCCCTTTCCACAAAATAACGCTTTCCAATCAACGCAGCAGCCTACACGTGAAGCCAATAAAATGGTAGAAATGGCAGAAACCTTCGATGATGATATCCCTTTTTAGGGAATATTTTTTCTTTTGATTTCGCCACGATCCTTTTGCTGTTTTTATGCACAGCGTTACTTGATTTATTGGGCGACTTGACTACTCTTTTATAAAGGGGACTTACTTTTTCACCCTTTGCCTTTCACGTTGTGGTGTTGTTACACAATTGAAAATGCGGGTTCTATTTTTAATAGGAGTATTTACTACAATGAAAGCAAAGTTATTTTTTATTTTAAGCTTAATTGTCTTCCCTATTGTCAGTACCATGGCAATGGGCAGTCATAAAGCGATGCGACAAGAATCTACAGGTCAATATGTCGATAATAGTGTGATAACACTTAAGGTTAAATCCAAGCTATTGGCCGATCCAGATGTTAAAGCCTTGGCGATTTCTGTGATGAGCTACAAGGGCCAAGTAAAACTAACCGGCTATGTTAATACAGAAGCCCAAAAACAAAAAGCAGGTAAGCTTGCCAAACAAGTTGAAGGTGTGACTGCTGTCACCAATGCCTTAGTTGTTAAAAAAATGACCAAATAAGCGCTATCAACTCACAATACACCTTGTTGGCATGGGCTATGCCAGCGAATGCCCTTTTTTGCTGGTTTGCGCTAGAAAAAGAAGTGCATTCACTGACATCCATGCCACTTTAATTACCGGGCTGTATCTCGCTCCAATACTTCCTGAAGAGATTGCAGGGATCCCTTTTGTATATTTTCTACCTACCTAGTTCTTTTTTTACATTACTCGTCTGTATCAGCAGTTCAGCGTGCAAAAGAGGAGGTATCATTACAGATCATATATATTGTTGTAATTAAACATTCTTTATGCTCTTCACTTAAAGAACCCTCATCTTCTTCCCACGAGGATAATAAATAAGGCAAAATATTGCTAAACGTTATCTGTAGATTTACAGTCTCAAAATTATTCATACAAACTGCTACCGACTAAACAACTATGTGATTTTAACAAATTATAGTTTGCTAACGAAATTGCCATGTGCTTTTCACAAATTAGTTTGGCCGCTTCTTTTGCCTTAGTTTGTGATAATTCATTTGTGCAATAATAAGTAAGACCCAAATATCCAAGACGTGAGTGAAAAACTTCATCGTTATTAACATGTTTTTTAAACATTTCTACAGTTTCTTTATCTAAAGTATCTTCTGCCTGTTTATTCCGCTTAATAGATTGGGTTTCTACGGTAAATTGTTGAGCGGCAAAGAATTGTTCTGGATAATCAAAGCTATCTAAGGTCTCGATATAGTCTAATTGCTCTTTTAATGGTTCTCCAATATTACCACCAAGCGCTTCTATGCGTTTTTTCACATAATGCGAATGCTTAGCTTCATCCCCAACTTGTCTACCAACAAGAATTTTCAAATTGACGTTATCAAGTTTTAACATAAATCGAGCAATAGCTTCAGCACCTAATAATTCATTCCAAAAACGTGTTTTTAAAGATATTATAAGCGCTTCGTGCGATAATTTATCTGGCCAATAACTCTTAGCCCATTTTTTCTGCTTGTTATAAAACGCCTCATTATCTTTGGCTAATTGATCTATAAATTCTTTAGTATCAAGCATAAACTCCTCCGATGATTAAAATCTATTTCCATATACGCTTTCTTTTTTATTCGTGCTCAGGATAACATTTCCTTGTAAATTGCAAAAATTCGAAAGTATTAATCTTTAACAGTCTTAGCACAGTAGGATTGATCAACATTCTCGTCAAATAATTCTACAGCATGCCATAATTTTTCTTTGCACAGAAGCACAAAATCACTTTTATATTTGACAATATCACAGATATCCAACATATTTTCGATATCCTTTATTCTTTGTAGTAAAGTCGAATGAGTCTCTTCATTTTTTGATATTATTTTTTCTAACAAAAGTGCCATATAAGTAGAAAACCCTCTCGCACTTGTAATTACGCTATATAAATCTTCCAATTTAATATTTAATTTATTACATACTTGAATCAAATCTGTGGCAATTACTAAATGTGCTATCTCAGCGGCATTATTTAAAATCTTCATAAGCTGAGCATTACCTTCTCCAACTAATTCTACTATTTTTTCACAAAACTCCTCCAACATTGGTCTACATAGCTTAATATTACATTTCTGACCCGATATCAGGGCTGTTAATGTACCTTCACGCGCTTTAATAATACCACCCGATACAGGAGCATCAATATAGATAATATTTTCTTGTTCCATGCGAGATGCAATAAATTTAGCCGTTGAATACGAAACTGTTCCACAATTTATAACTTTTAAAGCATTATGTTTTGAAGATATTAGTCCTGTATTCTCATTGAATAGAATAGCTTCCAACGCTTTTCCACCTGTTACACAAATGATTATATACTCATGCTGTGCAGCTAATTCCTTAGGTGAGTTAACCCAGATAGCTCCTTGTTCAATCAGTGGCATTGTATTCAAATATGTTCGATTAAAAACGGACACTTTAATTTTTTTACTCAATAAGCAATTCACTATTGCAGTGCCTAATTTTCCTGTTCCAATCCATCCAATACCTGTTTTAGTTTGCACCAAAATCTCCTAGCTTTAATACGGAAGGGTAATATGCTATATTTTCTTTAATTATATTATCATGCAAATATATAATTTCTAAAGAGAAAGGAAAACGATATGGAATATCAAAACATAATATGGGAAGGAAGATTTCAACCCATTCATAAAGGACATCTTGGATATATAAAAAAACTACTTACGCTTGGCAACCGTATTTGGATAATTGTATTGGCTAATGAACGTTCAAATTCTGTTCTTACTTTACCTGTTCCTGAGTTCTCATCGCATATTGATATGCATCATGCGTCTGAAAAAAACCCTTTCCCTCTATGGTTAAGATACCTTATGGTAAAAGAAACTATAAATGCTGAATTAGAGGGAAATGCAAATAGAATTGAAATAGTATGGGGGCATCGCTGGGATTTAGATTATCTGTTTTATGCACGTGCTTTGCCAAATAATAGATGTTTTGCAATTCCGCTACGTGATTCAGATGATGATTTAAAAGAAAAAGCATTACTAGAACTAAAAGAGAATTGCATTCGTGTAAACGTTTCAGAATTACCTGTTATCTCCGCCACAATGGTTAGAAAGGCCGCGAGCAATAATGAGTCACTACAAGAATACCTTTCTCCTACTACTATCAATCTACTTAAAACTTACCGAAAATCATTTTCAGAGTTGTGATTTCAGAACTCTATAGGGTGAAACAATTAACATAGCGAATGAACCCATAAGTACTAATAACATACCAATATGAATTACTACCCGCCTAAAGGCGGTAGTGATTCACTAAAGTTTCTCGACTTCTAAAAACGGGTAACCTTACTCCCTCCTTTGTGTCACATCAAGTCTGAACTATTCCAATTTGATTTATATTTAAAAAGCTAAATTTTGTGTTTGACATTTTTTGGAAACTCCTTCTCTTTAGACAAAAATTTATCAACAATATTTTTTGCTTCATTAATTTTAACTTGTAAGGAACTATGGCGCTTTCTAAAATTTTTTGCAAAGAAAAGAGTGTTATAATATTGATTTTCTGCAACCTGAAGTTTTTCTAGTAAATTAATCAATTTCTTTTGTACACAAGCCATGTCCGGTTTTAGAGTTTCTTTCAAATAGGCGGATTGGAGCTTAATATCGGCATTAAATCCCTTAATTATGTATTTTTTATTGCTACCTTGATAGGCTAAACTTAGTTTACTTATATCTTCTATTTTATTTAAATAATCATTACGCAAAGCAGGAGACATCATCCTATCGTAAGCAAATTTATCCATGTTTGACAGTTCGGATGCAATTGCTTTTGCATGAATATAGTTTAAAAAGCTCTCGTGATTTATTTCTAAATTAAGAGCGCCTTCTCTCTTAAATTCTTTTTTGAAATAAGCTTCATAAAAATCGATTTTGTCAATTCTTTTTAAAAAGATATCCTTTAAATAAAGAATATCTTTAAACTCCAGATTATTTTTTTGTGCAATGAATTCAATTTCTTTAAATTTTTTATCCATATAATTGAATATACAATTATAAATATAAAAATTATATTTATTTTCTATTTTTTTTATTAGTTCTTTATTTGAAGATTCATAGCGTCTTTCTTCATCCGAAAATGAATTACAGCCGACGAGACAAGGAGAAAATGCATCGCGCCGTAAAGTCAGCGACTCACTCGCATCAGAAAGCGAATAGTCAGGTATAATTTTTTTTAAAATATTTTTTTTAACATAAAATCCCTGCTTCTCCTTAATATCAGTCAATAAAACTGATTTACCCATCGTTTTGAACTGCTCTAGTTCATTTAAAAATTTTAGTATATCTTCTTGTGCCTCGAGACTGGATTTATAGTCTTGAAAATTTTCAATTTTTTCAGCAGCAGCTTGCAGTTTCTCTTTCCTAGTAATAATAATTTCTGCTAGTTCTTTAGCGGTAGCGGTTTTATCGTTTGGAATATAGCTTTGAGTAAAATAATGAATGAGCTCTTCTGGCAATAAGCAAATACGCAGTATAGTTCGATTAAGCTCTTTTTTATAAAAAGCTAATGAATCATCCGATAACTTCATCAAATTAGAATTTGATTTCCTTTTGCCTACCCTCTTTTTTTTGCAATATTCAAATAAATCCAACCAGTTATCTGGTCGATAGTTTCGAAGAGCTGGAAGCGCCTCGATATCTTCCTGAGTAATATTTAGCTCTTTTTTTTTAATAAATCTTTATGTCTATCTTTTTTCACCGAAAAACATAATCCACCATCAATTTTTATCACCCGTCCCTCTTGATCTATACCCACATTACCTGCTTTAAAATCAACTTCACTTAAGAGTAACGAAATAACTTGTGCCGATGCTAAACCTTTAGGTTTTTTATTGATAATGGTTTCCTTACTTTCAGGACTTAAAAAAAACCCAGCTTGAAATTTCGGTATTTCCTTTGATAGTATATAATATTCATCATCCCATGATAAACATTTATTTTCTCTCATCCAACGTGTTTTAGGATAAAAGGGGCAAAGCAAACGAAAAAATTCTTGGGCCACTGTTTCTTCTATAGCGTTAGAAATGTTTTTGCCTACATCTTTCATAACCCAACTGCTTTTATTTTTTCGCTTACTAACAAAACTAGTAGGGTGTATGGATGGAGTGAGATATCTATTTTTTTTCTTGGCAGGAACAAAGTTATTGAACATTTTATATTCGGTCATTTTTTATAATAAAGTTAGATTTTAAAACTTAATAATAAACTCACAATATTAAAAAAAAATTAAATAAGTCTGACATTCGCTGCGATCTCCAGGGCAAACGCGCTATAAACTCTTTATATATAAGGGATGAAGCCTGAATCAGAATTCAAAACTTAACTAAATTTAACAATGATTTTTTCGCTTTTGTTTGAAAATACCGAGAAAACATAGCGCGATTGCCCTGACAGAGCGTTACTTCTTCGCTTTCACTTACATAGGAACAGAACCTAACGTCAAGTACAATCAGTATAAATACTTCGCGCTAAACTCACGCTTTTAATATAATCGCGTGTTTCTTTCCAGGGTAAAATTTCAACCCAAACATCCCTAGGTAAATGCTGATAAAGGGATTCGTAATTTTTTATTCGCGTAGGACCTATATTATAGGCTGCGGTAGCCAGTGTGGCATTACCCTCAAAGGTGTTAAGCAAAAGCCGTAAATAAGCCGTTCCCAAACGAATATTCAGCTTTTCATCTAATAAATTAATAGTACGTAGATTAAGATTTCTGGCAAGCATTTTTCCGGTCTGCGGCATAATCTGCATCAGCCCTAGCGCACCTGCACTGGACTTAGCATTCCTCATAAAAGCACTTTCTTGTCGCATAATGGCCCAAATCCAAGCCGAATTTAGATGCGCCTTTCTTGCAGCGGATAAAACCGACGATCGATAGGCCATGGGAAAACGTAACTTAATATCGTTATGTATTTTTGCCTTAGCAGCACCAATAATTGCCAAATCATACCATTTCCATTTTTTTGCGAGTTGAGCAGCTGCTTGTCGTTGTGGCGTTGATAAGCTATTGAGTGCCCATTGCCATTCGCGGCGCGCATCTCCCGTAAAGCCCAATATATAGAGCTCTTTAGCACGTCGTATTGCCGCATTTTTCTGTAGCGCCACTTTATCGCCCGCTACGATTTGTGTGATAGGATGGTAACGTTGTTTTAAACGTTGACTGGCTAACACTGCATAATAGTCGACTTCTTTCGCTAGATTTTTATAGATAGCATTAGCGGCTGGTATTTGTTTGGTTTCTGCTAATGCGCGTGCACGCCAATAACGCCAACAAGGAAGCTTCCGTTCACTAGGGGATAAATGGTTTATCCAATAAAGTGCCTGTTGCCAGTTTTCATTCAATAATTCATTTCGTATTCGCCACTCTCGTAAAACAGAATCTGCATAAGCCGGCTTAATTTGTTTTAACCAATTCCCTGCGGTGAAATCTGCATGTCTGGCTAAAGCAATCGCCAAAGCACTGAGTAAACCTTGCTTTTCTGACTCTGTGAAATCATAAATTTTATTGAGTAATGGCCAGCTTTCCGCTAGTTCATCCGGATCGTTACTGGCTAATCGATGTATGCCATATAATAAAATTTTTCGGTCAATTTTATCGTCCGGATCAAATTGTTCACTTTGTTCAATGAGTAGCGGATGATGGTGGACTCGATACCAGAGTTTAACTTGTTGCTTTTCTTCAGCAGGTAAAAATTGTGATAAATGTTGGATAAGCGGAACATTATTTCGTTGAATGGCGTCCTCTAATTTTTCCCAAAGTCGTTCTCTGTCAAGTCTTCCCGACTTTTCCCAATGGGTAAATACGGTTTGGCAGATGTAAGGAGGTGAATTAAGTGTTAGCCATAACTCGGGTATCGCTTGAAAGGCAATAGATTCTTGATTCGTTGCTAATAACGCATTGAGGTAATAGCATTGCAGTGTAGGGCCATAGACGGGTCGATAATAGTGTATAAATTGAGACCAATCCCTTTTTTTTATCGAATTCGTTAAGCATTCTTCCCGTAACTTATTCGCCAGAGGAGTTTCTTTATACATTTCTAAAAAATGATCAATTTCAGCTTCAGCTTCCTTCTGATAAGCTAATTGTTGCTTTAGTTTGATATAAACTAAATAAGGATATAAAGGATAATCCTTTATACCTTCTTTTAATTGTTCAAATTGTCGGTAGTTTTTGACAAGTAATGACTGTCTTGCTTGCCAAAATAGTTTACGCTGTTGATTGCTATCATCCGCATAAGCAAATACTGGGCAATGACTGAGAAATAAAAACAGTAAAGACAAATATTTTTTATGCATCCCATTGCTTCGTTAGGAAATAGGAAAAAATGCTAGCTATTAACTTTATATATATCACTTTGGGTCTGCTTGCCAGTTTAATAGGGTTTTCGCTATTTCATTTTTACAAATTAGATAGTCAACATGACAAGTTAGTACAAATGGAAAGCCGTTGGTTAGATATCAACCGTTTACTCAATCAACTCAATGATTCACGCGTCGCCGATCAACGCAGTACCGCTGAATCAAAAGAACAATTACATAGGGAATTAAATCTGTATCGGCAACAATTTGATCAACATCAACTGGGTAATTTAAAACTATTGCAAAGCAGCATACAGGAAGGTTTAGAATCGATAAGCCAACGTATGGATAAATTAACTGAAAATACACAGGAAAAATTGCAAGTCATTAGTGCTCAAGTAGAAAAACGTTTATTTGATGGATTTGCTCAAACAACCGCCACATTCACTGACGTGATTAAACGGCTCGCCCTTATCGATGAAGCACAAAAACGTATTACAGAGCTCTCTAACAACGTGGTCAATTTACAACATATTCTAGCAGATAAACGTTCCCGAGGCATTTTTGGTGAAGTTCAACTCAATAGCTTAATTCAAAATGTGTTACCTGCGTCACATTTCAGCTTACAACATACCTTAAGTAATGGTAAACGAGTCGACTGTCTTTTATTACTACCCCCGCCCACGGGTAGTATTGCCATTGATGCCAAATTTCCCTTAGAAGGTTTTCAAAAATTGACTGATAATGAACTTCCTAAAAGTGAACAGCGCGCCGCCGCTGCACAGTTTCGCCAGGATATACGGCATCACATCCAATCGGTTTCATCCAAATATATTATTCCTGGTGAAACGTCTGAAGGCGCTTTATTATTTATTCCTGCTGAAGCCATTTTCGCAGAAATTCATGCCCATTATTATGATCTCGTCGAAGAGGCGCATAGACAACGCGTGTGGCTGGTTTCTCCAACCACTATGATGGCTGTTCTAACGACGGCGCGTGCTGTACTAAAAGACGCCGCAACACGCGAGCAAATCCATTTAATTCAAGAACATCTTACCGTATTAGCCAAGGATTTTTCTCGATTTAGACAGCGCATGGATAATCTATCTCGCCATATCCAGCAAGCACATACAGATATTCAGGAGGCAAAAACATCCGCGGATAAAATTAGTTCACGTTTTGAAAAAATAGAGCAAGTCGAGCTTAATTCTAGTACATAAAGAATTTCAAGATGTGGGTTAGGCGCACGAGGTCTAATACCACATCTTGAAAAACGATTTATGGCATAGGAATATGCTTTTTACAACAACTTATCGCACGAACTAATACATAGATAGCACATAAACCAATAATGATATATATAATTCTAGCAATAGGACTATAGTCACCGAATATGCCGGTTATGATATCAAAGTGGAACAAACCAACCAAACCCCAATTCAATCCACCAATAAATAAGATAACGAGTGCAATCCAATCTAAAACACTGGGATTTTTGAACATAAATACTCCTTTATTTAATAGACCTCTTACCAAAACGACGCCATTGACTTGATTTCTTTCTTGTTAACAGGTGCCCTTAATTTTTGAAAATAATACCCTCCTACTGTAGCTCAAAAATTACAGATAAACAAATTGACTATAGGAGGATTAGATAATCTTATGGTCTGGTATTTTGACAACGAGGGCATCGCAGGGAAGATGATGGATGACAGCACTTGCCGTAGAACCAAATAATGCTCCAATTCCATGACGCCCATGGCTTCCAATAATAATTAAGTCTGCTTTTAAGGCCTTTGTTTTATCTAAAATAACCACCTTGGGTGAACCGATCTCAATGTATTGTTGACTTTCAGGAATAGTAAATTTTTTAGCAAGTTCACCTAATTGCTTTTTAGCCTCTAGACGCATTTCACCTTCTAAATCAATGACTGCGGGATAGGCCTGTGCAACACCATAGGCATTAATGTGTTCTACTGCATGAATAATAGATAAGATGGGTTGGCTATCCTTAGCCTCCTTAATTAATTGATGAGCACGTTTTAATATAATTTCATCACAAGTAGGATGTAAATCAATTGCTACCAAGATATTCCGATAAATCGCCATTGTTTTCTCTCCTAATGTAAACAGTATAGCTCAGGGTCTTGCCAGATGAGTGACTCATGTCACAGATGGTCGGGGCGACTGGATTTGAACCAGCGACCACCTACACCCCATGCAGGTGCGCTACCAGGCTGCGCTACGCCCCGAAAAAAAGAGCCTATTATAACTCATTTTATAGAATTTTTTAGCTTCGATCGTAATTTCTGACTCGGTTGAAAAAGAACCACATTACGTGATGAAATTACGGTATCAACACCTGTCTTAGGATTTCGTCCCAGCCGTGCTTTTTTCTTTCTAATACGGAAGCTTCCTAAACCTGAAAACATAACACTGTTTCCTTTTTCAAGGGAAAAAATAATTTCATCAAAAAAAGCATCGATTAATTGTGTAGCTACCGCGACACTCAGTGTAGAATTGTGTTGCTTTAAACACAACGCCAAATTAGCTTTGGTTAAGACCTGACTCATTATTTTTATTCCCTTAATTGAATAGCAAAACGCTGTTTCAGACCTTCAATCACCTTCTTCCGCAAATCATCGACTTCTCTATCCATTAAGGTACGCGAAGGATGTTGCCAGAATAAAGCCAGTGCCAAACTGCGTCTTTCTTTTTCAATTTTTTTATCATGATAAACATCAAACAAATAACAATCCTCTAAGCAAACACCCGCATTCTTTCTTGCCTGTTCTAAAATACGTTGTGCTGGAAACTGTTCTTCTATCCAAAAAGAGATATCACGACGTACCACAGGAAATTTGGAAAAAACTGTAAAGCAAGGCAAACTTGCTTGTGTCATCTCGGCAAGCGATAGTTCAAATAAATAAACAGGTCCTGTTAAATCAAATTCTTCTAATAGCTTAGGATGTAATGCACCGAAAGTGCCTATGGTTTTTTTTTCTTGCCGAAAATCCAATGGCGTTGAGTACATTATCTGACTTGCTTGCCCTGGATGCAATGCAGGATGTTTTCCAGGCACAAATTGTAGACGAGTTAATGGTCCTAATAATCGAAACAAGGCTTCGATATCCGATTTTACAGTAAAAAAATCTAACGATTTTTTAGGAATTCCCCATTGTTCTCTTGTACTATCCCCGGTAGCAATAGCAGCCAAATACGATTCTTGTGATAAGCGGCCATTACGACTTAGAAAACAAAGACCGGTTTCAAACAACCGTACGCGAGGCTGTTGGCGCTTTTGATTATACCTAGCCGCATTCAGCAAACCAGGCCATAAGCTAGTACGCATTACCGAAAGTTCACTGGAAATAGGATTTAATAACGTTAAAGGGACTTCTCCAGGATCAAACCATTTTTGTTGCTGCGGGGAAATAAAACTATAGGTCATTGCTTCCTGATACTCACGATCAACCAAAAGATGACGTAATCGACTTAATGGAAGTGTAGATTCAGGGCAAGGTGAAACGTGTAAAATAGAGCGTGTAAAAGAGGCAGGAATACTAACATAACCATGAACGCGTGCTAATTCTTCGATGACATCGACTTCTAAACCTATATCAAAACGCCATGTTGGTGGCTTAACTTGCCAATGATTTTCTTCTGTTGACTGCTTGACCAAGGTCATTCCTAAACGCTGCAAGATGGTTTCAATTTCGTTTTCTGAGAGAGAGATTCCCAGTATTTTTTTTACACGTGATTGGCGAAGATTGATGCAGGAAACTTGTTTCTTGACAGCGCTACCCACGGCAACGACAGGACCGCTTTTTCCGCCGACAATGTCAATTAATAATTGCGTAGCGCGCTCAATGGCGAATAGGGCCAAATTCGGGTCCACACCTCGCTCAAAACGATAGGCGGATTCACTGCTTACACCATAGTGTCGTGCACGGCCTGCTAGCGTAGCAGGATTAAAAAAAGCACTTTCTAAAAAGAGTTCGCTTGTTTCTGCAGAAATCGCTGAATAAACACCTCCCATCACACCCGCTATGGCTTGCACTTGTTTTTTATCCGCAATCACTAAGGTTTGTTTATCTAAACCGACTTCTTTTCCATCTAATAAAATTAATTTTTCACCCTCACTGGCACGGCGAACCCTGATCTCGGAATGTAAGCGTGTTAAATCAAAGGCATGTAAGGGCTGCCCAAGTTCTAGCATGACATAATTTGTCACATCGACAACAGGATGAATAGAATGGAAACCAGAACGGCGCAGACGTTCCACCATCCAAATGGGTGTTTGGGCCCGTGGATTGATCCCTTGGATAATTCTGCCAACATAATGTGGACAATCATCAAGTGACTCAATAGTCATTGTTAATTTATCAGGAATAGTTGCCGTCACCTTGGAGATAGGTGGAGGATTAAACGTTTGATCCATGACTGCCGCTAAGTCACGCGCTAATCCTTTAACACTTAAACAATCACCGCGATTCGGTGTTACATGAATATCGATATAACAGTCTTCTAATTCTAGATAATCCCGTAAATCCTGACCGATAGGGGCGTCCAAAGGAAGTTCCAAAATTCCTTGTGATGCCTTCGTAAGACCTAATTCGCTAGAAGAACAAAGCATACCCTGAGAAAGTACACCGCGTAAGGTAAGCGCCTTTATCTTGAAATCATTGGGTAGGGTCGCACCCACACACGCGACGGCAACTCGTAAACCCGCACGCGCGTTAGCCGCGCCACAAACAATCGATAGCCATGTTCCAGTCCCGATATCAACCTGACAATGCTGTAATCGCGACGCATCCGGATGTGGAGAAACACGGATGATATGCCCTACGACCACCTTGCTAAAATGATCGGATACTGGACCTATCGCTTCAACTTCTAAACCGGCTAAGGTCAATTTCTCGGCGATCCCCTTAACATCTAGAGGAGGATTTACCCATTCACGTAACCACTGTTCACTCAATTTCATATTAGAATTGCTCTAAAAATCGACAATCATTTTCAAACATCAAACGAAGATCCGGAATATGATAACGCAACATGGCAAGCCTATCGATACCAAGCCCAAAGGCATAACCTTGATATTTTTCAGAGGATACACCCGCCTTTTCTAATACATTCGGATGTACCATACCGCCGCCTAAGATCTCTAAATACCCAGTTTGACTACAAATTCGACATCCTTTTCCCGAACACATGACGCACTGGATATCGACTTCTGCAGAAGGCTCGGTAAAAGGAAAGTAAGCCGCACGAAAACGTGTTATTAAATCTTTTTTTTCAAAAAATTGTTGCAAGAATTCAGTTAATAAGCCTTTTAGCTCAGAAAAATTAGCCGTTTCATCAATGAGTAACCCTTCAAGCTGATGAAACATCGGTGTATGCGTAACATCGGAGTCACAACGGTAAACACGACCGGGTGCAATCATTTTAAGCGGAAGTTTCCCTTGTTGCATGGCGCGTATTTGTACCGTAGACGTATGCGTACGCAATAACAAGGCATTTGGAAAATAAAAGGTATCATGTAAGGCACGCGCAGGATGATTAGCAGGAATATTTAAGGCCTCAAAATTGTGATAATCATCTTCAATTTCTGGACCTTCAACCACGCTAAAACCCATTTTTGTAAAAAAACTTTCAATCCGTTCTCGGGTTTTTGTCACAGGATGCAAACTTCCTATAGACTGGCCCCTACCCGCTAAGCTGACATCAATGAATTCACTGTTTAATCGTTCGGCAATATCCTGTGCTTTTAATAGTTCCGATCGTGCGTTAATCAGTATTTCTATCTGGTGTTTTGCTTGATTAACCGCTTGTCCTTGCTTAGGCCTTTCTTCTACCGGTAATTGGCTTAGCTTTTTCAGATAATCACTTAGCGTACTTTTTTTTCCTAATAAACGTGAGCGTAATTGTTCTAAGTCTACCAAACGTTTGATATTAGCAATCGCTTGTGTTGCCTCATCGATAATCACTTGTAAATCAACTGTCATAGTTTACCTAGTTTCATTTTTCGTCATTGCGAGTGCGAAGCACGCGGCAATCTGGTGAAACGCTTTATTTTTCTGGATGGCCACGGCCTCACTGACGTTTCGGCCTCGCCATGACGGCTATTTTTAAGGTCTGTTCTGCACACAGCCGTTAACTTAAACGATCATATTCTTCTAATGATATTTCTCTAGCTTCTGTTTCTAGCATGACAGGAATTTCATCACGAATAGGATACGCTAATCGATCGAATCGACAAATTAATTCTTGTGCGGATTTATCATAAACTAAACTTCCTTTACACAAAGGACAAACTAAAATGCTCAGTAAATACTTATCCATCGACACCTCTAACGCTAAAAGAGACACATCCTAAGCTATGTGATTTTTTCTCTTAAATAAACCGGCAACGCTTCTTCCGCAGAAACAAGCTGACCTCGCTGATAAGCGTATTTAGCAAGCACGGCAACGTCATATGCCCTAGGATAACGTTGAGAATAGCATTGCTGCAACTGATTCCCCTTAAATCGTGGCGCGACTATTTCATGATACTTATCCCAAGCACTGCCTACCCCGATAAAATGAGATAACTGCGTTAATGCCAACTGCATGGGATCAGAAAGCTGCTCAGCGTCGAATTCCAACATAATACCTTCCTCACCTAATTGATAACTACCCCAATAAACTTCATTCATACGGGCATCAATGGCGGCTAACACTCGCTTTGCTAGAAAGTCCCGATACGCTCCCTGTGCTAAACACTGTAAACTGGAGACCCGAACCACCGGAATATCTGCTGCAAAGGCAACCGCTTGTACAAGGCTAGCACCAATACGGCAACCGGTAAAACTTCCAGGACCACAACAAAAAGCAATGGCATCTAGATCACGTGGCGTTAACGCAGCATCTGCAAGTAAGGATTCCAGCATAGGCAGAATTAAATGCGTGTGTTGCCTAGGTGCAAGTTGATAGCACTCTTGTATAGATTCTTGATAAAGTAAAGCGGCTGAGCAAGCTTCTGTCGTCGTCTCTACCGCTAAAATTTTAGGAGAAGACATACTTTATTCTTCTAGATATTCAAGCTTATCTTCTCTACCTTTCCATTCGTCAACATCGACGGGAGGATCTTTACGACGTACTATGTTTGGCCACTTTTTAGAAAGTTTTTCATTAAGTGCTAAAAAGTTTTTATACTTCTCGGGCAAATCATCTTCCGCATAAATAGCATCAACAGGACATTCAGGCACGCAAAGACCACAATCAATGCATTCTTCAGGATGAATAACCAGCATATTCGGCCCTTCGTAGAAACAATCAACAGGACAGACTTCTACACAATCCGTATATTTACAGCGAATACATTTTTCAGTGACAAGAAATGTCATTTTATCTTCCTTTGCGCTCACTAACGTGTGAAAAAGCAAAAATGCTAAGCTGGTGCCCGGGGCCGGACTCGAACCGGCACGGTGTTACCACCGAGGGATTTTAAGTCCCTTGCGTCTACCATTTCGCCACCCGGGCATTTTCTAAATGCTACGCCAAAAGAAATAATAGATAGTGTGCCCAATTGGAGGCTAGGGCCGGAATCGAACCGACGTACGCGGCTTTGCAGGCCGCTGCATGACCACTCTGCCACCTAGCCAAATCTAGCGAAAATTAGCGTAACTCCAAAATAGTTGAATCCCAACACAGACTAAAAAACTTTCTACAGAGATTATGTTTTTACATTCAATGGAGCGGGAAACGAGGCTCGAACTCGCGACCTCAACCTTGGCAAGGTTGCGCTCTACCAACTGAGCTATTCCCGCAAAGCGGCTGATATTGTAACTGCATCAAGAATACTGTCAAGCAGATAAATCATGCCATGCCGCTTTCAAATAAATACACATACTCCACAACGTTAATAGCGCGGCGAGATAAAGTAATAGATATCCCAATACCGCAAATACTGTCCATCCACCTGGCTTGTAAAGTAATAGGAAAATAAGTGCTAGCATTTGCACCGCTGTTTTACTCTTTCCAAGTTTTGAAACCGTAATATGCGCACGTTTACCAATCTCTGCCATCCATTCACGTAAAGCAGAAACCATAATTTCTCTTCCGACAATAATCGCTGCAGGAATGGCTAGATAAGGTAAGGCATGATCTCCCACTAATAAAACTAACGCTGTCACTACAATTAATTTATCAGCCACCGGATCGAGAAAGCTACCTAATTTGGATACCTGATCAAGACTACGTGCTAAATAACCATCCAACCAATCGGTCATCGCCGCAAAAGTAAAAAGGATAGCCGCCATGACATGGCTACCGCGAAAAGGTAGATAAAATAATAGAATGAAAACAGGAATTAATAAAATGCGAAGAAAGGTCAATAAATTGGGAATACCCATGGAGCATGGTTACCATAATTGGCGTATAAAGATAACAACTAGAGTCTAACTGGTAATCCTACCCTTTTAAAGAAAAATAAATACGTTTCGCTAGCGTCTTACTGATTCCTGATATTTTTGCAATATCTTCAGGACTAGCCGATTGTAGTGCTTGTAAACCACCAAATTGTCGCAATAATTCCCGTCTACGCTGCTTGCCTATGCCGGGAATATTTTCTAAAGGGGAAGTTTGACGTTTTTTTGCACGCCGACCTCGATGGCCAGTGATTGCAAAGCGATGGGCTTCATCACGGATCTGTTGTATCGCATGTAAAGCTGGCGAATCTGCGGGTAAACGCATATACCCTTCATCTTTCATCGCGTAGAGAGCTTTTCTAGATACAAATAATGTTTCTAAACCCGGTTTACGCGCAGGGCCCTTAGCAACACCTATCAATAAAATATCACTAATTTGTAATTCCTCTAATACCTGTTCCGCTTGCCTTAATTGCCCTTTGCCTCCATCAACCAGCAGGATATCCGGTAAATTTTCTTCATGCGTTTTACATTTTCGATAGCGACGTCTTAATGCTTGTTTCATGGCGCCATAATCGTCCCCTGGGGTAATTCCTTCGATATTAAAGCGACGATAATCCATTTTACGGGGGCCTTGCTGGTCAAACACAACACAGGAAGCCACCGTGGCTTCTCCTTGACTATGACTAATATCAAAGCATTCTAAACGTTGTGGAAGACTGTCTAATTGCAATGCAACTTGCAAACTTTCTAACTGCTTATAAAAAATTTGTTTATTCGACAAATGCGTACTCAAGGCTTGTTTGGCATTTTCGCTTGCAAAAGCAAGCCACCCTTGGCGCTCACCCATCGCTTTATCGGATACTTTGATTTTATGTTGCGCACGTTCAGCCAGTGCATCGATTAGCCACGCTTGATCTTTTAATTTTTTTGGCAGCACTATTTCTGTAGGGATAGCATGCTGGGTTTCTGCTTGTAAATAAAATTGTGATATAAAAGCAGATAAGACCTCAGTATCAGAGAGCAGTGCCGGGACTTCTGGAAAATAGGCTTTACCTCCTAATAAGCGGCCACCACGAACCTGCATCACATAAACGACATAGGTATTCACCTGATTGGCAACACCGAAAATGTCCAGATCTCCCTGTCCGGTATTGATAATTTGTTTTTGCTGAATTTCCCTCAAAAAGGAAATTTGGTCACGCAAACGCGCAGCAGATTCATAATCGAATTGACTGGCTACCGATTCCATTTGTTCTACTAAATTATGAATAATCGTTTGACTTTTCCCCTCCAAAAATAAAATCGTACGTTCAATATCTTTTTTATAATCTTCAGGCGTAATAAGACCTACACAAGGAGCGGTACATCGTTTAATCTGATATTGTAAGCAAGGACGTGAACGATTACGAAAAAAACTATCCTGACACGATCGAATTCTAAAAAGCTTTTGTAATAAATTCAAGGTTTCTCTGACAGCCGCTATGCTGGGGAAAGGGCCAAAATAACGATTTTGTTTTATTCGCGCTCCACGGTAAAAAGCTAAGCGCGGATAGCTTTGCTGATAACTCAGCATAATGTAAGGATAACTCTTATCATCACGTAATAAAATATTATAACGTGGCTTAAGCTGTTTGATGAGATTACTTTCTAATAAAAGCGCTTGGTTTTCTGTTTCGGTACTTGTCGTCTCTATCGATGCCACCTGTCGCATTAATAAAGCAATGCGATTACTTTTTTGTTCTCGAAAATAACTGCTCACTCTTTTTTTCAAATTGCGTGCTTTTCCTACATAAAGAACTTCCTGTTTTGTATTTAACAGCAAATAAACACCTGCACGAGTACTTAGAAAGGGCAAACGCTTTTTTAGATGATTGTGATTCACATTATAAGCAGAAGTCAAAAGATCACACCTTAAAACGGGATAACGGCTCACTCGTCATGGCGAGCGCGTAGCGTGCGGCAATCTAGGAAATACCGTGCCTTAATGCAATTCACAAAACTTCTGAAAAATTATGTATTGCTAACCTTGTCTAATTGATCGAAAGCGTCTTTAAATTTTTTAAAAGTGTCCTTCAAATCAGGAAATTTATTGGAAAGAACTTCCATTAACCCTTCCATCGTCATAAAACTTTTCTTCTCACTGATTTCATCTTGCTTCAATGCTTTGAATAGTTTATCTTGCTGTTCTTTAAGGACTTCTACTTCTTTACGTAGCTGATCACAGCAAGAAGTATCCTCTGCGAAAGCTGGATTCATTGAAAAAACAAATAAGATTACCAAGCCAATTCGTCTTATTACACGCATAAAACAAAACCTCCTGATCTCAATTATGATCCTCAGAAAGACTATGTACACTCTTTTGTCCCATCTGTGCACAGTACAAAAAAATCATGTTTGAATTTACGCTATTGAAAAAACAGTTAATTTTTGTTTGAGGCGGTAGTAAAGCATTTTTCGTCATTGCGAGCGCGAAGCGCGCGGCAATCGGGTGAAACGCTTCATTTTTTCTGGATGGCCATGGCCTCACTGACGTTTCGGCCTCGCCATGTCGGACTATTTTTAATTTTTGTAGCGTATAAAGTTGTCCCGGAGCATTTTTAGACTAGAAAATGTGCACTTAATGTAAGACTAAGCAGAATAATCATAGACCATCATGATAATTTATTCTAAATTTCTGCACTTATTCAGGTGTTGGATAACCCTAATTGCGAGAAAGGTGCTCATCTCCTAGTACCATTGTCAACACGCCCTAAGTACTTTTTAGTGGTCTTCAGAAAGGTGTGATTTCTCGAAACTTCCTCCATTACCCTCTTCATCCACCATGCTATATCGAATGGCAAGATGCGTCAGCTCTACGTCGTTGTGGACACCTAGTTTCTCAAATAAACGATAACGATACGTATTTACCGTCTTAGGGCTTAAACAAAGATGTTTAGCAATGGCATTCACTTTGGTACCTTGCGTTACCAGGTACATCACTTGCAATTCTCTCTCAGAGAGTTGTGCAAAAGGAGACTTTGCTGCATTACATACCTGACGTAAGGCCATACTTTGCGCAATCTCTAGAGTAATATAGATTTGTCCTGCAGAGACTTTACGAATCGCTGTAATTAACTCTTCTGCATTGGTATCTTTTGTAATATAACCGGCGGCACCCGCACGTACTAGGCGATCAGGAAAAGGGCCTTCCCGACAAACGGTGACTACAATTATCTTTAGTTTAGGATTGACACGAATCAATCTACGCGTCGCATCAAGACCACCAATTCCTGGCATCTTAAGATCCATTAAAACGACATCAGGTTTCGTTTCCTTCACTAAATTAATAGCATCTTCGCCATTTTCCGCTTCACCAATCACCTTGATATCGCGAACGTCCTCTAACAAGCGCCTCATGCCCAAACGCACTAAGGCATGATCGTCGACGATAACAACACTAATCATGGCATGACTACTCCTCTGCCTTGTCTATCACGCAGGTTATACAAGGGTTCTATTGCATCTCTATTACCTTGGCGGAGGAGCAGGGATTCGAACCCTGGAAGAGGTCACCCCCTTAACGGTTTTCAAGACCGCCGCTTTCGACCGCTCAGCCACCCCTCCTCTCAATGCTAGTATATTAGCACAATTGTCAACACACCCTAGTAAAGTTAAGTAAAAAAACTGAAACTACGTATTAAAAAAATTAATTACTGCCATCGACTTTCACACGCTATGTTTTTGCCGGCGTTGCGAAAAGAATTCTCGTAATATTTCAGCCGCTTCATCAGCAAGTAAACCATCGCTTAGTAAAAAACGATGATTTAGCCCTTTGGTTTGTAAAAGATTATACACACTACCTAATGCCCCCAACCGAGTATCATAAGCGGCGAAAACAAGGCGCTTAATCCTGGCTTGGATCATGGCGCCTACACACATAGGGCAAGGTTCCAGTGTAACGTATAAAGTTGCTTCTAATAAACGATGATTATTGACTATTCTCGCTGCTTCACGCAAGGCTAGAATTTCCGCATGCGCCGTAGGATCGCACTGTGCAATCGTTTGGTTCCTTGCACTAACAAGGAATTGTTTATTCAGCAATAAAACGGCGCCTACAGGGACTTCTCCCTGCTCCTTAGATTGCTTAGCGAGAACAAAGGCTTGACGCATCCAATGGATATCGATGTCAAGTTGGCCCATCATTTTATTATCAATCGCTCGATGGCCCGGGTGTCCTACTACAACATATTCCGCATCTGCTTAACTTTTACAACCACATTGTTTACAGTGATCACAGGGACAATGACATGCCCTATTTCGATGGCAACACAGATATTTAATCAACGCGCCCACCGCCAAAATAGGCAACATAATGTCAAAAAAACGAGAGATCATCACAATATAATCGACGTAGTCTGGTTTGGCAACACTCGCTGCGATCGCCATAATAACAGCAATAATAATAACCACTGCTGGAAAAAATCTACGACACATATCATTCTCCTTTCAATTTAATATAAATAAATTAACTCTGCAATCAAAAGCCGAGTCATACTATCATAGTCTGGACTTTGGCTAAATGTTAGGTTCTGTCTCTAAAATCCACTTGTCGCCATCTGCTGCGTTAAAAACAGCTCAAAAATACTCATTTACCTTGTAACCGTTCAAAAATTCATCAGAAAATTTGGGACCGGCGTCACGCTTAGCCGAAATTTTTTGTGAGCATAGCGACTCACTTGTAAAATTTTGAAGCGCCTATTGTCTTTGTCTGAGGATTTCAAATAAACAAATACCTGCTGCGACAGAAACATTTAAGCTCTCAACAGAGCCTTGCATGGGTATAGCCAGTAAGCCATCGCAAAGTTCTTTGGTTAAACGGCGCAAACCCCTACCTTCTGAACCCATGACCAAACCCACTGCCCCCTTAAATTCAGTCGCGTAGAGGGATTGCTTTGCAGTGCTATCTAGTCCATAAATCCATATCCCTGCTTTTTTCAATTGGCGTAAGGTGTTTGCTAAATTCGTTACGGTAATAACCGGCGTTATTTCGGCTGCACCCGCCGCTATTTTGCTAACCACCGGCGTAACACCGACTGAGCGATCCTGCGTGATAATAACGGCATCCACACCCGCCGCGTTAGCCGAGCGTAAACAGGCTCCTAGGTTATGCGGATCTTGAACTTCATCTAATAATAATAAAAAAGAAGGGGTTGGTAGATGAGGAATCAAACGCAATAACTCTTTTTCTCCTTTGTTAACAAGACTTCTCGCTTCTATCAGCAAACCTTGATGTCGTGCGCCGTTTGTCCATTGGTCTAATTTAATTTTTGACAATCTCTGTATGGAAATATGCTGATTTTCTGCAAGCAGAATAATAGGCTGCAACCGTTTATTCTCTCGCCCTTCCTGAACGTAGAACTGCAATACCCTTTCTGGCGCTTTCTGTAGGATCGCCTCTACCGCGTGAAAACCAAAAATAATTTCTTTTTTAACCATGTCTATGCATTTACTTCCCTTTCAACTACTTATCAATCTTAGTTTTTCGATCAGGATTTTTCTTTTTTTTTTGTTTTTTAAACGTGCTGGGATTTTTAATTTCTTTTTCATCTGCCAATTCAAAATCAATTTTACGCTGATCGAGATCAACACGCCCGACTTTAATCCGTATGCTGTCGCCTAAACGATAGACGATCCCCGTTCGTTCGCCGCGCAAACGATGTCTTTTCGCATCAAATTGATAGTAGTCGTTATGCAAGGCCGTCACATGCACTAAACCTTCAACGTAGATATTCTTCAGCTCAACAAATAAACCAAAACCGGTAACATTGGTAACAATCCCTTCAAAAACTTCGCCGACTCGATCACGCATAAATTCACATTTAAGCCAGTCTAAAACCTCTCTGGTCGCCTCATCGGCACGTCTTTCTGTTGTCGAGCAATGTTCACCTAAGCGACTTATCGCCACGGGATCATAAATAAATTTTTTTGGTTTACGTTTCGCTAAAAGATGTCGAATGGCTCTGTGTACCACTAAATCGGGATAACGACGAATGGGGGAAGTAAAATGAGTATAGGCATTAAATGCCAAACCAAAATGGCCGATATTATCGGGACTGTATACCGCTTGACTCAAAGAACGCAACAACACGGTTCGAATAAGATGGGCATCGGGCCGATTAACAATGGATTTTAACAAGTCAGAATAATCCGCTGGCTGCGGAACTTTACCACCTGGCAAACGTAACCCTAATTCAGCTAAAAATGCTTTTAAATCTGCTAATTTCTCAGATGTAGGCACTGCATGAACACGAAACAAAGCAGGAATTTTTGCTTTTAGTAGAAAATGTGCGGCAGAAACGTTGGCGAGTAACATACACTCTTCAATGATACGATGCGCAACTGTCCGCTCGGTAGGAACAATCTGTTTTATTTTACGATTTGGGCCAAAAACAACCCGTGTTTCAGTCGTTTCAAAATCAATGGCCCCACGTTTTTCACGACTTTGACGTAACAAGGCATATAAAGTATGCAGATCGGTTAAATGCGGTAATAAATCTTTATGGACAGGCGGACATTTTTTATTGTGTAGCCACGCCGCCACTTCATGATAAATCAGTCGCGCCCGCGAATGAATCACAGCAGGATAAAACTCAAATCGTTTAAGATCGCCTTTGGCAGAGATTAGCATATCGCAGACCATACATAAGCGATTGACTTTTGGTTTTAAAGAACAGAATTCATTAGAAAGAATCTCAGGAAGCATAGGAACAACGGTATTGGGAAAGTAAACTGAATTCCCGCGTGCTTGTGCTTCTTTATCTAATTCACTTTCTGGGCTAACGTAATGACTCACATCGGCAATCGCTACCACTAAACGCCACTGTTTTTTTTGTCGCTCGCAATAGACCGCATCATCAAAGTCTTTAGCATCTTCACCATCGATGGTTACAAAAGGCATGGATTGTAAATCTCGGTGTGTTTGATCCGAAGAAAATAAACCTTCTTGAAATTGTGTTATTTCCTCTTGCACAGAATCCGGCCAGGTGTGTGGAAGATTATAATTACGAATCGCGACTTCTATCTCTAAGCCTGGGGCCATATGATCGCCTAAGATTTCGGTAATTCTACCGATGGCTTGCTTACGAAAACTAGGATAACTGGTAATTTCAACCACAACAATTTGACCGGATTTTGCCTCTCCTTGATCCTCAGAACCCACTAAAATATCCTGGGCAATTCGAGTATTAGAAGGGACAACAAAAGCAAGCCCTTTTTCGGTAAAAAAACGTCCTACTAACGAAGGGGTATTATGTTCTAAAACTTCAGCAATCATTCCTTCGCGACGATTTCGCCTATCCGTACCCACCACGCGCGCTAATACACGATCGCCATGGAAAACACATTGCATTTGGCGTGCGCTGAGATATAAATCATCGCTACCATCATCGGGTACAAGAAATCCAAATCCATCTTTATGCCCAATGATACGTCCCCTAAGCAAATTCATTTTGTCCGGTAAGCCATATCCTTCGCGGCGAGTTAACACGATTTGTCCATCACGTTCCATTGCGCGTAGACGACGGCGCAGTGCTTCTTGCTGTTCAGGATCTGCTTCTAGGCCTAAAATCTGATGTAATTCCTCACGCTTAACAAGACGAGCGCATTTTTTGAGAGTATCTAAAATATATTCCCGGCTAGGAATAGGATTGCTGTATTTTTCTGCTTCGCGCTTTGCGAAAGGATCAAGAAAGGGTTTTGATTTTTTGCCCATAAATCTCATTGACTCACTTTAAAAATATAACGATATCGTCAGCATACTAGGGTATGTCGTCATTTGGCACGATGATGGTCATAAACCGTCGTATTTTCTGCGTTTCGTTACTCACATACCCGCAAGTATGCTCCGTTACGATACTCGAAAAACCACGCTTTCTGGCTCATCCTCGCTAAATGACGACACACCCTACTCACGCCTTAAAAAAATCCGCATTGTTAACAACAATGCAGTCTATGCTAGAACTGTTTTATCCTAGACTAAATCCCGAGATGTCGCCAAATTCTCTTTGAAATAAAGCCATGGCGACTACGCCAGCGGTTTCCGTTCGTAAAATACGTGGCCCTAACTGAATAGGCACATAACCCGCTGCAATCGCTATCTTGGATTCGGTTTCTGACCAACCTCCCTCGGGGCCGACTAATGCCGCAATGCGCGTGGTAGAGACCATAAGTTGCTGAATCGTCTTTCCTGCATCAGGCATTAAAATAACATGAATATCAGCTTTTATTTCGTTTATTGCCAACTCAAAAAGAATAGGTCTGGAAATTGAAGGTATCCGTGTTCTTCCCGATTGCTCACAAGCGGCTACGATAATCGCTTGCCAATGCCGTAAACGTTTCTCCCAGCGCTCAACAGATAATTTCGGCGAAGAACGTTCGCTTAGTAAAGGGATAAGGTGACTCACTCCCAATTCTACCGCTTTTTGCAAGGTATAATCCATTTTTTCAGATCGAATGACAGCCTGGCCTAAAATAATCTGTAGCGGAGATTCTCGATTGACTTCGTTATATTCTCCTACTTGGATGGAAACACTCGCTTTTTTACATGAAATAATTTTTGCCGAAAACTCGCCCCCTTCGCCATTAAATAAAATGAATTCCCTGCCCACCGACAAACGTAGTACGCGAATTAAATGGTGCGCCGCTGCTTTTGATAAGCCTATCACGTCACCCGTACGTAATGGTTGTGGTTGATAGATACGTGCGAGACGCATAAAATGCTTAGTCTACCTCTTACTTTTATACCTTCTATGTTTTCTATTATGAAGATTATAGCCCTTATCTTAACGTTTTTTCTCACTGCGTGTACCAGTTTCTCCCAACCACCTACACTTTATCCTAATAAACCGATTAATCATTATCTACCTTGGGCTCAGCGAAAAGCACAACTCAATGCCTTAAGCCATTGGCAAGCCAACGGAAATATTGCTATCCACTCAAAAAAAAGCTCCGGTGCCAATGCATCATTTAGTTGGCAACAAATGAAAACACAGTACCAACTCAGGTTATTTGGTCCTTTCGGCACACAAAGTGTTCTGCTCTCTGGAAATCCGAAACAAGTGACTCTACTAGCCCATAATCAAGCGATTACCGCAAAAAATTCTGAACAACTATTAGCGCAACAACTGGGCTTGCATCTACCTGTATCACAATTATACTATTGGCTGCGGGGGCTTCCTGCGCCGCAATCTCGCTATACCCTTTGTCTGGATGCTTATAACCGTCTAATGAAATTACACCAATCTGGCTGGCGTATTAACTATTTGCAGTATATGAATAGCGGAAAGATAGATGTTCCGAAACATATTGAACTTTCTACTGAACAATGGCAAGTACGAATTTTACTAACACATTGGGATTTTAAGCTAGCAAGCGATGATAACTATACATAGTACTTGAAGTTGCGATGCGAATAGCAACTTCAAGTACTTTCTTTACAAACACTTTTCTTATTTCTCTAATTGACATACAAGGTAACAGCCATCAGAATACAGACGCTTTTATGAATGTCCTCTGCACAGGACAAAAATTTAAAAAGAGGTGGGTGACACGGATGCTAGCTTCTTTTTTGTGGCGTAAGCCAGCAAAAAAAGCGCATCCAGTGGCAGGACACGCCTCACCTATTTTTTGTCCTGTACTGAGATGAATGTCAAAAAACGCATAAAGAAATTGGGGTGTCGCCAAGTGGTAAGGCACCGGGTTTTGATCTCGGCATTCCTAGGTTCGAATCCTAGCACCCCAGCCAATTCTTACTGGTTATGCAAAATTTCTGTCCATCCCATCGATTAATTTACACTATGAGGGTTTTCCTGTGTCTGAAATGATGATTTTTACGGGTAATGCTAACCGGACCCTAGCCGAAAAAGTGGTATCACATTTAGATATGGAATTAGGCAAAGCCACCGTAGGACATTTCAGTGACGGCGAAATTATCGTAGAAGTCTTAGAAAATGTGCGCGGTCAGGATGTTTTTATCATGCAACCTACTTGCCCACCCGTGAACAACAACTTAATGGAATTAGTGATTATAGCAGATGCGTTACGCAGAGCGTCTGCTAAACGTATTACAGCGGTAGTCCCCTACTTTGGTTATGGGCGTCAGGATAGACGTATTCGATCCTCTCGCGTACCTATCACCGCCCGCGTGGTCGCGGATATGATGACGGCCGTTGGCATCAGTCGGGTATTAACCGTCGATCTGCACGCTGATCAAATCCAAGGTTTTTTTGATATACCCGTCGACAACGTTTACGCAACACCAGAAATTTTAAAAGATATTCAAGTCAACGATCTTTACCAAGAAAAGGATCCCCTCATCGTTGTTTCTCCCGATGTAGGTGGTGTAGTGCGTGCCAGAGCCATTGCCAAACGACTAAATGATGCGGATATTGCCATTATCGATAAACGCCGTACCGGTCCGAATAAAACCGAAGTCATGCACGTTATTGGTGATGTCAAGGATCGAAATTGTTTATTGGTGGATGATATTGTCGATACCGGAGGGACACTGTGTTTAGCCGCGCAATCCTTAAAAGAAAATGGCGCTAAAAGAGTAATGGCTTATTGTACACATCCAGTCTTATCAGGCGATGCGATTCGCGCTATTGAAGCTTCTTGTATCAATGAATTGGTTGTAACCGATACCATTCCCTTACATGATAAAGCCAAACAGTGTAAGAAGATTCGCCAACTGAGCCTGAGTAATATGCTGGCACAAACCATCTGTCGTATTAATAGCGAAGAATCCGTTAGTTCGATGTTTGTCGACTAAGCCTACTATTTGAACAAGTTATGCATCTAGCGTTCAATTCTAATTGAACGCTAGAAAATAAAGCAAGCTAGCGAATGTAAATTATTTTTGCAGCATGAACCTAGAACTCGTCGGTTGAGTATTATCCTCATCTGATTCATTTGGCCTGGGTAAAATATGAATAGATTTACTTAGCTTAGTAGGCCATCTGCAATTGCTTGCCTGTGGTAACTTTCTCATGGAAATCAATGTACGCCTACTGGATCCAGCAGTTGTCGCTATGCCCATTTCAGTATTGCAACTTGGCAAACTATCTACAGGTATCCGTCTATGAAAGTGGAAACCTTGATTTAGACTATGCCTATCAACAGTCGGCTGAGATAATCCCAATGTTTTTTGGATGTCTTTTATCGCCTTTTTATCGCTTTTAAAGGCTTTGTTTTCATCTGCAGTCTGCGTAGATTCAAGATAAGCTATTTTCCTTCTAAGCATATCACTATATTTCCACCTTTCTGATAGATTGCAGCAAGGGGGAGATAAACTTATTGAAAAATCCATGAGTTCTTTCGTTAAAGCTCTTTTAGCTTTTGCTTGCTCAGAGATATCGTCTTCTTCTGAAGAAGAATGAAAAACATTTGCCATTCGCCTTAGTTCGCTAGCACACTGCCAGTCTTTTTCAAGTAGTGATCCCATGTTAGCTTTAATAAGATCCATTTGATTTTTAATCGCTGCCAGTGAAAAAGAAATGGTTTCCATATTTTCTAGCTCAGGTCTCATATACTGGCAAAAATTAATATGGAACTTACTATTTAAAGTCGCTACCATTTTTTTCACAGAATCAGTAGGTAATTTTAAATGCATAAAGAAATGATCAGCTTCTGCTTCGTTTTCGTTTTGATAAAGAAAAGTAACTTTGGGTACTTGCGTGATACCAGCTAAAAATAAGAGAGTACACTCAAGCCTATTACTATAAGCACCTAACTCGTTAAAAATATAAATGCGATGTTTTTCATAAAGAAACGCACTGAGATCGCTCATCATTTCCTCAAATTTGTAAGTTGCTTCGTTTATATGGCTTATTTGAGCCGGTGCTATGGGATAATAATCGCTACTTAAACCAATTGAAGCGTAGTCATACGAATCCTGATCAAGTCGCGTAAGCAATCGCTCGGGCCCATTGAATAAAACAATGCTAGACTGCTGCCCTTCAGGCCAAGCCTTTATTTCCCGATAAGGGCTAGCTTCCTCCTTGAGTTGAATATCTAAACCTCTGTCATTCAAAAAGCGAACACATCCAGTGCGTAACGCTTGCCAGTGATTATTGACAGATTCTTTTATTAGTATATTAACTAAATAATTTTCCAAAAAAATAAAAAAATACCGATCATTATCGTCATCTTTCAAGTGAAATAAGTAAAGAGGTTTACGAGTCGTAGTGTCAGAAACAGAGGGTTGATACATAAAAAATCCTTTTTATTAAAAAACTAATCATTAGTTAGTGAACCCTTATTCTAGATTATTTTAGTAACTAAATAAACCCTAAAATAATCCCTGTCCCTGTACAAAATTCGTGTTTTATAAAGTCATTTTTGCTTAGATGGACGCTGGCACTTTGATTAAAAACCCCGTAAACTAGCCGCTCATCCTGGTCGCGGGATGGGTTCATTATTTTATAGAGGATTGAAACATGCCTACATTTGAATTATCTGCAAAAACTCGAGAGCGCTTTGGGACGGGTGCGAGCCGCCGTCTACGCCGACTCGAGAACCGGGTCCCTGGCATCCTGTACGGTGCAGGAGAACCCTCTCAGCCACTTTCCTTTGATCATAATCAATTACTACGCGCATTGGAAAATGAAGCCTTTTATTCGCATATCTTAACGATCCATTTGGATGGCAAACAGCAAAAGGCGGTATTAAAAGATTTACAACGTCACCCTTATAAAGCGCGTATTCTCCATTTAGATTTACTACGTATCACAGCAAAAGAGAAAATCACCCTGTCTGTACCCCTTCACTTTACAGGCGAAGAAATTGCACCTGGTGTGAAAGAAAGTGGCGGTGTATTAGCGCGATTACTCAACAGTGTTGAGGTTCGCTGTCTACCCGATGCATTACCTGAATATATCGAAATCGACGTTTCGCGTTTGGGCCTTGATGAAGCAATTCATTTGTCCCAAGTTCCCTTGCCTGAAGGCGTAGAATTAATCGCGTTGACGCACGAAGATGATCGCCCCGTGGTGAATATCCATATCCCACGTGCTGTTGAAGAGGAAACGTCGGCTGCTCCACCAGAGTCGGCTGAAGTCCCAGCTATCAACGTCAAAGAAGATGAAGCGGGAAACAAATCAGCGAATGAAAAAGACAAGACAAAAGAGTAAGCACTTTTACTCTCTCTATGTCATCTTGCCCTATTCAGTTGATTGCTGGTTTAGCGAATCCTGGAAAGGACTATGCGAAGAGCCGGCATAATGCAGGTGCTTGGCTTGTCGAAGCGCTTGCAGAAAATGCGTCGCTTTTCCTAAAAGCAGAGACTAAATTTCAAGGGTTAGTGGCAAAGCTCATCATTAATCAGGAGTACAATATACCTGGGGAGTCGCACATTGTGCTTAGGCTTTTAATCCCAACCACCTATATGAATCTTTCAGGTCATTCGCTACGTGCTATTACCCAGTTTTATCATATCTCCCCAGAAGCCATTCTGGTCGTACATGATGATCTCGATCTACCGCCAGGTATTGCACGCTTTAAACAAGGCGGTGGCGAAGGCGGGCACAATGGCTTAAAAGATATTGTTGCGCAATTAGGTAGCAAAAACTTTTGGCGTTTACGCATTGGCATCGGCCATCCAGGGCATAGAGACAAAGTCCATGACTATGTATTAAGCCCCCCTTCTGTTGCAGATCGGAAAAAAATTGATGATGTGATAGTGTATACCTTATCGTTGCTCGTCCCCTTTGTTACAGGGGACGAGCAACGGGCTATACAAACATTACATCATTTTACATCAGAAAAATAACAGGCCGTCTTATGGGATTTACATGTGGCATCGTTGGTCTTCCTAATGTTGGAAAATCTACCCTATTTAATGCACTCACCCAAGCCGGTATTGCGGCGGCAAATTATCCTTTCTGCACCATTGAACCGAATGTTGGCGTAGTACCCGTACCCGATACGCGTTTAACAGAATTAGCCACCATCGTTAACCCACAGAAAATAATACCTACCAGCATGGAATTTGTTGATATTGCAGGTTTAGTCGCCGGCGCCGCAAAAGGTGAAGGTTTAGGTAATCAATTTCTTGCGCATATCCGCGAGCTTGATGCGATTGCCCACGTGGTACGCTGCTTTGAACAGACGGATATTGTGCATGTATCCGGGAAAGTCGATCCCGTAGCGGATATCCAAACTATCCATACCGAACTTGCGTTAGCCGATTTAGAAACCGCCGAAAAAGCGATCTTACGTTTACACCGCGCGACAAAAGCCAATGACAAACTTGCCAACCAAACAAAAAATTTATTAACGCGCATTATTCCACACCTCAATCAAGGACAACTCCTTCGTGTTATGCCACTGAGTGTAGACGAACATCTATTGTTACGTCCCTATCAGTTTTTAACATTAAAAGCAACGCTCTATATTGCTAACGTCAATGAAGAAGGTTTTATCAATAATCCCTTGCTAGCGTCGCTTGAAAACTTTGCGCATGGTGAAAATGCTAAGGTCATAGCGCTTTGCGCGAAATTAGAAGAAGACTGTATGGGTTTAACGAAAGAAGAAAAAAAAGAATTTCTTCATGAACTCGGTTTACATGAAACCGGTCTAGATAGACTCATTCGTGCCGGTTATGAACTCCTAGGTTTACAAACTTTCTTTACCGCAGGCGTTAAAGAAGTCCGTGCTTGGACGGTAAGTAAAGGCGCCACTGCGCCACAGGCTGCGGCTTGCATACACACCGATTTTGAAAAAGGCTTTATTCGCGCCGAAGTCGTCGGATATCATGACTTTATTCAATACCGGGGTGAACAAGGCGCCAAAGAAGCAGGAAAGTGGCGCTTAGAAGGGAAAACCTATCTTATCCAAGACGGTGATGTCATTCATTTTTTGTTTAATGTCTAGACTGACTCAGGTATGACAATTTCTGAACGTATACCCAAAGGATTTCAAGATGTGCTTAGACGCACGAGGACGAACGCGCGGAGTGTATTAGGTAGTCATGAGCACGTGAGTACCGATGTGCAAGAACACCACATCTTGAAAGGCGAAGGGTATATACTCTAACATGATATCGATCCATCAACTCAGCATGGCCTATGGAGAAAAGCTATTATTCTATGACGTTAATCTTATTCTCTCCAGCCAAAAACGTTATGCTTTAGTGGGCGCGAACGGTGCAGGAAAATCCACCTTTTTAAAATTACTTACGGGTGCTGAAACGCCAATCGACGGTACGCTTTCTATTCCAAAAGCTGCCTCTGTTGGCTGGCTAAAACAAGATCAATTCCGATATGAAAACACCGTTATTACCGATATTGTTTTGCAAGGAAAACCTAGGCTATGGCAAACGATGCAAGAAAAAGAAAAATTATTAACTGCCAATCATTGGGATGAAAAAAATGTTAATCGATTGAGTAAACTCGAGGAAGCGATTGCCCATCTCAATGGCTATTCTGCGGAGGGTCTGGCAGAAAAATTATTAACGGGTCTTGGCATTCATCCCCGCTATCATCCGAAACCATTGAGCACCTTATCGGGCGGATTTAAATTGCGTGTATTGCTGGCACAAGCCTTATTCGAGGAACCCGATATCCTGTTATTAGATGAGCCAACGAATCACCTTGATGTCATATCCATACAATGGCTAGAAAATTACTTAAAAAATGAGTGTAAGGGTTTGCTTTTATTTATTTCGCACGATGTTGAATTTATTAATCGACTGGCTGATAACATACTCGATGTTGATTACGGCGAGATAAGACAATACAGTGGAAATTATGCAAGGTTTCTGGAAGAAAAAAAATTAATTGAAGAGCAAAAACTTCATCAAAAAAGACATGCTGAGCGTAAAATTGCTGAAATGCAACGCTTTGTCGATAAATTTCGAGCAAAAAGCTCAAAGGCCAAACAAGCTCAATCACGCTTAAAAATGATTGAAAAAATAGAGATTCCCGATAGTAAGCAATCATCGCGCGTAACACCCCATTTTTGCTTCAAACCACAACGTCCATCTGGCAAACAAGTTTTATCTGTTAAAAATCTAAGTAAAGACTTTCAAAATAAAAAATTATTTAACAAAATCAACTTTGAAATTAAACGTGGTGAAAAAGTTGCGATTATCGGTGAAAACGGCATTGGTAAATCAACCTTAATCAAAATATTAATAGGTAAGCTCACGCCCGATCAGGGTAGCATTGAGTGGGGATATCAAACACAATGCAGTTATTTTTCTCAAGACCATCATGACTTACTGAATAAAAAGTCAAGTGTACTCACTTGGTTATCAACCCAGGTTAATGCGGTTGCTGAACAAACGATTCGCAAAGTATTAGCACAAGTATTATTCACGAAAGAGGATGTATTGAAGGATATTTTGGCATTAAGTGGTGGTGAAGCCGCCCGATTATTATTGGCAAAACTGGTACTGGAATCCCCCAATGTATTGATATTGGATGAACCCACCAATCATCTCGATATCGAAGCCACCGATGCACTTGCCAAAGCGCTACGCCAATATACCGGTACCTTGCTATTTGTCAGCCATGATAGACATTTTATTAATAAAGTCGCTGATCGTATATTATTTATTTCTCATGAGAAGCCATTGCAGGATGTTACACGACTTGATGCGATTACAAACTAGTTACCGCGAAAAAAGAAGAGCACCCTGCTGTCACCCGCACAAGACTATGGCCCTGATAATAATGAAAATGCTCTAAGTAATAGTTTGTCGAATAGAGGTTGGCAACTCAAGACAGAAAAATTGCACTATGTTCGAGGATTATGCTACGATAAATCGTATCGTCGTTTGCCATATTGTCATACAATAATTATGCAGGGGGAATACCGATGAACCTGAATTCAATAGATAAACTCGTACCGGGGCGTTGGACTTTATGGTTTCGTTATTACTTTCCGTTTTTTAAGAAACCAGAACACTTCTATTTTGAACTTCGAAAACTTATTAATAGGGTAAAAGGATCTAGCCCCGAAGAGCAGCGTGGTAAGCTTCCCGAACTTGTAACCATTCTGAATGACCCGCAAGTGGATACAGAACTTGCTAAAAAAATCATCACTACCCTACTAACTCCAGAAGAAGCGAAAAACATTAATGAAAGTTTACTAAGAAAAATACTGAATTGCTTTGAGTTATCTAGTGATAGTACACTTTTAGATGAAATTTTATCTAAATTACCTACATTACCTACATTACCTAATAAATTTTCAATTTATGCTAATTGGATAATCGATAAATTTAAGCAGACTGTCACAAATAATAGAGTAGAGAATAGAAAAAAGCATTTCCGAAGGCACACAAATCGGATCGTGGAATCCAAGGATCAAATTAGTGCGTCGCTTAAATTAAAATTAGCAGTTTCTATAATAGACGATAATTTAAAATCGGAGGATGAGGATACTAAAAATATATACGCATTACTTGGCGCCGGGCAAATGGTAACTACTATTCAAGAGGGGTTACTACCCGTAAATTTTACTGCGAATTTTAAAGAAAAACTTCTAGGTTTTATTATCGAGTGGCAAGCGAATCTAAAGGTTTCGCACCAAGATTTCCTTATTTTATTAAGCTGCCTTAGTACGGAGGAGAAAAAAGTCTCCTTTGTAAAAAAATATATGCGCGATTTTTCCAACGAAGCATCTATTACTTTTTTAAGCGAATTATCTTTAAGCGAATTATCAAATGAAGAATCAAAAAAACTACTTGAAACCATTCTTACTTGGCTTGTGGAAGAAAAAGGGTCGTCGCTGGTAGACACACTCATTATCCATTTTTTTGATTCTTTAAGTAGGTATCAGAAGAAGATGAAGCCTTTGATACTTCATATTCAAAAAAATTGCCAGCGATATAGCTTAAGCCTATTTCAAGCACTGCTTATTCATAATCTGTCATCAAAACAAATAAAAATAGAAACGCTTGTAAAATTCAAGCATAGCAACACTTCTATTTTAGAAAACACGTTTAAGACTCAACTTGATGTTATAGATCGTGCAATATCGATTACAAAAGCCTTGATTAGTGAATGGATCAATAGTAATGTTCCAAGAACAGATACAAATACAAAAAATAGCACCCCTGCTCTGTGGCATAGATTTAATGATGAATTTAATAATGACGATAGTTCTAGTATCACTCCAGAAGAAATCATAAATAGTATACCGAATACACAAGGCAAAAAAGAAGAAAGTCGGCATCTCTTCCTGCTTCTAAAGCAGCTCTATGAAATACGAAACCGTCCTGAGATCAAAAAAGAAATAAGAACAGATAAACTTCGTATTATAAGTGAGGAACGCAGGGACGGTGAAGAAAGAAAGGAAAGACTCGACGGCGACGGAGCGGCTACCTTACTATCATTTTATAAGCGAGGAACGCAGGGACGGTGAAGAAAGAAAGGAAAGACTCGACGGCGGCGACGGAGCGGCTACCTTACTATTATCAGTTAAAAGTGGTATATAAAAGACTATTTAGCATCATCCATTCATCATTATAAATTTTACTCAGATATTTAATTCCACTATCCGGCAATATCGTCACAATCGTCGTCGGCTTATCAATCGCTTCAGCAAGCTTCAAAGCCGCCCATACATTAGCGCCCGAAGACCCCCCTACCAAAAGACCTTCTTCTCGAGCTAAACGTCTGGCAGTGAGAAATGCCTCTTTATCGGTAAAAGGGATGACATCATCTAAAATAGAAAAATCCATGGCTTTGGCTATGTGATCTTCACCGACGCCTTCAACAAAATAATGACAATTACCCGATTCTGGAATTTTTCCTGTTTTAAAATAGTCATAATAAATCGATCCTTTCGGATCCGGCATGATCACCTTGAGGTTTGGATTTTTTTCTTTAAGAAAACGTCCCGCACCAGAAACGGTACCTCCCGTACTGCCGCTAGCAATGAAAATATCACACTGCCCTTGGGTTTGCTGCCAAATTTCAGGACCAGTCGTATTATAGTGTGCTTGCGTATTTTTTGGATTATCGTATTGATCAATACGAAAACTATTAGGGGTTTCCGCCGCAATACGTTTAGCCACATTCACATAATGATCAGGTGAATCAGGCGGCGCTGATGTCGGCGTAACCACTATTTTTGCACCAAAAGCTTTTAAGGCATTTTGTTTTTCTTGGCTGACTTTATCCGGCATGGTTAAAATAGCCTGATAACCCTTGATAGCCGCTAGCATTGCAATGGCAGCGCCGGTATTACCTGAGGTATTTTCTACAATCGTTCCACCCGGTTTTAATAAACCGCATTGTTCTGCATCCCTCACAATAAAAGCAACGATTCTATCCTTAATACTGCCACTTGGATTCATAAATTCACATTTGACTAAAATAGTCACCTGCTTATTAGGCGAAATCTTCTCTAATGCAACAAGTGGTGTATTCCCTATCGAATCTAAAATAGTTTTAACGCTCATAAAAGATCAGCAATTGCTTTCCCCATATCCGCAGGAGATTCCACTGTATGCACGCCAGCGGCCTTTAACGCGTTAATTTTTTCGGCTGCAGTTCCTTTACCGCCGGAAATAATAGCCCCCGCATGTCCCATACGTTTTCCAGCCGGTGCGGTAATTCCAGCGATGTAAGATACAACAGGTTTTGTCACATGGGATTGAATAAACTCAGCGGCTTCTTCTTCGGCAGTCCCACCAATTTCGCCAACCATAAGAATCGCTTCTGTTTGTGGGTCGTCTTGGAATAGACGTAAGACATCCACAAAATTCATACCCGGAATGGGGTCACCACCGATTCCAACACAGGTACTTTGTCCAAAACCCAAATCCGTGGTTTGTTTTACCGCTTCATAGGTTAATGTTCCTGAACGCGAAACAATTCCCACACAACCTGGTTTATGGATATGGCCCGGCATAATACCAATCTTGCAGGCACCCGGCGTAATAATACCTGGACAATTAGGTCCAATTAAACAGGCCTTGCTATTGTTTTCTAAATACACCTTAACCACTAACATATCTAAAACAGGGATGCCTTCTGTAATGCAAACGATTAACGAAATACCGGCATCGGCCGCTTCAATGATAGAATCCTTACAAAAAGGAGCTGGAACATAAATCACACTGGCATCAGCGCCTGTCTCCGCCACAGCTTCTGCTACCGTATTAAATACAGGTAAGCCTAAATGTTGAGTATGGCCTTTACCGGGTGTTACCCCACCCACCATCTTTGTACCATATTCAATAGCTTGTTCAGAATGAAAAGTCCCTTGTTTTCCGGTAAAACCCTGGCAAATTACCTTGGTATTTTTATCGACGACTATACTCATTTTTTTAACCTTTTTTGGAATATTATGCAGGTGTTTTTACTGCGTTAACAATTTTCTCTGCCGCATCCGTTAAATTTTTAGCCGCAATAATAGTTAAGCCACTACCCGATAATTTTTTATTGCCTAAGGCTGCATGGTTTCCTTCTAAACGAACGACAACCGCTAGCTTGATACCTACCTCTTGCACGGCAGCAATAATTCCATCGGCAATCATGTCGCAGCGCACAATACCGCCAAAGATATTGACTAAAATACCTTTCACTTTTTTGTCGGATAAAATAATTTTAAAGGCTTCGGTAACACGCGCTTGAGTAGCACTGCCACCGACATCCAGGAAGTTCGCTGGATTTCCACCATGCAGTTTTATTAAATCCATGGTCGCCATGGCAAGTCCAGCACCATTGACCATACAAGCGATATCACCGTCTAGGGCAATGTAATTTAATCCCCATTCATGCGCACGATTTTCACGCGCATCTTCTTGGGAAGGATCTCGCAGACGCTGCAATTCAGGTTGCCTAAATAAAGCATTATCATCAACGACCACTTTGGCATCCAAACAGACAAGCTTGTCATTTGCATCAATAATCAATGGGTTAATTTCAACGACACTGAGATCACGTTCAACAAACATTTTTCCTAATTGAATCAAAATATGCGTAAATTCTTTTAACTGCGCAGCTGTTAACTGAAACCTAAAACCAATGTCACGGGCTTGATAAGGCAGAATGCCTAATAAAGGATCCATCGTAATTCTTACTATTTTTTCCGGCGTTTCTTCAGCCACTTTTTCGATTTCTACTCCCCCCTCCGTACTCGCCATCACAACGACACGACGTGTACTGCGATCTAAAACGGCACCGACATACAGTTCGCGTTTAATATCACAAGGTTCAGCAATTAATACTTGATTAACCGGTTGACCCTTGGCATCGGTTTGAAAGGTGACGAGACGCTTTCCTAATAAATCTTTAGTAATTTCTGCAACTTTTTCCTGACTCCTTACATATTTTACACCGCCCGCTTTACCCCGCCCTCCCGCATGAATCTGTGCCTTGACCATCCATGCGTCGCCACCCAAGGCATCCGCCGCGGCTAATGCTTCTTCAACGGTTGCTGCAATCTTCCCAGGAGGAACCGGCAAATGATATTGACTAAAGAGTTGTTTCCCTTGGTATTCGTGTAGATTCATAGTAGTAATTATTCTCCAATCGTTTCGTTACGTATATCTTTAAACATCAATCAATAAACGCGCTGGCTCCTCTAAAAATTCTTTAATCGTTTTTAGGAAACTAACCGATTCTTTACCATCTATAATGCGATGATCATAAGATAACGCCACATACATCATAGGGCGAATGACAACGTGACCATTTTCGACTATGGGCCGCTCTTCTATCTTATTCATACCCAAAATAGCACTTTGTGGTGGATTAATGATAGGCGTTGCCAGCAAGGATCCAAAAACACCGCCATTCGTAATCGTAAAGGTACCGCCCGTCAAGTCCTCAATCGCGATCTGGTTTTCTTTCGCTTTACGCCCATAATTGGCAATCGCTTTCTCAATTTCTGCAAAACTTAATGTATCAGCGTCACGTAAAATCGGAACCACCAAGCCTCGCTCAGTTGATACAGCAATGCCGATATCAAAATAACTATGATAAACCACCTCATTACCATCAATAGAAGCATTAACCGCAGGATAACGCTTCAACGCTTCTATTACCGCTTTGGTAAAAAATGACATAAATCCTAAACGCGTGCCATGCCTCTTTTCAAAGCTTTCTTTATAGGTGGTACGTAGTTCAATGACCTTATGTAAATTAATTTCATTAAAGGTAGTGAGAATAGCCGCATTATGTTGTGCAGCGACGAGTCTTTCTGCAATACGGGCCCGTAGCCGTGTCATGGGAACGCGTTTTTCAATACGATTACCCTGGTCAGTCGGCACGCTGGGTAGTGAAACCGACTCGCTAGCCTTGGTTTGAGTAGACGGTGTTTGACTCAATACATCTTGTCGGGTCACACGGCCTGATTTTCCACTGCCGGGTATCCCTTCTAAAGGTATTCCTTGTTCAGCCGCCGATCGGCGTGCTGCAGGACCGGCCAGATTTTCGCTGACATCTGCTGGAGTGGATTTTTTAGCAGGTACTGTTGTGGTTTCTTCTATGCTTGTTGATTTCCTGGGAGCTGTTTCCGTTTTCATACTGACATCCTTATCTAAGGTAGCTAAAATTTCACCTGATTTGACGACGGTGCCGTCCTTTTTTAAAATTTCACTCAATACACCGTCGTCAGGCGCAGGCACCTCTAAAACAACTTTATCCGTTTCCAGATCCACGATGTTTTCATCTCGCTTAACCTTCTCACCGGGTTTTTTATGCCACGTAATGACAGTCGCATCTGCAACAGATTCCGGTAACGCGGGAACCTTAATTTCAATACTCATAACGGATTCCTCATTTATGTGAATACCCCCAATAAAGCTTCGTTAACCAGCGCTTGTTGTTCTTGTCGATGCACAATAGGAGAGCCTACTGCCGGTGCTGCAGCATCCGGTCTACCGACATAGCGCAAGGTTTGTGTTTTTTCTACGCAGGCAAAAAGACGGTGTTGAGTAGAATACCAGGCGCCTTGATTTTTAGGTTCTTCTTGACACCAAATAATATCTTTTGCTTTCTCGTAATATTTTAATACATCGATAAGTTCTTTTTTTGGAAAAGGATACAATTGCTCTAGGCGAATAAGCGCTATATCATTTATTTTTTTGGCACGACGTTGTTCTAGGAGATCATAGTAGACCTTACCACTGCAGAGAATAACCCGCTTGACTTTTTTAACTTCTAATTCGTCTATTTCAGAAATGAGGTTCTGAAAAGATCCTTGAGATAATTCCGCGAGTGAAGAAACAGCAAGTTTATGACGCAATAAGCTTTTAGGCGTCATAACAATCAAAGGCTTACGGTAAGGTCGGCGCATTTGTCGTCGTAAGAGATGAAAGATTTGTGCCGGTGTCGTCGGAATACAAACTTGCATATTATCTTGTGCGCAAAGCTGTAAAAATCGCTCTAAGCGTGCTGAAGTATGTTCAGGTCCGGAACCTTCATAACCATGCGGTAACAATAAAACTAAACCACACAGCCTTCCCCATTTTTCTTCCGAAGAACTTAAGAATTGGTCAATAACAACCTGCGCACCATTAACAAAATCACCGTATTGCGCTTCCCAAATCACTAAGCTATTGGGATTAGAAATCGAATAGCCATATTCAAAACCCATCACGCCGGCTTCGGAAAGGGTTGAATCGATAATCGTAAAAGCCTTTTCAGTCTTAGTAACATGCGACAAAGGAATAAGAATCTGATTGGTCTTAACATCATGTAAAATCGCATGGCGATGGAAAAAGGTGCCGCGACCACTGTCTTGACCGGAAATGCGTACATGATAATCTTCCTGCAGTAAGGTTGCATAGGCTACGATCTCGGCATAACCCCAATTTAAAGGTAACTGCCCCGCCGTCATTTTTCGTCTATCGTCGATGATTTTATCAACTTGTGGCTGTAAGGTGAATCCTGTAGGCAAGGTTTCCAACGCCGTGGCTACCGCTTTCAAACGCGGTAGCGCTACACCGGTTGTTACAAAATCCCGCCAATTCTGATATTGATAAGGTCGCCAATCAATTCGGTAAGGATTGGTATATTCTTTTAGTGAAAGACGATTAACAACAGGTTCTCCCTTATCCAATTGATCTCGATAGGCATCACTCCATTGTTGTAACGTTTCTTTGCTAATAATACCTTGTGCGACTAATTGGTCTGCATATTGATTACGAACCGTCGCTAATTGCTTGATGGCTTGATAAATTAAAGGTTGCGTTGCCGCTGGTTCATCCGCTTCATTATGGCCATGCCGACGATAACAAACCAAATCAATCACTACGTCTTTTTTAAAGGTTTGACGAAAATCAAAGGCTAACTGTAAAGTCAATAATACCCTCTCTGGATCGTCGCCATTGACGTGGAAAATAGGAGCATCGATGATTTTCGCTGGATCGGTACAATACCAGCTTGATCGCGCATTTTGTGGATCGGTAGTAAAACCAATTTGATTATTAATAACAATATGTAATGTGCCGCCAGTTCCATAGCCTGCTGTTTGCGAAAGTTCCAGGGTTTCCATGACAATACCTTGCCCCGAAAATGCCGCATCACCATGGATCAATACCGGTAACACTTGCTTGCCAACACTATCACCACGTCGCTCTTGACGCGATCGCACAGAACCTTCAACCACAGGATTAACAATTTCCAAATGCGAAGGATTAAAGGCCATGGCAATATGCAGAACACCCTGATCGGTTTTCACATCCGTAGCAAAACCTTTATGGTATTTCACATCTCCCGATCGATTCTTCTGTGTCAATTTACCTTCAAACTCTTCAAATAGTTTGCTAGGCAATTTTCCAAGGATGTTAATCAAGACATTTAAGCGGCCACGGTGTGCCATACCGATCACGATTTCTTGAACCTCTTCTGCACTCGCCCGGGTCACGAGTTCATCCAATAAAGGAATAAGACTATCTCCTCCTTCCAAAGAAAAACGCTTCTGCGCAACAAACTTGTTACCTAAATATTTTTCTAAGCCTTCTGCCCGTATTAACCCCTTGAGAATAATTTTTTTAGCATCACTAGAAAAATCTGACCTACCTTCTACGGATTCAATACGTTCTTGTAGCCAGGCACGTTGCTTAGCATCTGTAATATGTTGTGTTTCAAATCCTATCGAGCTGCAATAAATCTTTTTTAGGGTTTCAATCACGGTTTGTACAGAGACGGTTTGTAAACCGAATAATCCCGCCAAATTTACTGACTGTATTAAATCCTGATGTCTTATGCCGTGGTTTTCTAATTGTAAATCAGCAATCTCTCGTTTAGGCGCCATTCCTAAAGGGTCGAGATTGGCTTGGTAATGACCATATCGACGGTAAGCGTCAATAAGATTCTGTAGCTTGGATAATAATAGCGCCTCAGATTCAGAGCCGACGCGCGTGGTTAGCGGTACAGGATGCTTAGCTAATTCAGAAAAATAAGCACGAATATCGGCGTGAGAAAGATCAGACTGTTTATCAGCAGTTTGACTGAAATACCTTTGCCATTCTCTACTTAATTGATTAGGATCGTGTAGATATTGCTCATAAAGCGCCTCTAAATAGGAACCATTCCCGAGATAGGAGTTTGAACGCAAGGTTTGAAGTGCGGATTCTACAGGCTCACTCATAGTATCGAATTCTACCCCTTCATATTTTATGATTTGACTCGGGCCCTGTGCCTTATGCACCCTGCTACGGCGCCCTCGTCATTTTTTATTTTACAGAACCTATACTTCTTCTTTTAACAACATTGTCCTAACATGACCAATCGCTTTGGCTGGATTAAGGCCTTTAGGGCACACGCTAGTACAATTCATGATAGTACGACAACGAAATAAACTAAATAAATCATTCAACTCAGCAAGACGTTGTTCTTTTGCCGTATCACGATTATCCACTAAAAAACGACAAAGCCATAACAAAGCGGCTGGACCTAAAAATTTATCCGGATTCCACCAATAGGAAGGACAAGCGCTAGTGCAACACGCACACAAAATACATTCATACAAACCATCTAATTGCTCTCGCTGCTCAGGGGATTGTAAGCGTTCTGTAGGAGGAGGCTCTTTGTCATTAATTAAATAAGGCTTAACCTTCTCATACTGACGATAAAAAGGCTCCATATCCACGACTAAGTCGCGTATCACGGGTAAACCAGACAAAGGTCTTATTACCACGGGTGATTTTAAAGAGGAAAGTGGTGTAACGCAAGCCAGGCCATTTTTTCCATTGATATTCATCCCATCCGACCCACAAACTCCTTCTCGACAGGAGCGACGGAAAGACAAGGTTTGATCTTGTGCCTTCAATGCTTCTAAGGCATCGAGCAGCATCATATCTCTATTTGCTTCCCGTACAAGCGTATACGCTTGCATGTAAGGCTTTTTATCTTTCTCAGGATCGTAACGGTATATAGAAAACTTCATAATGTAACCTTAATTTTAGGGAACCTAAACAAATCAATCTCTGCACAGGACAAAAAATAGGTGAGGCGGGTCCCTGCCACTGGATGCGCTTTTTTTGCTGGCTTACGCCACAAAAAAGAAGCTAGCATCCGCGTCACCCACCTCTTTTTAATTTTTTGTCCTGTGCAGAGCAAATCAATCCCAAAGACGATGCTTATGCATTAATAAGTTCTTTCCTTAAGCTCCATCGGTGGCATCGTTACAGGCTTTCTATTCACTGCTCTAAAGGCTATCCGCGCATCCTTAGAAAAATATAGCAAATGCTTTAGCCAGTGCTCATCATCACGTTTTGGATAATCTTCACGACTGTGCGCGCCACGGCTTTCTTGACGTGTTAATGCAGACACCGCCGTCGCATAAGCAACTTCCATCAAATTATCTAACTCTAGCGCTTCTATTCTAGCAGTATTAAAAACTTGAGTGTGATCGGTTAATGCAGCGTGCTGCAAACGCTCTCTTAATTTTGTTAGCTTGACTAAACCTTCTTGCATATAATTTTCCGTACGAAAAACTCCAAAATCGGCCTGCATGCTCTTCTGCATGGCGTGCCGAATATCAACCACACTTTCGCCCTTAGTCGTATTATTCCAACGATTCAGTCGCGTTAACGCCTTCTCCAATTCATCTGGACTCACCGACTGTAAAGGCAAATCCTGCTGTAGTGCCTGTTCTACCTGCAAACCGGCAGCGCGACCAAACACAACTAAATCTAATAGTGAATTACCCCCTAATCGATTAGCGCCATGCACCGAAACACAAGCACATTCACCAGCTGCATACAAACCGGTAACCCGATGATCACGGCCCTGGCTATCGATAGTAAGAACTTGTGCGTGTATATTGGTCGGCAATCCACCCATCATGTAATGGCACGTTGGCACGACAGGAATCGGCGTGGTAATCGGATCAACATGCGCAAAGGTGATCGCCAATTCGCGTATGCCCGGCAAACGCTTCATAATAACGTCAGCACCCAAGTGATCTAACTTTAATTTCACGTAATCCGTGCCCTGGGGATCAAAGCCATTGCCAGCACGGAGTTCTAATGCCATGGCACGTGACACTACATCACGAGAAGCAAGATCTTTGGCATGAGGCGCATAACGCTCCATGAAGCGTTCGCCATTTTTGTTAATTAAATAACCCCCTTCACCACGGCAACCTTCTGTAACTAATACACCGGCGCCAGCGATACCTGTCGGATGAAACTGCCACATTTCCATATCCTGCACCGGAAGACCTGCCCGCAAAGCCATCCCAATACCATCGCCAGTATTGATCAATGCATTGGTAGTGGACTGGAAAATACGCCCCGCCCCGCCGGTAGCCAAAATAGTTGCGCGGCTATGAAAAAAAACCACCTCTCCTGTTTCAATTGACAAGGCGATTAAACCGGCAATAGCGCCTTGATTCGTTTTAACAAGATCGATCGCATACCACTCACTAAAAAAATGTGTTTTCGCTTTTAGATTCTGTTGGTATAGCGTATGCAATAACGCGTGTCCCGTTCTATCCGCCGCTGCACAGGTACGTGCGGCTTGATCACCGCCAAAATTTTTCGATTGTCCACCAAAAGGACGTTGATAAATCTTTCCAGAATCCATACGTGAAAACGGCAAGCCCATGTGTTCTAGCTCGTAAACCGCTTCCGGACCTGTTTTACACATATATTCGATACAGTCTTGATCGCCTAAGTAGTCTGAACCTTTGACGGTATCATACATATGCCAACGCCAATCATCCTCATGCGCATTGCCTAACGCACAAGTAATCCCTCCTTGTGCAGAAACGGTATGTGAACGCGTAGGAAAAACCTTAGAAATCAGTGCCACTTTTTGGCCTGAATTAGCCAATTGTAATGCAGCACGCATACCTGCGCCCCCTGCACCCACAATTACCGCATCAAATGTATAAGCGGGTATTGCCATGAATTAATGACCCCAAAAAATAGCCAAACCCCAAATCAAATAGAGTATTAGCGCAATAATAATGATTGTTTGAATGATTAACCGTAGGGCAAGTGGTTTGATATAATCTGTAATAATCGTCCATATTCCTATCCAGGCATGCCAAACTAAACTCAGTAAAAATAAGCTGCTCAACAAACGCACAGAGGCAAACGAGAATAATCCGTGCCAAATCGCATAATCCATCTGTACATGAAGGACAAAAAATGATAACAGGAAAACGATATAAATCAGCATGACGAAAGAAGTGATGCGCTGTATTAGCCAATCACGCAAGCCATTACCCGTTAGACTGGTAACATTCGTTAACTTTTTCACCATAAGTAAATTCCCATCAACGCTGTCAATACAATAGCGATCGCCATCACTAGCCAGGCACTAAAACGTGCCTGCAGTAAATTCTCACCCACACCCGCATCCATCAATAAATGCCGAATACCCGCAAATAAATGGTAAAAAAGTGCAAGTAAAATAACTAAGATCAAAGATTTGCTCAATGGATGCGTTAAACAACTCCGCACAACAAAAAAGCCCTCAGGACTTTTAAGCGAAATAGCACACAATCCTAAGAAGATAGGTATCAATAAAAACAAGATAAAACCCGAGAGGCGATGCAGAATAGAAGCTATTGCCGTTATAGGAAAGCGAAGGGTCAATAAATTCAGATTAACCGGCCGTTTAGCCACAGAATATCAGCCTTAAATAAAATAAGAGGTTAGAAAACGAGGAGGATTATATGCTTAAACCGACTTAAAATACAAATGGAGTCGTGGGCGATGCGTAAGCTCCGTTTTTTTGCTGTTTTCGCCTTGCGGACGGTGACAATCATCACCTTAGGGACAAAACCTAATGCATCAATCGTATACAAACAATAATAATAGCAGCTTGAGCCGTTGCTGTACTTAATACCCATTTTGCAATTTGCGTGTTCAACGTTCCTTTAATCTGCTCAATTTTCAAGGCTAATTCATTGAGTCTGCTTTCCATTCTCAACTCGAATTCATTGAGTCTGTTTTCCATTTCATTGAGTCTGTTTTCCATTTTCAATTCGAATTCATTGAGTCTGTTTTCTATTTTCAACTCAAATGCATTCAATCTGATTTCTATTTCTTTTAACTTGATTTTTATTTTAGGTTCGGTTTCGCGCATAGTCTGCTCAGTAGAAGACATTCCCTGAAAAATTTCAGAAATAAGCCCAACATGAGTTTCGGCTTGAGTAGCAGGAACGCCTACGGTTTCTAATTTCTTCACACAGGCAAAAGTATCTAATTTCATGACTGTATTTACCATCGTATTATTATCCTTATATTGATCTAATTAATTCCATGAAGTATTTTATTATAATATATAAAAACATGTCGTAAAAGGGAAATTAACTTAACTTATTATAGTGTCGGTCGTAAGCCAACTAACGTCATTAATTGATCAACCTCATCGGCTGCCAACTCCCGCCATTGACCTCGTTTTACGCCAGAAGGTAAACAAATATCACCAAATCGAATTCGAATGAGACGACTCACCTTAACGTCTTGTGATTCCCATAAACGCCTAACCTCTCGATTTCGACCTTCTTTGAGCACCACATGATACCAACGATTAGCGCCTTCTCCGCCGCGTTCTTCAATGCTAGTAAAAGCCGCCATTCCATCCTCTAATTTCACGCCTTTTTTTAACTGATTAAGGATAGCCGCATCCACCTTCCCTAAAACACGCACGGCATACTCTCTTTCTATTTCATAAGAAGGATGCAATAGTCGATGTGCTAATTCACCATCATTGGTAAACAGTAATAAGCCCAAGGTATTAATATCTAAACGTCCGATCATAATCCAACGTTGCTGTTTTAAGCGTGGTAAATGCGCAAATACAGTGGGCCTATTTTCAGGATCCTGTCGCGTACACACTTCGCCTTCGGGTTTATGGTAAAGCAAAACGCGTCGTCGTAAAGGAGTTGAGGCCAGCAACTGAATTGGTTTACCATCGATAAAGACTTTTGCAGTGCGATCAACTCTATCGCCAAGCTTAGCTACTTGCGTCGCAATACTCACTCGACCCTGCTGAATCCAACGCTCTATCTCACGCCGCGAACCCAAGCCAAGCGATGCCAATACCTTTTGTAGTTTTTCACCCATAAGACTAGTCTATCGTAGCAATAGGAGGGATTGCTGGCAGTTCTGCCAATTCTTTTATATTAAAATGATCCAAAAATTGCTTAGTGCTAGCGTAAAGATTGGGTCGACCTGGAACTTCTCGTTGTCCAATAGATTGAATCCATTCCTGATCCAGTAGAACCCTGATAATATTTGGACTAACGCTCACTCCACGAATCGCTTCAATATCACCACGAGTTACAGGTTGTTTATAGGCAATAACAGCAAGCGTCTCTAAAAAAGCGCGTGTAAAACGTGGTCGCTTTTCAGGCCAAAGTTTCTTTATCCAAGCACTTAATTCCGATGGAGTATGAAAACAATAACCGCTAGCCACTTGCTTCAATCGAATCCCACGTGCTAGATAGTCTGTTTCTAGCGCCGCCAAGGCTTGTTGTAGTAGAGATTTCGAGGGTCGCTGGGCGTCCTGAAACAAACCCGATAAACGTTCCAGACTCACGGGTTCACCCGCCGCCAGAATCGCTGCCTCTAAAATGGTTTTCAATTGAACTATTTCCATAAGGATCACTATAGCAGTAATCCCAATTCTTGTAAGCAGAAAGCTAGATAGTAGATCCTATTTTTATCAATAGGCTTGGACAAAAAGGGGTAATTCGTGATAGAAGGTGTCATTGCATTTTCAAAAAGTTTTGATGAAAAAGCAGGGTGGCACGGGAAAAACTTTTTGAAAATTCAATAAATCGCTGATTTACCAACAGGGGTGCCCTTAATGGGCTGAGAAAATGTTACGCATTTAACCCTCCTTACCTGATCAGGTTAGAACCTGCGTAGGAAGTTGCAACATGATGGCTCAAACCGCTCCATTTAAAATCGCTTTAGACAAGTTATTCTATGACCTAGAGCAGATTCGGCAAAAAAATCCTGTCATACACAATATAAGCAACCTCGTTGTCATGCCGATAACAGCAAACCTGCTATTAGCACTGGGTGCTTCGCCCATCATGGCACACGCCCAAGAAGAACTTGTCGACATTCTTACGCTTTCTCAATCCTTAGTGATCAATATCGGTACGCTGGATGAAAATTGGCTTAACGCTATCGTAGCGGCGCAAAGAATTGCTTTACAAGCGGGTATCCCTATCGTCTTCGATCCCGTAGGGGCAGGCGCCAGTCACTATAGAACCGAAACAGCAAAAAAAATCCTAGAACAAGGCGTGAATGTCATCCGTGGTAATGCATCGGAAATTATGGCATTAGTCGATTCTCGCATCAAAACCAAGGGTGTCGATTCCAATCACACGAGTGAAAATGCCTTAAGCTCTGCGACACAATTAGCAAAAAAATATCATTGCATTGTTGTCGTTAGCGGAAAAATCGATTTCATTGTTAATGAAGATCGTTACACGATGCTAGATTATGGAACCCCACTTTTTACGAAAGTGGCCGGCATGGGATGCTCGCTGACTGCCATCATTGCCAGCTTTTTAACCATAAACCCTAATCCATTTTTAGCAGCAATACATGCCATGGCACTATTTGGACTCACTGGTGAATTAGCTGCCAAAAAAGCATTAGGGCCAGGAAGTTTTTATACAGAATTGCTAGATACGCTTTATCATCTAAAACCCACGGATTTAGAATCCTTTATCGTCGATCGAACAGCAACAAAATAATGTTTACATCTAATTGTTCATTTTATCCCTTGTATCTTATAGCAGACTATACTATCTGCTCTCCTCGCCCACTCATCACTGCCGTGGAAGAAGTCATGGATCATGGCATTGCTTGCGTACAATTAAGAATGAAAAACCAAGCCTCACAAGACGTTTTATCTCTTGGAAAACAGCTACTCGCACTATTGAGGCCTAGGAATATTCCCTTAATCATTAACGATCATATTGAAATTGCAAAAACCATCGATGCAGACGGTGTCCATATTGGCCAAACTGATAAACCTTACGCTTGGGTTCGTCAACAACTGGGTTATAAAAAAATAATTGGACTATCGATAGAAAATATCCAGCAAGCACAATACAGTCAATCCTTAGACTGTGATTATTTTGGCGTAGGTCCTATTTTTGCAACATCAACGAAATGGGATGCAAATTCACCCATCGGTATTGAAAACTTAAAAAAAATGACTTCCCTACTACCGAAACCGATTATTGCTATCGGAGGAATTAATGAAACAAATCTTCATCAAGTATTATCCTGCCAGGTTTCAGGCATTGCTGTCGCTTCTGCTGTTCTTTCAGCGACATCACCGAAAAAATCTACGCAAGCACTGTCACACATTATTTCACAATACGCTTTACCATGTTAAATAAGCATGGGCTCAGCACAGGACAAAAATTTAAAAAGAGGTGGGTGACACGGATGCTAGCTTCTTTTTTGCGGCGTAAGCCGGCAAAAAAAAGCGCATCCAGTGGCAGGACCCACCTCCCATACTTTTTGTACTGCCCTAATAACCATAAGTTACACACTGTCCTAAGCATTGCAGGCACCGACCCCTCAGGCGGCGCCGGAATACAAGCGGATATCAAAACTCTATCAGCAACCGGTAGCTACGCTGCTTCAGTTATTACCGTCTTAGTCGCGCAAAATACACAAGGCGTGCAAGCGATTCAAGAAATCCCGCTGACATTTATACAACAACAAATCGATGCTGTATTTACCGATTTATCGATTGCGGCCGTTAAACTCGGCATGCTCTATCAGGAAGACATCATTCGCTTGATTACAGACAATATAAAAAAATATCACCCCCCTTTTATCGTACTCGATCCCGTCATGACCGCACAAAGTGGTGATTGCCTGCTAAAAGCGAATGCAGTAACGGCACTTACTGACTTATTTCCCTTCGTCACACTCATTACACCGAATATTCCCGAAGCAGAAATTTTACTCAATCAAAAAATACGCGATCAAGAACAAATGAAATCCGCGGCAATTCAATTAGCAAAAACCTATAAGGTATCCGTACTACTGAAGGGTGGACATTTAGACAGCGATGATTCCCCCGATATTCTTTATGATAATGCAAAAGGGAAGATCTATCGTTTCGATAGCCCGCGTATCGATACCCTGCATACGCACGGTACTGGCTGTACCTTATCTTCTGCCATCGCTTCTTATTTGGCACAAGATTACGATCTCCACCAGGCGATTCATAAAGCAAAAGCCTATCTCTATCAGGCGATTGACGCAGGCAAAGATCTAAACATAGGGAAAGGCAAAGGACCTGTTAATCACTTTTACTATTTTAAAGAAGGCAAAACATGATATTCAATGACTTACGTAAAGCCGTCACCGACCTCATGCCTAAAATTTACGATCTCCCTTTTAATCAAGAACTGGCAAATGGCTCACTTGCTTTAGAAAAGTTTACGTTTTATCTTGCACAAGATGCCTTATATCTTGTCGATTTTTCCAAAGCCTTAGCAATCACCGCCAGTCGACTTCCTCACGCTCATCAAACTGAGCTTTTTCTGCAGTTTTCCATGGATGCGATAAGAGCTGAGCGCGAACTACATGTTAATACCTTAAAAAAATATCCACCAGCAAGCCATGTCTTAAATAAACAACGTCCGTTTTGTTTTAGGTATACCCACTACCTACTAAAAATGGCCAACACGGCGCCTGTTGAAGAAGCCGTTGCCAGTTTATTACCTTGTTTTTGGGTATATCAACAAGTCGGACAAAGGGCATTAGCAAAAAAAATGGCGAATAATCCCTATCAAGACTGGATTGATTTATATTCGAATCCTGAATTTAACACCTCAGTCGATTTAGCCATTGCGACGATTAATGAATTAGGCGAAACGGCTTCGGCGCATACGAAAAAAAATATGAGTATAGCATTCAAGCACGCGACGCAATTAGAATGGCATTTTTGGCATGGTGCTTACACCCATCCGATTACATGACGAACCTACATAAAGCTTAAGCACTGCTATTGATCATCACATTAGGGAGATAAGCTATACATAGCTATTCTCAAACTGATTCAAAAGCTGACGCAACACCTCTGCTGAAAAACCCGTCACCTTTGCTATCTGTTCTATAGGTAGATCCGTTTTTAAAAGCTGCTTGACTATCTCTCGTTTTTCTTCTTCTCGGCCTTGCTGCAGACCTTGTTCTAATCCTTGTTGTAGACCTTGCTCGTGGGCGTCATCCAATTTTAGGAAACTTGGGCAACTCGATAAACGTAAATGAGAAATCTTTTAAATCATGCGCATGACTCTCTCTAAAGAAAGCCATGCTTGAATTTACGCTATTAATTTTTGGTTGAAGCGATAGTAAAGCATTTTTCGTCATTGCGAGCTGAAATATCCCCACGAAAGTTACTGACAAGAAACAAGGGATGGAGTAAAAATTAGGGTCTAACAAAAGCTATAAGGATTAAGAATGCCAATTAAAAGGAAGAGCAAAAGAGTTTCTATTTAACTTAGGCCGCTGTCTGCCCG
>JAZKJD010000001.1:0-28679 GCA_040384585.1 Pseudomonadota bacterium | reverse complement strand
GACATGGGAAGCTTCCCATGTCCAGGTACTCTAGGTATAAGCAGCAATAATCATACGCTACAAACTACGAGCTCGTAGATTTATTTTCCTGCAGAAAAGCTACGGTTCTGGCTTACTTGCTCGCTTGCCATCGTCGTTGGTTCCTTGTCCTTTATGGCGGGGAAGAATAAAGTCGCTAGCGCAACAGGCGTAGAAGTATTGGCAGGAACAGAAGTAGCTGCAGAAGCAACTGGAATAGTTGCATCGTTTTCAACAGGCGTAACACCCTCCGTCGAATCGTTTTTGACAGCAGTAGAAGTCATCAAATTCTCTGTGGGTCCTTCAGATCTTTCAGAACATTGAGAAGAAGTTGCAAGTGAATAGATATAATTATCGAGAGATCGCTCAATCTTTAATACATCTGTCGACGATATATCCGTAGCATAAATAGCTTTATCCATTAATTGATTCGTTTGATCCGAGAAATCTTTCAGCAGGTCCTTAATTTTATTTAACGTAGCATCGATATACTCCTGCTTCATGTAAGCAGTAAGGTAGAACAACTCTTGCACTCTTCCTGAACGATAATGCCCATTATCAAGATATCTATAGTTTAAACTTCCAGATCCATCGTTAGTATAATAATATTCTGCAGAATGATCATAGTCCTCATCTGACATATCCTGATAGTTAGGCGGACGATCATAATAATATTTATCTACCCAAACGGTAGTTCCATTTATTGAACTCCCACTTTGAAATGCCTGAACTCCGGCATTTTTTATCGGCGCTCCTTGAACCGACAACACGGCCCCTTGCGATGCTAAACCAATGGTTAGTGCTTTTGCGGGATGCTCAACGATAAATCGAAGCAAAGTTCCTAAAACATTTAACGAAGCGGTAATAGGGAAAAATACATACGAAAAATGGGAACCTGAAGTTTGCTCTGGTGATTTTTTATCAGAAATAAATCTTTTAGAAATGGGCATTAGTATGCTCCTCCATGAGTTTTTATGCGGGATATCCGTGGTTTATCTTCACAATATTGTGAAGAATCTTCACGATAACATAGAAAAGTTATTTTTCAAATAATATTTTTATAAATATTATTTTTATAAATAAAAAAATAGAAAAATTAACTAAAAATAGATTGGAAATACCCCTACAACTCCTGTTCATACCTCTATGGATATTCCATTATCTCCGTTACGATACTCAAAAAACAACGCTTTTTCGCTCATCCTAACACAATTGTCAACACACTCTAGTCAATCTGCTTAAATGCAGAAAAAATAAAGACCTCTTAGAAAAGAGGTCTTTATTTATTCTTAAATAGGTAAGAGGTAATAAATTAGGCTAACGCATGCTTTGCTTTTTCAACAAGTTGTGAAAATACGACTTGATCGTTTATTGCTAAATCCGCTAATATTTTACGATCGATAGCAATTTCTGCTTTAGCAAGACCCGCAATAAAACGACTATATGTCAAGTTATAACTACGCGTAGCAGCATTAATACGAACTATCCACAGTGCACGGAAATCACGTTTTTTCTGCTTTCTATCGCGATAAGCGTATTGTCCAGCCTTTGTCACGGCTTGTTTCGCTGCCCTTATGACGCGACTACGTGCGCCTTGATAGCCTTTTGCTGCTTTTAAAATCTTTTTGTGACGGGCTCTAGCAGTTACCCCACGTTTCACTCTTGGCATTCTATTAAACCTCTATGTAAGTTTTTCATTATTTAAGAGCCTTGCAACATTCGCTCAACAGAACGCACGTCACTGGGATGAACTAAATGCGTTTGGCGCAAATTTCGTTTGCGTTTAGTGTCTTTTTTCGTGAGGATGTGGTTATGATGTGACTGCGCACATTTGTAACCGTTGGCTGTAGGCTTAAAACGTTTAGCGGCCCCTCGGTGGGTTTTTAATTTTGGCATAGAGTAACTCCTACGAGCGATATAATTGTTTAAATAAACTGGCTGCCCAAGCAAAGCTTGTGCTCAGCCATTTAGCTACTTAGCTTTCTTAGGGCTTATGACTAAAATCATCTGTTTTCCTTCCATCTTTGGCCTGTCATCCATGACGGCGTAGGCATCAAGATCCTTTTCTAAGCGTTCAATCAGCTTCGCGCCCAAGTGTATGTGTGCGATTTCACGACCTCGAAATCGTACGGTAATTTTAGCTTTATTGCCCTGTTGTAGGAAACGTATCAGATTACGTAGCTTGACTTGATAATCTCCTTCTTCTGTAACAGGTCGAAATTTAACTTCTTTTAGCTGAATACGCTTTTGTTTTTTCTTCTGCGCTGTTTTCTCCTTGTTGAGCGAAAAAAGATACTTGCCATAATTCATAATTCGACAAACAGGAGGTATTGCGGTTGGCGCAATCTCTACTAAGTCAAGGCCGGCCTGTTCAGCCTGGCGTAAGGCATCTGCTAGGGGAAGAATACCTAACTGTTCGCGTTCGGGACCTATTAGTCTGACTTGAGGAACTCGAATCTCCCCATTGACTCGGACCTTCTTTGTATTGCTGTTTGACCTAGGCTGATACCCCCCTGATCTAGGCCTATCCGACTGAATGACTTTTTCGTTACTAATAATTATTTCTCCGCATCAATTCGACCACGCTGGGCTACAGCCTGCTTAACCATCTGATAAAATTCCTGGACAGACATACTACCCAAATTATCCCCTGTTTGTCTACGTACACTCACTTGATTGGTCGCCATTTCTTTATCGCCAATAATTAACAGGTAGGGGATCTTTTTTAACGTATGCTCGCGAATTTTAAAGCCGATTTTCTCATTTCTCAAATCCAGCTTCATACTAAGCCCTAAACTTTCTAATTCTTGGACGACTGCTTTGGCATAATCTTGCTGTTTATCGGTAATCGTCATCACAACGGCTTTAACAGGCGCTAACCAAACAGGAAAATGACCCGCATAGTGTTCGGTGAGAATCCCGATAAATCGCTCCAAAGATCCCAAAATAGCTCTATGTAGCATAACTGGAGTTTTGCGTTCGCCCTCCTCAGTAACGTACTCAGCTCCTAAACGCTCTGGCATAGAAAAATCAACTTGCACTGTTCCACATTGCCAAACGCGACCTAAACAGTCTTTTAGAGAAAATTCAATTTTAGGACCATAAAAAGCCCCTTCGCCATGGGAATAATCCCAGGTAAGGCCTTTTTCATCCAATGCCTGTACCAAAGCTTGCTCCGCTCTATCCCAGCTTCCATCCAAGCCTACACGTATTTCTGGACGCGTCGCTAACTTAAGCAAGATTTCATTAAAACCAAAGTCAGCATAAACATCATAAAGTAAGTCAATAAAGGCTGCGACCTCGGATTGAATCTGCTCTCCAGTACAAAAAATATGGGCATCATCTTGTACAAAACCGCGCACTCGCATCAAACCATGCAAAGACCCCGATGGCTCATTGCGATGGCAAGAACCAAATTCAGAAAATCGCAAAGGAAGGTCTCGATAACTCTTCAACCCTTGATTGAAAACTTGAATATGCCCAGGGCAGTTCATCGGTTTTATCGCAAACTGCGTATTTTCAGAAGCTCGCGTAATAAACATTTCTTTAAAAAACTTATCCCAGTGCCCTGAACGCTCCCACAATTGACGAGATAATAATTGGGGAGTTCGTATTTCCTGGTACCCGCTGCTAGCGAGGCGTGAGCGAATAGTGTGTTCAATAATCTGGTAAAGTGCCCAGCCATTAGGATGCCAAAATACCATCCCTGGCGCTTCTTCTTGAATGTGAAATAAATCTAACTGTTTTCCCAATTTACGATGATCGCGCTTTTCAGCTTCCTCAAGACGCTTTAAATAAGCATCCAAATCATTTTTTGTGAGCCAGGCTGTCCCATAAATTCGTTGCAGCATCGCATTTTTAGCATCTCCACGCCAATAGGCGCCAGCTATATGCGTTAACTTAAAAACCTTGAGTTTGCTGGTATTAGGCACATGGGGTCCACGGCAGAGATCAATAAAGTCCCCTTCTTGATAGAGCGATAACACTTCTCCTTCAGGAATGGTTTCAATAATGTTAGCTTTATATTCTTCGCCCAACTCACGAAATAATGCGATAGCCTCTTTTCTAGGAAGACTAAAACGCTCAACGGGAAGCCCTTGTTTTACCAGCTCCTGCATGCGTTTTTCTATCTGCTTAAGATCGTCTGGCGTAAAAGGTCGTTCCAAAGCAAAATCATAATAAAATCCATTTTCTATCACAGGTCCAATCGTCACTTGTGCTTGAGGAAATAATTGTTTGACCGCATGGGCAAGTAAATGCGCTGTAGAATGACGAATAATTTCTAGTGCTTGCGGATCGCGTTCTGTTAGAATACGCAACACCACATCAGATTCAATGAAATAAGATAAATCAAGCAGTTGCCCATTGATTTCTACTGCTATGGCTGCTTTTGCTAAATTAGGACTCATTTGCTCGGCAACTTGATAAGCGGTAAGCGGCTCAGAGAAAATAAGTTGCGTGCTGTCTGGTAACGTAATAACAGGCATAGGATATAAAAATTTTGGTAGGCACGAGTGGGATCGAACCACCGACCACCACCATGTCAAGGTGGTGCTCTACCACTGAGCTACGTGCCTGCACTAGACCACTTGCATAAGCTGCGTGATAGACTTGATTTCATCGTTAAACGCTAGTCTACGGTCCTCATTTACTCATGTAAACTCCGGTCCTCGACTAGCGTTTACCTTGAACTCAAGCCCATCACTGGGTTGTGCAAGTGGTCTAGTGACTTAGCTTGTATTAATAAAAATGAGGGGAGAGAAAATAACATTCTTGTTTTGAGGATGCAACTGCTTAATTGACTGTACACAGTACAAAAAAGTTGTGAGGTGGGGCCTTGTATGTTAAAAGCTTCGAATTTTTGTATGGTACAGAACCTAATCGATTCCTATTATTTTTTCTTTAAGAAGTTTTAATTCGTCTCTTACCTTAGCCGCATCTTCAAATTGCAGATTTTTAGCATGGCTCAGCATTTCTCTTTCTAATTGTTTCATTTTTTTAGCTAGCGCTTCTGGCGGTAAAGTGGCATAGTGGGCTTGCTCTTTGGCAACTTTGAGGAAATATTGCTTGTTGGTAGAAACATCGGATCGTGCGCCTTCTAAAACATTGTGAACGGCTTTGGCAATCCCTTTTGGGGTAATATTATGTTTTTTATTATGGATCGCTTGTTTGCTGCGACGCCGGTCCGTTTCCATTATTGCCCGTTGCATAGAACCGGTTATTTTATCAGCATAGAGAATAGCTAGCCCGTGAATATGTCGCGCTGCTCGACCAATAGTCTGTATTAAAGAACGTTCAGAACGTAAAAAACCTTCTTTATCAGCATCCAATATGGCAACTAACGACACCTCTGGCATATCCAGTCCTTCACGTAACAAATTGATGCCGACTAATACATCAAATGTACCCAAACGCAGATCGCGAATAATCTCTACACGCTCAACGGTATCAATATCCGAATGTAAATAACGGACTTTTACACCATGTTCCGCAAGATATTCACTTAAGTCTTCGGCTAATCGCTTGGTTAGCGTAGTAACTAATACCCGTTCTTTTAATAAAACACGTTTATGAATTTCAGAAAGTAAATCATCGACTTGTGTCCCGACAGGACGTACTTCAATCTCTGGATCGACTAATCCCGTGGGCCTTACGACTTGCTCGACCACAGCCCCTGAATGCGCTAACTCATAAGACCCTGGCGTTGCAGAAACATAAATCGTCTGTAAAGAAAAATCAGAAAACTCCTGGAATTGTAAAGGCCTGTTATCCAAAGCAGAAGGTAAACGAAATCCGTATTCTACTAAGGTTTCTTTTCGAGAACGATCGCCTTTATACATAGCACCCAGTTGAGGTACCGTTACATGTGACTCATCAATAACCATTAAACTATCTCGTGGTAAATAATCCAGTAAGGTAGGAGGCGGCTGCCCGGGATCACGCCCCGACAAATAACGAGAATAATTTTCAATTCCATTGCAGTAGCCCAATTCTAATAACATCTCAATATCAAATTGTGTACGCTGTTCTAAACGCTGGTATTCCACGAGCTTACTTGCTGCCTTGAGTTGTGTTAAACGTTCCTTTAATTCTGTTTTAATAAATTCTACTGTCTGTAAGATACGCTCACGAGGAGTCACATAGTGCGTTTTGGGATAGATCGTCAGTCTAGGCACTGATCGTAACAGTTCTCCGGTTAATGGATCAAAATAACGTAACTGTTCGATTTCATCGTCAAGTAATTCGATACGTAGTGCTTCTTCAGCGGATTCCGCAGGATAGATATCAATAATATCGCCACGTACACGATAAGTTGCACGACGAAAATCAGCATCATTTCGCGTATATTGTAATTCTGCTAAGCGGCGTAAGATAAAACGCTGATCAATCTGATCGCCTCTACGTATATGTAGCATCATGTCAACATAGGTATTCGGATCACCTAGGCCATAGATAGCAGAAACAGTTGCAACAATAATGACATCGCGACGCTCTAATAAAGACTTTGTCGCTGATAAGCGCATTTGTTCGATATGTTCATTAATGGCGGCATCTTTTTCAATAAAAGTGTCTGTTGTTGGTACATAGGCTTCTGGCTGATAATAATCGTAATAAGAAACGAAATACTCCACTGCATTATTAGGGAAGAAAGCACGCATTTCACCATATAATTGTGCCGCCAATGTTTTATTAGGCGCTAAAATAATTGCCGGCCGTTGACTTTTTTGTATCACATGCGCAATGCTAAATGTCTTACCAGAACCGGTGACTCCGAGTAATGTTTGATGAGCCACACCTGCTTCTAATTCTTTTATCATTCCTTTAATTGCCTGCGGTTGATCGCCCGCAGGTTTAAAGCTGGAAACTAATGCAAAGGATTTTGACATGGATTAGAGACAGAACCTAATCATAGTGAATAGTAAACCTAATCCTGCTGCAGAGATTCCGATTAACCATTTAATCATTTCATGCTTAGCCTGGTTGATTTGTAATGCTAAATCTTTTCTAAGATTTTCAATTTCTACTTTCAGCTCTTTTCTAACAGTTTCAATTTTCAATTCAAGATTTTCCCTAACTGATTCAATTTTCAATTCAAGATCTTTTCTAACGGTTTCAACTTTCAATTCAAGATCTTTTCTACTATCTTCTATTCTCAGCGAAAGTCTTTCTTCCGATCTTTCCAAATCGTCTCGTGTACATAATGTGTGATTAATTAATTCCACCATAAGTTTGACCTGTACCTCAGCTTGTTCTTGTTGAACACCTGCTTTTGTTAATTCTTTAACATATTGAAAGGTATCAAACATATAAGCTCTTTGCATGAGAAACCTCCTTTTATTATTTTTATCGAGCAGGCAAAATTTTATGCTTTTATTGCTTGACCTAAGAGAGATTAGTTAATGTATTCTCAAAGTCTCTAGACTTTACTTGCTTTATTATTAACCCCTCACAGATAATAGCACTATTCTTTAAACTTATATTTTAACCTAAAGCACATTTCTATGAAAATAACCCTATCGCATCGTGTTGCACAAATAAAACCTTCTCCCACCTTAAGCCTCTCGGCCGCCGCTTACCGGTTAAAGGCTTCTGGTAAACCTATTATTAATCTCACTGTGGGTGAACCCGATTTCGACACCCCAAAATTTATTAAACAAGCGGCCCATCAAGCTTTAGATCAGGGTTTTACTAAATATACAGCAGTCGATGGGATCCCTAGCCTAAAGCAATCCATTGTCGATAAATTTAAAAAAGAGAATCAATTATCCTATCAGCCCGATCAGGTCATTGTTTCTAGTGGCGCTAAACAAGGTATTTACAATCTCATGCAAGCACTCCTAAACCCACAGGACGAGGTTATTATTCCCGCCCCTTATTGGGTTTCTTATCCAGATATCGCTTTACTGGCTGAAGCAAAACCCATTATTATTTCGACAACTATTCAACAGCATTTAAAAATCACCCCAGAACAATTAGCTGCTGCTATTACACCACAAACACGCCTATTTATTATCAATAGCCCCTCAAACCCCACGGGAATGGTTTATACGCATGAAGAACTTAATGCACTTTCCAAGGTTTTATTAAAGAACCCACAAATATTTATTCTCACGGATGATATCTATGAACATATCTATTGGGGAAAACAAGCTTTTGAAAATATTATCAATGTGTGTCCTAAGTTATATGACCGAACGATTGTATTAAATGGCTGTTCAAAAGCCTACGCAATGACTGGCTGGCGCATCGGCTATGCAGCAGGACCAAAAGAAATTATCCAAGCAATGGCAAACATACAATCACAGAGTACTTCTAACCCTAACTCAATTGCGCAGAGTGCAGCGCAGGCCGCATTAACCGGTGATCAGAATTGTGTGCGTAAAATGAATGAGGAATACCGAAAAAGACATGACTTCTTTTCAAAAGGGCTTAACGATATCCCTGGTATCAACTGCTTGCCTGCGATGGGAGCCTTCTATTGCTTTCCATCATTTGCAAACTTTATCGGAACAAATAAACCCTTTATTGATGACTATACATTGGCTGATTATCTGCTTAATGAGGCTGATGTTGCTACGGTACCTGGCTCAGTCTTTGGCGCGCCAGGCCATTTGCGACTTTCCTTTGCAATCAATGAAATAGAATTAAAAAAAGCATTACTAAAAATAGGAACCGCGCTTGAAAAGCTAAATAAAAAAATCTAATATACCGCTCGTACATGAAGATGCGAAATTTTCAAACTTGTCACGAGCGGTATACCCGATTACATGACGGGGATCAGCAAAGCTTACGCGCCGTCATTCAAGGGGAAAATCGCGATTCTCCCCTTGAAAATCCCCATCGCGAGAAGAAAATACTTGAAGTTGCGAATTCGCAACTTCAAGTATAATGGGTATAGACTCTTCGCACTTGAAAGGTCGGTGATTTTACAGATTTCAAGTGTCTCTTTTTTCGTAAATCTCATTTACTTTGCTACGACACCACGCGTTTCTTTGACAAAAAATGTTAATATCGCTGCCAAAACAAATGCAACAGGAACAACAGTTAATGCATGCTGAAAACTGTTAATCGAAAAAGCCATTAAATTTCCTTTTATATGGATACCTGTTAGTACATCCAAGGCCTTTCCTATCAAAGGTTGAGATAAAGCCCCACCTAACATCACTAGACAGTTAGTCACTGCAATGGCTGTTCCCGCCAAAGCCTGCACATTAAGTTCCCTGGCAATAGGAAAAACGATAATCTGTGTTGAACTACAGATACCAAACATAAACAGTAGGATTTTCAGAGAATAGTTAGGTAAGGTAGGATCATAAATAATTTTTGAAAATAATAAAGCACCTAATAATGCGCCGATAATAATCGGATATCGGCGATTACCTAGTTTATCAGAAATCCAACCTACTAATGGGCCTCCGATAGCCCACCCTAAAAATACAAAGGAAATAGCAGTCGCTGCTGTGACACTCGAGAAACCATAAACACGTATTAGGTAGGGAATGCCCCAAATTTCTGCAAAACCAGAAAGTGATAAGTATAAAAAACTCCCTATAACACCAATTAACCACATTTGTGGATTTTTACAAAGATTAAAAACAGCCTTAAAAAATTCTCGGTAGTGTAATTTAGAAGAAGCGGAAGCCGCGGCTGTTTTAACCGCTTTAGTTTCCGGTATCACATACCACATCGCTATTGTCAAACCAACTCCTACCATCGCTGCAAGATAAAGCGTTGTGTTAGAACCTACAGAGACAACGAGTTTGGACAACACAATGTCTCCCACCATGGCGCCTATCATTCCTAGAGAAGTTGCCATCCCGGCAATAAAGGCAAAACGCGACGGAGGGAACCAAAGGGAAGCAAGTTTAAGAACACCAACAAAAGCAAACGCCGAACCAAAACCTACCAAAAAACGCCCAAGTTGTGCGGTAGGCAGGTAATGATGAGAAAATAAATAGGTTCCTAAGGCACAGAACAAAGAAGCAAATACCAACAATTTACGAGGACCAAATCGGTCCATCATGATTCCTACAGGCAACTGCATGGGGGTATAAGCGTAATAATAAAAGGCAACTAAATTACCAAATGCCAATCCACTGATACTAAACATTTTTAGCAAATCTTCAGTCATCACACTAGGTAAAATTCGCAAAAAATACTCATAACAATAGAAAAGTGCTCCTAAACCGCATACCAGCCAGGGAAACAAGCTAATACGTTTTTTCGGCATAAATTTACCCACCATTATAATAAATTAGTAAATTAGGCTAACTTTGTCTAAAAACTAAGAACTTACTTAGAAAGAAAGCCGAACAATGAAATGATAGAACTTAGAAAGTGTCTTTAAATGCGCTAGAGCGAAACAAAAATCGCTGTTTTTCGAGTACCGAAACGGAGCATACATGAAGTATGTGAGTAGCGAAATGCGGAAAAACAGATGATCTTTGCCCGTCATCGCGCATTTTAAGACATTTTCTAAGCAGTTCCTGCAGAATCATTGAGTTCATCAGAAGGTACTCTCCCCGAACGATTTCCATACTTCTGTTTAAATTTATCGACCCGTCCACTGGTATCAACAATTTTCTGCTTGCCCGTATAAAAAGGATGACACTTAGAACAGACTTCAATATGAAGCGTTGGCTCGCCCAAGCTAGAGCGGGTTTGAAAGCTATTTCCACAGCTACAAGTGACTGTAAGCACGTCATAGGATGGATGGATATTCGGCTGCATATAATTTTTATATCCCCTGAAATCAAATTAGGGCGGCATTATAACAGAACCTATTCTAAAACAAAATTTTGACTTATTAGAAAGATTTTTTATCATGACTACACTTTAGATAAGAAGTCTAAAAATATAAATGTAAGCTTTTAGGTAGAAAAACACGTCTAAAACCCTCATAAGCCTAATGCTATTCGATTAATAAGGAGTATTTCTCATTGCTAGAAGCATTTTCAAATTTAATCAAAAAATATAGATTTTTTATTCTAATAATTACCTTTATTTTTGTTTACCTAAACTCCAAAAAAACCTTTGCTTTTTCTCCTGGACTAAGCTTCTCTTATGGAAATGGCAAACCTGATCACCTACGAGAATATCGAATTGCCTTGCAAAGCTTTTGGCCATTTATCGGATTTCCTCAATCACCTATTCGTTTAAGCGGCTATTGGGATCTGAGTCTTGCTAATGGAAGAATAACCCCGACTCAAACTCATCAGCCTAGCGTTATCCGCATTTTAGCGGTTTCGCCCGTTATACGAATACAAACCCGAGAAAAGTACTTCTTAGCAAGCCAACCTTATCTAGAATTTGGCATAGGAGCCAGCTTATTATCCAATAACCATTTAGGACATCGAAATCTAGGGGGACAATTTGCTTTTCAAGATTTTCTGGGTTTAGGCTTACGCTGGAGAGCAACTCATATCTGGTCATTGAGTTATCACTATTTACACTACTCAAATGCTGGAATCCTACCTCCTAATCAAGGCATCGATGTGAAACATGTAGTAAGCTTGGGTTACGAGTTTAATTGATAAGAGGATACCCATGGTCAAAGCCAAAACACCTGAATTGAGCACAATCATCGAGCATCAGCCACTGCGCCTCTTTACCGAAAAAGCTTATCTTGATTACTCCATGTATGTCATTCTTGACAGAGCATTACCCCATATAGGGGACGGACTAAAACCGGTGCAAAGACGTATTGTGTATGCCATGTCAGAATTAGGCTTAACCGCTTTAGCAAAATACAAAAAATCAGCAAGAACAGTCGGTGACGTGCTCGGTAAATTCCATCCGCATGGCGATGGACCCTGCTACGAAGCCATGGTATTAATGGCACAACCTTTTTCTTATCGTTATCCACTCATCGACGGCCAAGGCAACTGGGGTTCACAAGATGACCCTAAATCCTTTGCTGCTATGCGCTATACTGAATCACGCTTAACCCAGTATGCCCAAGCATTGTTAGTAGAACTCAGCAATGGCACTGTCGATTGGGTTCCTAATTTTGATGCCACCTTAGAAGAGCCTCACCTGTTACCTGCCCGCTTACCTAATATCCTATTAAATGGAGCTACTGGTATTGCTGTGGGTATGGCAACCGATATTCCACCGCATAATCTTAAAGAAGTTGTCGGCGCCTGCATACGTTTATTAGATGAATCCAAAACAACACTCACTGAACTTTTTGAACATATTCAAGGGCCTGATTTTCCTACAATGGCTGAAATCATCACCCCCCTAGCAGAAATCCGTAAAATCTATCAACAAGGACAAGGTGTTATTCGAGCACGTGCGGTTTATAAAGAAGAAAAAGGCCAACTCGTTATTACCGCCTTACCTTATCAAGTATCTGGTTCAAAAATTATTGAACAGATTGCCGAACAAATACGTGAGAAAAAACTGCCGCTTATAGAAGATTTACGTGATGAATCGGATCATGAAAACCCAACACGTTTGCTTATTGTTCCCCGCTCAAATCGTGTCGATACCGCGGCATTAATGGACCATTTATTTGCAACCACCGACTTAGAACGGAGTTACCGCATTAATCTCAACATGATTGGCCTAGATGGCCGTCCTCATGTCAAAAATCTGTTAACGATTTTACAAGAGTGGTTAGAATATCGGCAAGAAACGGTTCGTAGACGTTTAGCGTTCCACTTAGAGAAGATTTTACATCGTTTGCATTTACTCGAAGGCTTTTTAATTATTTATCTGCATATCGATGAAGTCATTACGATCATTCGCCAGCATGATGAACCTAAAACACAATTAATTAAACGTTTTAAATTAAGCGATATCCAAGCCGATGCTATTTTAGAAATACGTTTACGCCAATTAGCCAAATTTGAAGAAATCAAAATTCGTGCAGAACAAAAAAGCCTATCCACTGAACGTGACGAATTACAGAAAATCTTAGCTTCTAAAGCAAAATTAAAACGTTTAATCCGAGATGAATTGCAGAAAGATGCGGACCTCTATGGAGATGAACGTCGATCAAAGCTTGTGACACGCAACACTGCCCAAGCCTTCCAAAAAATAGAAATTATTCCTGCAGAACCCATGACCATTATCCTTTCTACACGAGGTTGGATACGTGCCGCAAAAGGTCATGACTTTGATGTAAGCGGTTTAAATTTTAAGGCAGGCGATTCATTAAAAACCGCTGTACAAGGCCGCAGCAATCAATTGGCGATATTCATTGATTCAACAGGCCGCAGTTATTCAACCGCCATTCATACACTGCCCTCTGCGCGTAGCACTGGCGAACCTTTAACGAGCCGTTTTAATCTGCCCAATGGCGCAAGCTTCGAAACCATTATCAGCGGGGATCCAGAACAATCGACTTTATTAGCTTCAGATGCAGGCTATGGATTTATTACACAATTAACCGAGCTCTATTCTAAAAATCGTAATGGAAAAACCCTGTTAAAATTGCCGGAACAAAGCCGAGTATTACCACCACAATTAATAGATAATCTTGAAAACAACCATATTGCTGTCGTCACTAATAGTGGTTATTTATTGATCATTGCCGCCAAAGAATTACCTATTCTAGCTAGAGGCAAGGGTAATAAAATAATTCAAATACCCTCTGAAAAAGCTAAGAAACATGAAGAATATGTCATCATCCTCACGGTATTACCGACAAAAAATAGTGCATTACTCGCCATTTCTGGAAAACGACATGTAATCTTAAAACCTTCGGATCTTGAACATTACCGAGGTAAACGTGGACAAAGAGGCCATAAACTACCACGCGGTTTACAAAAACTCGATAGCTTAACCATTCATTTAAGTTGATTTCATGACAAATAAAAACATCAATTACCTATGGTTTTTCTTGCTTGCCTCTTTTTGGGGCGGTTCATTTGTTGCCATTAAAGCCGTGGTTCTGATAGTACCGCCTTTCTTCGGTGCTATGTTACGCGTTGGATTAGCTTTATTTTTTCTTATTCTCATGTTGTGCTTTTTGAAAAAAAAGGTATCTGTACCTTTTTCTTATCGTTGGCGCATCTGGATTATGGGCCTTTTCTCTCAGGGAATTCCTTTTTTCTTTTTATTTTATGGTGAACAACATATTTCATCGGGTTTAGCAGGAATTTTAAATGGCACGGTACCCATTTGGACATTACTATTCAGCTCTATTTCTCCTAAAACCAGAAATTTTTCTTTTTTGAAATGCTTAGGCTTGTTAGCTGGTTTATTAGGTATTTGTGTTATTTTTTGGCCACTCCTTGATTTTGATCATAGCCAGCAATATTTACTAGGTACATTATCAGTATTATTAATGGCAATTAGCTATGCGATAGGAGGTTTGCTCAATCAACGAATGTTATCCGGTCAGATTAAATTGGATTTTTATGCCAATATCTATCACCAACATTGGGCCAGTTTGGTTTTTTTAATGCTGGTTTCACTTTGTTTCGAAAGCTGGCCTAGCAGTTCTCTACTATTTCATTCACCTATGCTTTGGACAGCAAGTATTTATATGGGCTTATTCTCAACGGCGTTGGCATGGATCATTTACTACCACCTTATTCGAGAATGGGATGCCGTACGAGCCAGTGCGGTGATGTATATTGTCCCTATCATGGCCATTCTTTGGGATTTTATCTTTTTCCATAATCACCCTCAGTGGACAGAAGGTTTGGGAGTCATTGCGATTTTATTCGGGGTGGTCCTTATACAATGGCCTAAAAATAAATCTCCTGAAAAACCTCCCTCTTTTGTTTAATTTTCTTAGAGTCCTAGCATCAAACTATTTTTCTCGCTTCCTTCAGGCATTTTTGGCGGGTAAAAAAATTTAAAAAACGAGAAAAATCCCGAAGGAGCACCTGGACAGGGATTTTTTTTAACAACACCTTCATTTCTCAAGGTCAAAACACTGTTAGCTGGTACCTCGACAGTAAGTAACCCTTGGTTTCCATCCTTCAATTTTACCTCTTCTGATTCCGACGTCCAACGGTGAGTGGCATCTGTTAATGCAGACTGCCATGAAGCAGTCAATACAATATCCTTGAGCTCAATAGGCACTGTTTCGGGATGATTACCGGTATTGATCAGCACGATAGTTAATGCTTGAGAGTCATCTTTGAATAAAAGTTCACCCGTTACCTGCTCCAGTAACTTAGGATGTCGGTAAGCAGAAATATAAACCTTTTGGCCAAAAAAAAGCTTATAAAAGAAATTAACTACACTGGCAAAAAATTTTTTACTCACATCGACTCGAACAGCACCAACAGAAATATAACGGGTAAACTGCCCAAACACATCGAATACTTTAGGAAACGCTAAATCCTTATTTTCATCTAAACCAATCAAAGCTTCATTACTGAGGGAGTCTATCATACCCAACCAAAATATTAACGCATTGACATCACCCTGCGATAAGAATTTATGCATGCTGACAGCAAATTGAAGAGCGTTTTTTATACTTGAATCATAGGAACGCGTGGAAGAAATTTCAGTCACATAACGTCGTTTACCTTTGGAGCCTAATGGCCAAGGCAGTTGTAATGTATTATACGTTACCATTCCTTTTCTTGGGAAAGAATAACCGTGTGTCGCTAGGATGTCGATATGACGGCTACCCTTAAACCACCGCATGACAGCTACATAAAGAGCAGCTACTACCGAGTTGGCAGTTTCACCTGCCATGATTTTTGTTGCGAGATCTTTATTTTTTAGTCCTGCACTAAGCTTTTCAATAAACTTAGTCGTTTCCCATGGAAACCAAACACAACCGCCCCAATCTGGTGTTGGAAATTCCGGTTCATTTTGTGGGGAAAGAATATCTATCGGTATCCCTGCTTCCTTGCAGGGAATCAGAAACTCTCCTACTAGATAGTCGCTAAAATCAGTGTAACATTCCGGCTTTAATCTATTAAGTTGATACCACTTTTTGGCTTTGCCAGCTTCAGTATCATAGATTTTCATATTCAGTGGGGGACTCCAGGTGCTCGCAAGCACTTTAATATCTGGATTTAAAGACTTCGCCTTCAATACTATCCAAATCTGCGCACGCCATTTTCTTTCATTTTCAGTGAGCTTATCCTTACTCCAGTTATTCGGATCAAAATAAGGATCCTCCAGAGAAAGATGCTTCGGTAGAGGCGTGAACGAAGAAAGGTAAGGAGATACCTCTATTCGTATGATAGATAATTCTAGTCCATCTTTCAAAAACAACTTCTTAGCAACATCTTCTCGCTTATCCGCTGTAAAAAAGGGAAGTGCTCTCCCTGCAAATGTACCAAGCCCTTCTATAGTTTGATGAGATTTATTAAAGTCGATGATCGCGATATTGGACATAATCACTGATTCCTAATTTTATTTTTGTTTCTCTGTACGCTACAAAAATTAAAAACTACTTAATCGATAACACTAACACTTGACGCAAGTGATCTGCAAATGCTTGACTTGCTAGTTGACCCACTACCCTTTGCTCACTTAACTCTCTACCCTCTGGCGTAAAAAACAAAAAGGTAGGCGGCGCAATCACTTTGAATTTTTTTTCTAAAGCCTTATCAACCGCATCATTGGCTGTGACATCGGCACGCAATACAATAAATCGAGACAATAAACTCCTTACCTGTGGTGTAGGAAATACGAGTCGTTCCATTTCTTTGCACGACAAACACCAGTTTGCATAAAAATCGACTATGACAGGTTTATTTTCTTGCTTAGCTCTACTGAGTGCTCGCTCAAGATCAGGAATTCCTTTAATTGTTTGAAAGCGATTATTAGTTAACTCTGTCATTTGATTTGAGTTAAACCAATGAAAAGACTGTGAATCTGTTGGAATAATACGTAATAATAACCACCCGGCCATCACTAACATCATAACCCCTAGAATTAGCTTCACCCAATTCATCCAAGGACCCGATTTCGGCAACCATTTCCCAGCGGAGGTACCGATAATCAGTAAAGGAACACCCGAGCCCAAACCTAAAATAAATAACGCAAAACCACCCAAAACAGCATTGCCAGTGTTTCCTATATAAGTCAAAACACCGACTAAAGGAGCTGTAATACAAGGGGAAATAACTAAAGTGGATAAACAACCCATTAAGGCCACCCCTAGATAATTACCTCCTTGCTGACGATTGCTTAGATTCATCAGTTTTTCTTGCCAGCTTGCTGGAAGACGTAATTCATAAAAACCGAATAAGGAAAAAGCGAGTAACACAAACACTAAACTCACGAATACAATAACCCACGGACTTTGCAAAAAAGCTTGCAGATAGCTACCCGCTAAACCAGCAAAAACACCCGCTATTGCATAGGTCAATGCCATAGCGAATACATAGGTTAGCGACAAAATAAAGGCTTTGAGTGTTGTTAATTCTTTTTGGCCTAAAATAATAGCGGATAAAACAGGTATTAGCGGGAGTACACAAGGCGTTAACGATAACAATAAACCAAAGCCAAAAAAGCCTAATAAAATCAACCACAGATTATGACTTGCTAACAACTGTATGGCTTTGCCTTGCTCATCGATAGCACTCAGCGGTTTTGCTTTTGCTAGATTTTGTTGATCAGCTCCGCCTAATTCTTTCGCTAAAGGTTTAGCTAATTTTTTATTATGAAACGGTAAAGACAACACTTGCGTAACCGGAGGATAGCAAAAACCGGCAGCTGAACAACCTTGATAATGGATAGTGAGCACTACGGCAGCTTGTACAGGATGTACGAATGTTAATAGCACGGTCACATCATGTTGATATATTTGATATTTACCAAGAAATGGGTTCTGTTTTGGAATTCCTTGAGGTAGAATTACCGATCCTATATTCGCTTGATCACTATAAAAGTGAATTTTATCACGATAAAGGTAGTACCCTGGCTTGATAAACCAGGTTACAGCAAGTGTTTTGGCGTCGATTTGTTCACTTGTTACTTGAAAAACCTGATCTACAGGCAGTGGTTGCTGTAGGGCATAAACAGGCGTCAATATCCCTATCATTAAAGCAAGCAACAAAATTTTAAAGCTCACTCTTTTTCCCTCATTTTGTATCAAGTAAAAACAATAGGTTCTGTCCCTAAAGTCCCCTTGTCGCCATCTGCTGCGTTAAAAACAGCTCAAAAATACTCATTTACCTTGTGTAAACTCCGTTTTTTTCGCTGTTTTCGCCTTGCGGATGACGACAATCATCACGTTAGAGACAGAATCTAAGAATCTATCAAAATATAACAAAATCTGCTATCCCTTTTAACTTTGTTAACTCATTCGAAGCGTGCATACCGATCATAATAGTTGAAAATGCGTGTTTTTTTAAATCGTACGAATAGTATAGCGGCTGAACTGGCCATTTCTCGCCTCTCCCATTTGTAAAAAGTTAATAGGATACGTAAAAGACGCTTGTCGCCGCCCCGCCCCTACTATATCATGGAGGCTCCTCTGACCTAGTCAAGACTCAAAGGATACTGTATATGCAAAATGAACTTGATCAACTCTCTGTTCTCCCTACTCTGGCTCCTAGTACGGGCACCCATCAACTACCGTTAAAGACCCACGTTGAACAGGCAATAAAAAATTATTTTTCTCAATTAGAGGGAAATTCGCCTTCCAATCTTTATGAACTGGTTTTAACGGAGGTTGAATCGCCTTTACTCGAAGTTGTGTTGCGAGAAACACGCGGCAATCAAACCAAAGCAGCTAAATTGCTGGGGATTAGCCGTGGTACTTTACGTAAAAAATTAAAACAATATGATCTTGCCTAATCAATAATCAATAATTAATGCCTAATTAGCCTTCTCTTCTCAATAAAAAAACAACAACAAAAATAAAAAAACAAATGTCTTCTTCAGCAATAAGAAAAACTTATTTAAATTGGATATTCTGGTATTTTACTGGAAATGTCGTTTTATTTTGGATGATAGGATTACACTACTTTGCTATTATCCTTCCCTTTCACTTATCCGTCCCAAGCTTACTAAATCAATTTCTGGCTTGGTTGTTTTTACTGAGTGCTTTTTTAGGCCAGTTAGGCCTATTCGCCTGTATAGCGGCTATTCTGCCTACAATTCTAGTATTTCTATGGCCTAATAAAACCTTTGTTTTTATACTCTCTATACTAATAGCCTTCGCATTTACCACCCTACTTTGTCTTGACACCTTTGTATTCAGTCAGTATCGCTTCCACTTAAATGGTGTGATATGGAATTTGCTCACCAGTGGCCAAACAGTAGAAATCTTTGATCTTTCTTGGTTAGAATGCCTTTTTATTGGATTACTAACAAGCTTCCTGTTAGCGATTGAAATAGGTTTAGCAGTATTTATATGGAAAAAACGACGCCATAAGCCTTTTCAAGCAAAATACCCGCTTTCTTTAATAGCATGCCTGTTATTTTCTTATTATATGTTAGCGTTAATCATTAAAACCTCAGGCGCCTTATCCTTAAACCAACAAGCCTATACGATCCCACTCTACTATGAGGTCCTTGCTAAATGTTTACCTGGAAAAAACCGCCTTCCTGCCCTAGAAAGTTTATATCGATCTGATTTTGTTGAAATTAATCATGCGAATGCAAAGCTTCATTATCCACTTCACTCGTTGGTTTATCGCCCCACTGAAAAACCACTTAATATAGTCTTTATTCTTATTGATACCTGGCGGTTTGATATGCTGAACGCTGTTAATACCCCTAATATTTATCGCTTTGCACAACAAAGCTGGCAATTTCAACAGCATTTTAGTGGTGGTAATGGCACGCAGCCCGGTATTTTCTCATTATTCTATAGCTTACCTGCTAGCTACTGGTCAGCAACAATTAATGAACATAAAAGTCCTGTATTTATCGATAAACTCAAGCATGACGGTTATCATATGGGAATCTTTGCCAGTGCAGAATTACTCGCACCACCTTTTGATCAAAATGTCTTTGTTAAGATTAAAAATTTACAAACATCCACACCAGGACACTGGCCACACGAGAGGGACAAACGTATTACCGAAGAATTTACACAATTTATAACACACACATCATCCCCTTTCTTTAGCTTTTTATTCTATGATGCCGCCCATAGCTTCTGCTATGGTAATAGCCCAGTTGATCCTTTCCAACCCAGTATTGCTGTCTGTGACAGGCTAGCTTATACTCAAACTACCAATCCAACACCTACCTTTAACCGCTACAAAAATGCACTGTATTACATTGATCAGCTGGTAGCAAAAGATTTAGCTTTGCTCAAAAAAAAGCATTTACTGGATAACACGATTGTTGTTATCACGGCTGATCACGGAAACGAATTTAATGATAATCACTTAGGTTACTGGGGACACGCCAGCAATTTCACACGCTATCAAACGCAAGTTCCTTTAATCATCTATTGGCCAGGAAAAAAACCGGCTGTTTTTAAGCATATCAGCACGCATTATGATCTGGTTCCTACTTTTTTAACTCGTCTTTTTGGCTGTCAAAATCCAATGAATGATTACAGTATTGGCCAATCTTTGTTTGATAAGAAGAAGCGCCCTTACTTGCTCATGCATAGTTATACTAATTTAGGGATTATCAAAGATAAGCACATTATTACTATCTATCCTTCGGGTTATTTTCAAGTTCAAGATCTAAATGCTAGAGTTTTACCAACAAATCAGTTACCTATGCAAACGATAGTAAATGCTTTATCCGAAACAAAACGATTCTATATCTCGTAATAAGCAGACTGCATTAAATAATTGTAAGATTTAACAATCATGGGATCAGATGTGAAGGGGTGACGCGAGGGCTAGCCCATCATCCTATTTTGAAAAAAATAGGGGAGTGGGTGCCGGAAGCGGCAGGACCCCGAGCACATAGTAATAACTACCTTTATGATAGCTATTTAATGCAGTCTGCTTATACGCGATTGAGTTTACAAGCTTGTAAACTCAAATGATATAGTTAAATCCGTTTCTAGGTTTGTCTTGACAGGCTTACCCGTGCTTAGCACAATAGGCGACCTATTTGGCTATGTAGCTCAGCTGGTTAGAGCACAGCACTCATAACGCTGGGGTCGGTGGTTCGAGCCCACCCATAGCCACCAGAAAAATTGAAGGGGAAAACGCATGGGTATACTTGATAATAAACGTGCTTTAATTGTTGGCTTGGCCAGCGATCGATCGATTGCCTACGGCATAGCCAAAGCAATGCATCGTGAAGGAGCTGAATTAGCGTTTGCCTATCAAGGTGAAAAACTGAAAGAACGTGTCAGAAAAATGGCCCAGAGAGATTTTAACTCGGATCTTGTATTCCCCTGTGATGTCAGTAACGATAAAGAAATTGAAAATCTTTTTCAGAAGTTACATAACCACTGGGATGGATTTGATATTTTAGTCCACTCAGTGGCTTATGCTCCCGCCGATCAACTACAAGGTGATTATTTAGAACATATCAACCGAGAAGGATTTAGAATTGCTCACGATATCAGTAGTTATAGTTTAGCGGCTTTAGCAAAAGCGGCTTTCCCGCTCATGAAGGATCAAGCAGATGGCGGAGCTATTCTTACCCTCACCTATCTCGGTTCGGAAAAAGCGCTACAAAATTATAATGTCATGGGATTAGCCAAAGCGAGCTTAGAAGCTAACGTCCGTTATCTGGCTAATAGCTTAGGCCCTAAGAAAATTCGAGTCAATGCGATTTCAGCAGGCCCAATTCGTACGCTAGCCGCCTCTGGTATTTCGGGCTTTAGAAAAATTCTGGCTTATAATGAAGCCGTTACTCCTTTACGGAAAAATACCACGACAGAACAAGTCGGGAATACGGCAGCTTTTCTCTGTTCAGATTTGGCTTCTGGCATCACAGGCGAAGTTGTCCATGTCGATGGTGGTTTTCATGCTATTGTTGCGATGGGTGAAAATTCATCTACTTGAATACCTTTATACGCATATATCCATTGTACTTGAAGTTGCGAATTCACAACTTCAAGTACTTTCTTTTAGGTTGGTAACGTGTTTCGTCCCATTGCTCTTTATATCGGTCTACGTTACACACGTGCTAAAAGACGTAACCATTTTATTTCATTTATTTCACTCACATCGATGATAGGCATCGCCTTAGGTGTCATGGTTTTGATCACGGTTTTATCCGTTATGAATGGTTTTGATCAGGAAATTCGTACTCGTATCTTTAGCATGGCAACACAAGTTGCTATCACTTCCACCACTGGCCAAGCCATTTCTGATACCAATTCATTACGAAAAACCGTATTACAACAACCTCATGTGCTAGCGGCAGCACCCTTTGTGATGGGGCAAGGCATGCTTGTCAATCTGGGTCAACCCCATCCAATTATGCTATCAGGTGTCATACCAGAACAAGAAAGAAAGGTTTCCGAAATACCCAGTAAAATTGTTGAAGGTAAATTTGATTTATTACCTGGACACTATGACATTGTGATAGGAGAAGAATTAGCCATGGAACTAGGCATAAATACTGGCGATAAAATCAATGTCATCACGCCACGCATTGCCTTAACCCCTGCTGGTATTATGCCGCGTTTTAAAACATTCACCGTATCCGGTATTTTCCGTGTAGGACGCAGTTTTGGCTTTGAAAGTAATATGGCTTATATTGCTATGCGGGATGCGCAAACACTTTTTCAATTAGGCCAAGGCGTCACCGGTTTGCGACTCAAACTCAATGATCTCTTTGCAGCACCAAAGGTTTCTCTAGCACTTTCTAAACAACTACCGCCTACTTACCAAATTACCGACTGGACCAGTACCTATGGTAGCTTGATGTATGCCATTTCTTTAGAAAAAAGAATGATGTTTTTTATCTTACTTTTGTTGGTTGCCATTTCAGCATTTAATCTCGTTTCTTCTTTAATGATGGTAGTGACGGATAAACAATCAGATATCGCAATTTTGCGCACCCTCGGTGCAACACCGAGTACGATTTTAGGTATTTTTATGGTTCAGGGCTGTATCATTGGACTGCTAGGAACGTTGATCGGGTTAATAGCAGGACTTTTACTAGCCTTCTACGCCAGTGATATCGTTAGTTTTTTAGAACATATTTTTCATACAGAAATTCTTGCCTCTAATGTCTATTTCTTTGTCGATAGACTACCCTCAAAAATTGAAAGCGCAGATATTATCCATATTTGTCTAGCCGCCTTAGGAATGAGTTTGCTAGGAACAATCTATCCCGCCTTAAAAGCCGCTAGAACAGCACCGGCAGAGGCTTTACGCTATGAATAATAAGGATGTGAACAGTGAAAAAATACTTGCCTGTAAAAATCTAACAAAGATATTTCATGATGGTTCACTTTACGTCGAAGTACTGAAACCTATTAATTTTTCAATACAATCGCGAGAACGAATTGCTATTGTAGGTCCTTCCGGGGCTGGCAAAAGTACATTACTTCATTTGCTGAGTGGTCTTGATCAAGCCAGTGGCGGTCAAGTTTTTATTGCAGGACACAATCTAGCGACACTAAATGAGATAAAACGCAGCCATTTGAGAAATCGTTATCTCGGTTTTATCTACCAATTTCATCATTTATTGCCTGAATTTACCGTATTAGAAAATACTTGCATTCCTTTATTGATAAGTGGCACCAATCCCAGACTAGCAGAAAAAAAAGCGCTGTCGTTACTTAAAAAAGTGGGGCTCGTATCCCGACAACATCATAAATTAGGTGAGCTTTCTGGTGGAGAACGACAACGAACAGCGATTGTTAGGGCTGTAGTCAATGACCCACTGTGTATATTAGCCGATGAGCCTACGGGTAACCTAGACAGCCATACCGCAGAACAGGTATATCAAACACTATTAGAATTAAATGATGCATTTAATACTAGCCTCATCATTGTAACCCATGATCGAAAACTTGCGAGTCGCATGGATAAAGTATTACAGATAGAAGATGGACAATTAGTTAGAATCGTCTAAAAGTATTAGGGTGTGTCGTCATTTAGAAAAAGTAAATAATACTAATGGTAAACAATCGCTCATTCTGCATTGTTATGGGCATGGTGGCTGATCTTGCTATAGTTTTTTTAGCCTCAGGGTCCTGTGGGCATCTCGCGTTTACCCAGCGAGGGATGCCAAAAAGGGAGTCCCTTTTTGGCAGGACCACTAGCACTGAAGAAGATGGCTAGGGTAGGCTAATTTTCGTGGGGATATCTCAGTTCGCGATGAGGATTCCCAAGAAGATAACTTAAAATTAATACCATGCCGCCTTAAAACATTTTCAAAATCCACCGCTAAAATAGGCTTTATAAAAATAGAAGAAACTCCTATAGAAAAACATTTCTTTTTAAAAGCCGCTTCCAACCAACTGCTAATAACAATGATAGGTGTTTTTTTATTAACGCTTCTTTTATCATGACGAATCAAATTAACAAGCATTTCACCTCTAGCAAAATCAGGTAAACATATTTCCAAAAAAATGACTTCATATGGAGTAGCTAACTTTGCTAAAGTACCTTCTACTGTCCAAGCTAATTCTACAGAACAATCCAATTTTTTCAGAAGTATTTCATTAACTTTTTGGCAAATTTTATTACCATCGATTGATAATACACTCGGCATGAAAGGATGAGAAACTTTTCCCACGAAAGAATATTGGTTTGTATAGCGAGTTAACGAAGTATGAAAATTTATTTCAACACCGGCTGATTTTAACTCTACTGGCAATTTTAACGCTAACATTATTATTTTCCTTCATAAAAAATTATTTATTATTTTTAAATTGCCTCCATAGGAGACAAAAAATTGTTTGCACGATCCTGCCCCATCATCTACTTTTTATAAAATCACTAGGTTTAGGCCTTATGCATTGACAGGGATAGAGCATTTTACATAGGCAATGATAAAGTTTCGAATTGTGCTCAAATATAGATTTTTGCTAATCTCATACCAATTAGAAATAACTCGATTAAAACGCAATAACTCGAGTTGAACAAAAGCCTTTAAAGCACAAAATATGTTATTTTTAATGGATTTTTCATTACGAACTTGGAAACGTTCAATACGACACACTGGTTAATGACGACACACCCTAAATAACTATCATAAAAATAATTATCATTATATGCTCGGGGTCCTTCCGCTTCCGGCACCCATCACCTATTTTTTTCAAAATAGGATGATAGGCTAGCCTTCGCGTCACCCCTTCGCATCTGAACCCCATAGATTGTTAAATCTCATGGTTATTTAATGCAGTCTGCTTAATCCCCAAGCAAGCACCTCCGTTAACCTTTCACGAAAGTAATCATTTTTAGTTTTTCCCTGATGACTTATCACAAATTCGATAGTTAACAGGTACAGCTATACCGTGAATATCTGTATAACACAGGGTAATTAAACTGATTCCTTTCACAACGGTATGGTGTTTCCCAGACCAAAAATAATCAATAAATGCCGCTTTCTTAGGAACGCTATAAGGTTTGTCTAAAACAGAATCATCTACGTTTAATACTCCACCCCAGAAAATCCAAACCCTGCCCCCGGTTTTCACCTAAAATCTAAAATCAAACAAATACCTTTTTTTAAAAAAATGGATATAAACTATCCACTCCAAGGCGAATATTCGTTATAATGGCTCTTAGACTCAAATAAACACCTATGATTTCTTAAATATGGCAACATCGTGCATGCTATTTTTTGATCTCATTAAGGACGGCTCTATAAGTTGATTTTTACTTCAATCGTTATTGCGATATCGGCTAGGCTGCGCTGTTCGCCAACATCGTATCTCGTCTTGAAGCCAAATTTCTAATTGATATAGGTCCCTTAACCAGAATTAAAGTTAAACTAACTCCAAAAAATGGCACGTTACTAGGGTATGGCTACATACCCTAATTTAAAGAGATACATAAAAACTGGTGATAGCTAAATCTTATTTCTTAACTTTATAAAGATTTCCGCTACACGTAATTCAACGTAAAGATAAACACAATGCATTTAAACCAACACACAAAAATCTAATTATAAAATTTAATCTTTTTATTACCTCCTATTATCTTTAATGGAGATTGAATTTTATCTTAACAGATATTTAATGTCAAATTTGGTATTACTATAAATGGATAAACAATTAAAAGAGTCTGACAAGAAAAAAAATAAAACTGAAATCCCATTAGAGATTCAAGAACGCGCTCATCGTATTAGATTCTTGCGAAAAATGGCGCGTCTTTCCATGAAAGAATTTGCACAACATTGCAACATAGGATTAACAACGATTAATTATTGGGAGCAAGGCTATAGCAGCATAACAGAACGAGGGGCAAAAAAAGTATGTAAAGCCATGAGAGAAGAAGGTATTGAGTGTTCAACGATATGGCTAATGTCTGGATTAGGTGCTCAAGCTAAAATTATTGACCCTAGTAAACTATCGAAGCTTAATTATGCTTCGATTGAATCTTTCCAGCAAACGATTCGTGAAGAAAATTCTTCTTATTTAGAAGAAAAAATCAAAGAGGAATTACAGGTATTTCAAAAAATTCATCCCGAGAGTCTCGTTCATCTGATAAATGATGACAGTATGCATCCTCTATATTGTAAAGGGGATATTGTCGCTGGGAAAAAATTAACCGGAAAAAATATGGAGCTCGCAAATGGAATAGACTGTATCGTTGAAATCGAAAAAAATAAACCTGGGATTAGACGTATTAGAATTGGTCAGTCTATTAATAGCTTTGACTTATATGTTATTAATCCCGAAGCTTCTTTAGAATTTCCTCCTTTACGTAATATAAAGATTAATGCCCTAGCACCCATCATACGGATCTGGAAACCCTCTAAATTTTAGGTTCTGCCACTAAAGCACCCTTGTAGCCATCATCGTGCAATTGTCAACATACCCTGGTGTGTAAACTCCGTTGCTATACCACGATCAATAACTCAAAAACAAGTAAATGAAAAGCAAGAAAAATCACCTTACTTAAAAAAAGAGCAATAAGACCCTATAAACCCTTGATTTTACTGGTGCCTATGCGACGAATCGAACGTCCGACCTACTGATTACGAATCTACGGGGAATTGTTTTTCTTATCTTTATCTACAATAAGGTAAAATAATTCATTGGGTTTTATCATATTGAGGTCATTGCGCGCGTGCGCCTCTAATGCCGCACGGCCTATTTTAAGATCCTTAATTTCTACAATAAGTTCCTCATTCCGTTGGCTTAATTGCAAATTTTCCTTTGTTTGTATTGCAATTTGTTGTTTAAGTCGTTGTACTCGCCACAATCCATCGGGTTCAAACCATAACTTATATTGCAATACTAAAAAGAGTAGTGCCAAAATAATAATAAGCAGTTTCATGTTGATTGACTTGTTACAAAGCTAGAAAAAATCTGAGACCCAGCATAGATCGCCTTGGCTTGTAGATCGGTTTCAATATGCAATAAGCGATTATATTTGGCAACTCGATCGGTGCGACAAACAGAACCTGTTTTGATTTGACCAACTCCTGTGCCAACCGCTAAATCTGCGATGGTGGTGTCTTCTGTTTCCCCTGAACGATGAGAGATGATAGCGGCATAGTTGGCTTTTTTTGCCATGGTAATGGCCTGCAGTGTTTCAGTTAAGGTACCGATCTGATTGAATTTGATAAGAATAGCGTTGGCTAAATGCGCTTTTATACCTTCTGCAAATAATCTAGGGTTAGTAACAAACAAATCATCGCCTACCAACTGAATTTTTTTACCCAATCGTTGTGTAAGCTGTATCCAGCCAGTTTGATCGGCTTCAGCCATACCATCTTCTATGCTGATAACAGGATACTGTTCTACTAAATTTTCCAAATAAGAAATCCACTCCTCTCTATTCAACTTTTTATTTTCTAAACAATACTTATTTTCCTTATAAAACTCTGTGCTTGCAGCATCTAAACCTAAATAAATATCCTTTCCTGCTTTATATCCAGCGTTAGCAATGGCTTCTAAAATGTAGTCAATCGCCTCTTGATGGGATTGTAAATCAGGTGCAAACCCACCTTCGTCACCTACATTGGTATTAAAACCTTTTTGCTTGAGTGTAGTCTTTAGGGCATGAAAAATCTCTACTCCAGCACGAAGCGCTTCAGAAAAAGAGGAAGCACCTATCGGTAAAATCATGAATTCTTGAATATCAAGGTTATTATCGGCATGTACACCCCCATTGATAATATTCATCATTGGCACTGGCATGATAAACTTTTCATCCTGTTTATAATCCATCAAGCTAGCAAAATACTGGTATAAGTATTGCTGGCGATGTAAAGCGGCGGCTTTCGCTATCGCTAAAGAAACCGATAACACTGCATTAGCTCCTAAACCTGCCTTATTAGGTGAATCATCCAGTGCAATCATCAACGCATCTAAACCTGCTTGATCCTCTACTTCTTTTCCGACTAGATTTTTTCGCAGTAAAGTATTTACCTGCCGCACCGCCTTTAAAACACCCTTTCCATTATAACGATTTGGATCAGCATCTCTTAATTCTAAGGCTTCTAACGAACCCGTTGAAGCACCCGAAGGAACACAAGCGCTCGCCTTTTCACCCGAAATTAAACCCACTTCAGTTTCAATAGTGGGATTTCCTCGTGAATCTAAAATTTCATAAGCATGAATACTTGCAATTTTTGACATGGTGTAGTCTATACCCATTGCACTTGAAAATGTGATCTCGCATTTTCAAGTGCTTTCCTTGCGCGATGGGGATTTTCAAGGGGAGAAT